>CAMVFE010000041.1 GCA_947166705.1 uncultured Clostridia bacterium
GAAAACATATGACGTTGTTGCCCTGGGCGAACTGCTGATTGACTTTGCTCCGCAGTGCGTCAACGAAGCAAACTATCCGGTTCTTTCCGCCAACCCCGGCGGCGCGCCTGGGAATTTCCTGGCCGCCCTGACAAAGTACGGCTGTAAAACCGCCATGATCGGCAAGGTTGGAGACGATGCTTTCGGCCGCCTGCTGGTGAAGACGCTGGAAGCAGCCGGCATCGAGACGAAGGACGTCCTGCTCGATCCGAACGTGTTTACTACCCTGGCCTTCGTCTCCCTGGATGCCTCTGGGAACCGGGATTTCAGCTTTGCGCGCAAGCCCGGTGCGGACACCTGCCTGTGCCCGGAGGAGGTGGACGAGGCTTTGCTCGCCTCAGCGAGGGTGTTCCATTTCGGCACACTCTCTCTGACGGATGAGCCTGCTGCCTCCGCTACCCGCAAGGCGATTGAGCTTTCGAGAAAGCATGATTTGCTGATCAGCCTCGACCCTAACCTCCGCAAGCCCCTGTGGAAGCGGGAGGAAGACGCGAAGGCCGCTATCGAGTGGAGCCTGCGCCAGGCAGATATTGTTAAGATCAGTGACGAGGAGGTAGCCTTCCTGTGGGGCGTTTCCCCGGAGGAGGGGGCGCGAAAGCTCCTGGAGGAATACGGCGTATCCCTGACCTACATCACCCTGGGGCCCAAGGGCTGCCTGGCGGTCACGCGGAACGTCTCCGTGACTGTGGCCAGCCCTGCAGGCATCCGTGTGGTGGACACCACCGGCGCGGGAGACATCTTTGGCGGCAGCGCCATGAGCCAACTCCTGCAATGTGGGAAGGCCCCGGCGGAGCTCACGGAGGCAGAGCTGACCCGGATCGTCCGCTTCGCCTGCACCGCCGCCAGTCTCTCTACCCAGAAGCACGGGGGCATCACCAGCGTTCCGGAGCCCAATGAGGTTCTCCAATGCATGGGCATGGATTAATAGATTGAGCGAATAACAACCGATAAATGCTAAAGACCTATAACAGCAGCCGGTCAAGCATATTGTGGCAAGTATTTTGTGGCAAGCAATGCAAAGTTAATACATTTTGCAAAAAGCTTGTTGAGGACTCCGCCCCCAAGCCCCTCAAAGCCAGCACTTTGTGCTGTGGTTGTGTGGTGAACCTTTGGTATCACCACGGTTCAGCAAACGCTGAATGATAAAGAAAGACCCCTGCGCCTGTTGGCTGGTATGTGATACCAACTTTTCAGGCGCAGGGGTTTGGTGCTCTTTTGGTATGGAAATAGGGCTAACGGATCTACACAAAATCAGTTAGCCCTCATTTTCGGAATGATGGATTTTTGTTGCCAAATTGTTGCCACGCGGGACTTTGACTGCCCGGAAATCCTTATTTCATGTGGGTTTCCGAATTTCAGACTTTATTCCCACTCGATGGAGGCAGGCGGCTTGGTGGTTACATCGAGGACGACGCGGCTGACGTGGGGAACTTCGTTGACGATGCGGGCGGAGATCCGCGCGATCAGATCGTAGGGGAGGCGGGCCCAGTCGGCGGTCATGAAGTCGTCCGTGGTAACGGCGCGCAGGGCCACGGTGTAGTCGTAGGTACGCTCATCGCCCATGACGCCGACGCTGCGGAGATTCGTCAGGACGGTAAAGTACTGATTCACATGGCGGTCCAGGCCGGCGGCCGCGACCTCCTCCCGGAGGATGGCATCGCTGTCGCGGACGATCTCCGCCTTCTCCGGCGTGACTTCGCCGATGATCCGGATGGCCAGGCCGGGACCGGGGAAGGGCTGGCGCCAGATCAGCTCCCGGGGCAGACCCAGGGTTTCGCCCAGCGCGCGGACCTCGTCCTTGAAGAGCATGCGCAGGGGCTCGATGAGCTCGGTGAAGCCGAGCTCCTTCGGCAGGCCGCCCACGTTGTGATGGCTCTTGATGACGGCGGCATTGGTTCCCTGGCCGCTTTCAATCACATCCGGATAGATGGTGCCCTGGGCAAAGTAGTCCATTTTCCCCAGGGACCGGGCTTCCTTCCTGAAGACCTCGATGAAGTCCTTGCCGATGATATGCCGCTTTTCCTCGGGGTCGGTGACGCCCTTCAGGTCGGAGAAGAACCGGGAGACCGCGTCGGCGCGGACGAAGCGAACCGGGAAAAGGTGGCTGAACACATGGCAGACCTGATCGCTTTCGCCCTTGCGGAGCAGTCCGTGATCCACAAAGACGCAGGTGAGCCTTTTGCCGATGGCCCGGTAGATCAGGGCGGCGGCCACGGAGGAGTCCACGCCGCCCGAAAGCGCCAGCAGCACGGTGCCGGTTTCTCCGACGGTTTCCCGGATCTGCCGGATCGCGTTTTCGGCAAAGGCACTCATGGTCCAGTCCCCGGAGCAGCCGCAGAAGCGGAAGAGGAAGTTGCGGATCAGCATGCTGCCTTCCTCGGTATGGGTGACTTCCGGATGGAACTGCACGCAGCAGATTTTCTTTTCCTCATGGATCATGGCGGCGATGGGGCAGTTGTCGGTTTCCGCGATGACACGGAAGCCCTCCGGACAGGCGCTGACCTGCCAGGTATGGCTCATCCAGCAGCTGGAGGAGCCTTTCATCCCGCCCAGAAGCCCCTGCTGCTCCTTCATGCGGACCGTGATTCTGCCGTATTCGCGCTGAAGGGCCCTTTCCACGCGACCGCCCAGCAGAAGCGCGGTCAGCTGCATGCCGTAGCAGATGCCCAGGATCGGAATGCCCGCGCCGTAGAGGGCGGGATCAATCCTGGGCGCGCCTTCGTCGTGGACGCTGGAGGGACCACCGGACAGGATAACGCCTTTGGGCCGGCGGGCGAGGATATCGGACAGGGGCGTGTTCCAGGGAATCACTTCCGAGTAGACATGGCACTCGCGAACGCGGCGGGCGATGAGCTGGGTATACTGTCCGCCGAAATCCAGAATCAGGATTTTTTCTTCCGTCATGTTTTTCTCCTTTTCATGAGCCGCCTCAGGGCGGCGTCTTCCGGGCCCGAACGACGCCCGGCGGGTCAGATAAACCGGCCGGTGACGCTTTCCGGATTCCGCCGGATTTCCTCCGGCGTGCCGCAGGCCACGATCCTTCCGCCCGCCTCGCCTCCGCCCGGCCCCATATCGATCAGATAATCCGCACTGCGGATTACGTCCAGGTCATGCTCAATGACGACCACCGTCGCGCCGCGATCCAGCAGGGAACGGAATACGTCCAGCAGTGTCCGGACATCCAGGGGATGCAGCCCGATGGTGGGCTCGTCAAACACGAAGACGGAATCAGACTGCGCCCGGCCCATCTCGCTGGCCAGCTTCAGCCGCTGAGCCTCGCCGCCGGAAAGCCCGGGCGTCTCTTCACCGAGCGTCAGGTATCCGAGACCCAGGCTTTGGAGCACTTCCAGCCGCGGCGCCACGTTTTTCATATCCATGCAGAAGCCGAGGGCGGCGCTGACATCCAGGGCCATCAGCTCCGGCATGGATTTCTCCTCCCCGGACCTGTTCCGGGCTTTGATCTGCCAGGCTTCCTTTCCGTACCGGGAGCCTTTGCACTCCGGGCAGGGAATCTCCACATCCGGCAGGAACTGCACATCCAGGCTGATGGAGCCCGTTCCGTCGCAGACGGGGCAGCGGAGGCTGCCGGTGTTATAGGAAAAGTCTCCGGCGCCGCGGCCGCGCTTTTTTGCGGCGGGGCTCCGAGCGTAGATTTTGCGAAGCTCGTCGTGCACGTTGGCATAGGTGGCGACGGTGGAGCGGACATTGATGCCGATGGGGGACGCGTCGATCAGCCTGACGCGGCGGATGCCGTCCGCCTCGATGCTGACGACATGCTCCGGCAGGCTTCCGCCGGATGCCGTTCTGTCCAGCCCGGGGACGAGGCTTTCCAGCACCATGGTGGTTTTTCCGGAGCCGGATACCCCGGTGACCACGGTCAGCCTTCCCTTCGGAATCCGTACATCCAGCGGCTTTACTGTATGAATCGGCGCGGTTTTCATATGAATGCAGCCGTCCCCGAACAGATCGGCCTCCGCCTTTTTCCGGACGGGCTGGGACTCCTTCAGGAAAGGCGCGATGAGGGAATCCGGATTGGCTTCGATCTGGGAAAGGGTGCCCTCCGCGATGACGCGGCCGCCGTCCGCTCCGGCCTTCGGCCCCATCTCGATCAGCCAGTCGGATTCCCGGAGAATCTGGATATCATGGTCCACCAGCAGCACGGAGTTGCCGTCAGCGATCAGGTCACGCATGACGCCGGCCAGCCCGACGATGTTGGCCGGATGCAGCCCGATGGAAGGTTCGTCCAGCACATAGAGCACGCCGGTGGTGCGGTTCCGGACCGCCCGGGCGAGCTGCATCCGCTGCCGCTCCCCGGTGGAGAGGGTGGACGCCGCCCGGTCGAGGGTCAGGTAGGACAGCCCGAGATCCATCAGGCGCTTCGCCGCGCCCTCGTAGGAGGCGCAGATGCTTCGGGCCATCGGCCGCATCTCCTCCGGCATGGCGTCTGGGACGCGGGCCACCCAGTCCAGGGATTCAGAGAGCGTCATTTCGCAAACCTGGGCCAGGGTGAGCCCCATGATCTTCGGCGCCCGGGCCTTCTCCGAAAGCCTGGTGCCGCCGCAGTCAGGGCAGACCGACAGGCGGAGGAATTTCTCCACGCGCTTCATGCCCTTCTCATCCTTGACCCTGGACAGCGCGTTTTCCACCGTATAGGTTGCGTTGAAATAGGTGAAGTCCATTTCCCCCGCGGCGCCGCTGGTCTGATTCTGATAGATCATATGGTGCTTGACGGCGGGACCGTGGAACACCATTTCCCGCTCCTTTTCCGTCAGATCCCGGAAGGGCACATCCGTCCGCACGCCCAGATCCCTCGCGATGTCCTTCATCAGGGACCACATCAGCGTCTGCCAGGGGAGCACCGCGCCCTCATCGATAGTCAGGGATTCATCCGGAACCAGGGTGGATTCGTCCACCACATGGACGATGCCCGTGCCGTCGCAGCGCGGGCAGGCACCCTGGCTGTTGAAGGCCAGCTCCTCGGCGCCGGGGCCGTAGAAGCGCTCGCCGCATTCGGGGCAGACCAGCTCCTGATCCGCCGCGACCGCCATGGAAGGCGGAAGATAATGCCCGTTCGGGCAGCGGTGGCTTCCGAGACGGGAGAACATCAGCCGCAGGCTGTTGAGCAGCTCGGTTCCTGTGCCGAAGGTCGAGCGGATTCCGGGCACGGCGGGCCGCTGGTGCAGGGCGAGGGCGGCCGGGACATAGAGCACATCGGTCACGTCCGCCCGGGCCGCCTGGGTCATTCGCCGGCGGGTATAGGTCGAGAGGGACTCAAGATACCGGCGGGAACCCTCCGCGTACAGGACGCCCAGGGCGAGCGATGATTTGCCGGAGCCGGAGACGCCGGCGATTCCGACGATCCTGTGCAGGGGAATGTCCACGTCAATGTTTTTCAGGTTGTGCACCCTGGCGCCCCGGACCAGGATTTTATCGGGGGTTTCCTGACTCATGTTTTCTTTTCCGCAAGGCCTGGCCGGCGGCCCTGTGCGGATCCTTTCCTCTGTCCTCTGTTCCCCGGATACGAGCTCCGGAGGAACAGGTCTGCAGGGAGAAAGTATATACCAAAGATCAAGAAAAATAAAGCTTCCGGCTTCGCCGGACATTCCGCAGGGCTGACGCTTCCCTCACTCCCCGCTGGCGCCGTAGTTGGAAAGGACGCGGGCGGAGGGGTCGTCCACATCGCAGCCGGGCCAGGATTTATTCGGCATCCAGAAGCCCGGGATCATATGCGCCTGGCCGGGATAGTACTGCTCGAACAGCTCCCGGTACAGCAGGCTTTCCTTCGTGAAGGGCGGGCAGTAATCATACTTCGCTGCCTTTTCCGTGAATTCGGCATCGGTATAGCATCTTTCCGCGAAGGCCTTCAGGTCGTTGACCATGCTGTGGCCGACGGCGTCGGAGAAGGCTGCCTTCTGGCGCCAGAGGATCTCGTCCGGCAGGAGATGATCCTCCGCGAAGGCTTTGCGGATCAGATACTTGCCCATGTTGTGCCGGTTCATCTTCAGCTCCGGATCAATGCTCATGGCATAGCGGACGAACTTCAGATCGCCGAAGGGAACCCTGGCTTCGAGGGAGTTGACGGAGATGCATCGGTCCGCCCGAAGCACATCATAATAATGCAGCTCGCGGATCCGCTTCTCCGCCTCCTCCTGGAATGCGGCCGCGGAGGGAGCGAAATCCGTATACTTGTAGCCGAAAAGCTCGTCGGAGATTTCGCCGGTCAGAAGGACCCGGATGTCCGTGTGCTCGTGAATCCATTTGCAGACCAGATACATGCCGATGGAGGCGCGGATGGTGGTGATATCCCAGGTGCCCAGCAGCTCCACGACGGCGGGAAGGGCTTCCAGGACGTCCTTTTCGCTGATGATGACTTCCGTATGCTCGCTGCCGATGTAATCGGCCACCATGCGGGCGTATTTCAGGTCGATGGCATCGAGGTCCATGCCGATGGAGAAGGTTCGGATCGGATGCGCCATCTTTTTCTGCGCGATGGCGCAGACCAGGGAGGAATCCAGCCCGCCGGAGAGCAGGAAACCGACCGGCGCGTCCGCGTCCAGACGTTTTTCCACGCCGTCTGTCAGCAGCCGGCGAAGCTTCGGGCAGACCTCTTCCTCCGATTTCATGGTAAAGTAGCCCACATACGCGGGGTCGGCATACTGGAAGAACTCACCGTCCACCCAGTAATGCCCGGGCGGGAAGGGGAGGATCGTGTCGCACATGCCGATCAGGTTTTTCGGTTCGCTGGCAAAGGCGGTTCCGCCGCCCCGGACCTCCCCGTAATACAGGGGGCGGATACCGATCGGATCCCGGGCGGCGATCAGCTTCCGCTGCCGGCCGTCCCAGAGGACCAAGGCGAACTCCGCGTCCAGGGTTTTGAACATTTCCACGCCGTACTCCCGATAGAGCGGCAGCAGGATTTCACAGTCGCATTCGCTCCTGATCGGCCAGGTTTCCATCAGCCGCGCCCGCAGGGGCCGGAAGCCGTACAGCTCCCCGTTGCAGACCACATAATCATCCTCCAGCCGGAAGGGCTGCATGCCCTCCTCGTGCAGGCCCATGATGGCCAGGCGGTGGAATCCGAGCAGGCCGCCGGGTATATCCACCATCCGGCTCCTATCAGGGCCGCGGGAGACGGTCCGGTCGAAACAGGTTTTCACCAGATCCCGGGGAAAACGGGCCCCGGTCATTCCAAAGATAGAGCACATATGATCATCCTCCGGTTTCTGTCAGTTTTTTATTTTTTCAGCAGCCTCAGCATCCGCGCGGCGGCTTCCCGCGTATCGGCAGGATCGCCGAAGGTGGAGAAGCGGAAAAAGTCTTCGCCGCAGGCGCCGAAGCCCGCGCCGGGGGTTCCGACGACCTGGATCTCACGGAGAAGCAGGTCGAAAAAGTCCCAGCTTCCCATGCCCTCGGGGCAGCGCATCCAGATATAGGGGGCGTTCCTTCCGCCCCAGTAGCGGATGCCGGCCTGATCCAGCGCCCGCATGAGGCAGCGGGCGTTCTCCCTGTACACCCGGATGTTTTCACGGACCTGGCGCTGACCCTCCTCCGTGAAAACCGCGGCGCCGCCCCGCTGGAGAATATAGGAGATGCCGTTGGTCTTCGTGGTACGGTTGCGAACCCACATGGCGTTCAGGGAAAGGCCCCCGCGCTCCAGCTCCTTCGGAATCACGGTATAGCCCAGCCGCGTGCCGGTGAAGCCGGCGGTTTTGGACAGGGAGCAGATCTCGATCGCGCAGGTCCGGGCACCGGGTATTTCGAAGATGCTGTGGGGAAGATCCTCCGCAATGAACGCCTCATAGGCGGCGTCGAAGAGAATCAGGGCGCCGCGGGCATTGGCCCAGGCCACCCAGCGGGAGAGCTGATCCCGGCCGTAGGCGGCGCCGGTGGGGTTGTTCGGGGAGCAGAGGTAGACCAAGTCCGCCTCCAGCCCATCCTCCGGAAGGGGGAGGAACTGGTTCTCCGGCCCGGAAGAAAGATGCAGGATTTCACGCCCGGCCATGATGTTCGCATCCACGTAGGCGGGATAAGCCGGCTCCATGATCAGCGCGCGGTTCTTCCGGTCGAACAGATCCAGGATATCGCCCAGCTCGTCGCTGGCGCCGCTGGAAACGAAGACTTCATCCGGGGAAAGCCGGACGCCCCGCTTCGCGTAATAACCCGCCACCGCTTCCCGGAGAAAGGGAGCGCCGCATTCCGGCATGTAGCCGTGGAAGGATTCCTTCACCGCCTGATCGTCCACAGCCCGGTGCAGGGCCTCGATCACGGCCGGCGCCAGGGGAAGGGAGACGTCCCCGATGCCCATGCGGTACAGATGCGCGCCGGGGTGGGATTCCAGATAAGCCCCGGTCTTTTCGGCAATATGATGAAAAAGATAGGACTCCTTCAGATTTGCGTAGCTGAGGTTGGGCGTCAGCATGGGATCACCTCCGGATGTTCTGCCTGAATGAAATAAAAGAAAACAGGGCAAAGAATCCTGAAACAGGACGCCTTTGCCTTGTCAGGAGGTATGGTATCACCGCGGAAAGAAAAATGTCAAGAAAAGAAAGGGCAAAACCGAAGGCAGAACAAAGGGAATACAATTCATCCCCGAAAATATCAGGGGACCCGGGCCCGCGGACCGGAAGGGGAAAACAGAAGAAACAGGAACAAAGGGAATACAATCCGCCCCTTGACAGGGAAAAAACGGAATGCTAGGATACGCGCATCAGGGCAAGGGAGCCGTGAAAACGGCGCGTCTTGCTCTCTTTCTTTTTATCGAAACGCCGGGCGGACGCGCACAGGCTGAAATACCGGCGGGAAAAAACGGACGGCTTCAGCCGGATGAAGCAAACCGGCGTTTCCGGAAAGAAACAGGTTGAATGGAGGTCAGAAACATGAGCAGGTATACAAAGGAAGACATCATCCGCATGGTTCGGGAAGGGGACGTGGAGTTTATCCGCATGCAGTTCACCGACATTTTCGGCCAGCTGAAGAATGTGGCCATCACGGCCAGCCAGATAGAGAAGGCCGTGAACAATGAGATCATGATCGACGGCAGCAGCATTGAGGGCTTCGTCCGCATCAATGAGAGCGACCAGTACCTGCGGCCGGATCTGGACACCTTTGCGATCCTGCCCTGGCGCCCCCAGCACGGCAAGGTGGCCAGGCTGATCTGCGATGTTTTCAATCCGGACGGAACTCCCTTCGCGGGGGATCCGCGGGGCGTGCTGAAGAAGGTCCTGCAGCGGGCGGCGGACCTGGGCTATTCCTTCAACGTCGGGCCGGAGATGGAATTCTTCCTCTTCCAGACGGACGGAAACGGCAGGCCGACCACCACGACCTCCGATGAGGCGGGATATTTCGATCTCGGCCCGCTGGATCACGGCGAGGGAACCCGCAGGGAGATCTGCATGGCGCTGGAGCAGATGGGTTTTGAAATTGAGGCGAGCCATCACGAGGTAGCGGCCGGCCAGCATGAGATCGATTTCCGTTACGCGGATGCCCTGACGGCCGCGGACAACATCATGACCTTCAAGCTGGCGGTGAAGACCCTGGCCCAGAAGAACGGCCTGCATGCGACCTTCATGCCGAAGCCTGTATTCGGCATCAACGGCAGCGGCATGCACACCAACATGAGCCTGTTCAGGGACGGAAAGAACGTCTTCGCGGATCCCTCCGACAAGCGGGGACTGAGCCGGGAAGCCTACGCCTTTATTGCCGGCATCCTGCAGCACATCCGGGGCATGGCTGCGGTGACCAATCCGCTGGTCAACAGCTATAAGCGGCTTGTGCCCGGGTATGAGGCGCCCTGCTACCTGGCCTGGAGCGCCAGCAACCGCAGCGCCCTGATCCGGATTCCCGCCGCCCGCGGCAGCGGAACCCGCGTGGAGCTGCGCTGCCCGGATCCCAGCGCGAACCCCTACCTGAATATGGCGGTCTGCCTGGCGGCAGGCCTGGACGGGATCGAGAAGGGCATGACCCCGCCGGAGGAAATCGCGGAGAACATTTTTGCCATGGACCAGGCCGCGCGGGATGCACGAGGCATCCGCTCCCTGCCCGGGACCCTGAAGGAAGCGGTCGACTGCCTGAAGGCGGACGAGGTGATCTGCGCAGCGCTCGGCGAGCACGTGCTGAGCCAGTACGTGGAAGGCAAGGAGAAGGAATGGGACGCTTACCGGACCCATGTCAGCAAATGGGAGACGGACCGCTATCTGGTGATGTACTGATCCGGGACGCAGGGGAAGCGAAACGCAAAAAACGGAATTCCGGAATACGGCCGGAAGCAGCGCGCGTGAGGGCGGATTCCACCCCCCCGGGCGCGCTGCGCCGGCAGGGATGATATTCTCGGCGTATTCCGGAGAAAGGAAGGGGTGAAGCCGATGGCGAGAATTGTGGTTGCCAGCCGATCGGAGGACAGCCGCTCAAAGATTTCCGCTCTTCTGACTTCCTCCGGTTTCCAGGTGTTCCGCTGCTGCTGCTCGGGAAGCGAGCTGAGACGGGCGCTGAGCGAAAGCGAAGACTGCGTCGTGGTGATGGCCGGCATCCTGCCGGACTGCGTTCCGGACGACCTTCTCTGGGACTACAGGGACTGCGTCCAGATTCTGCTGATTGCCCGGCAGAATGTCCTGGACAATGTCGAATCCCCGGAGATCTTCCGGCTGACGCTGCCCGCCTCCGGCCAGGCGGTGATCGGGGCGGTGGAGATGCTGTCCCAGCTTCACCGGATGCGGCTGCCCCACAGGACAGGGGAGAGCAGGGATCTTGTGAATCGGGCGAAAGCCGTGCTGATGAAGCGGAAAGGCCTGACGGAGCCCGAGGCGCACAGGGCCATGCAGCAGTATGCCATGAACCACGGAATGAAGATGGCGGAATTCGCGAGGCGGATTCTTGAGCAATCGGAGGAAGGACCATGAGCGACAGGCGGTATCCTCTTTATCACGAAGAACTTGAACACGAGAGCTGCGGGGTCGGCGCGGTCGTGGATCTGAGCGCGAAGGCGACGCACCGGACGGTGGATCAGGCGCTGCGCATCGTGGAGCGCCTGGCCCACAGGGCCGGAAGCGACGCCCAGGGAACGACAGGGGACGGCGTGGGCATCATGACCTGCCTGCCGCATACGCTGTTCGCGGCCTGGGCCCGGGAGGAGGGAATCTCCCTGGGCGGCCCCGGAGAATACGGCGTGGGCATGTTTTTCCTGCCGGAGGATGAGGTCGGCGCGGAAAACACGAAACAGATTTTTGAACAGCTGGCGGAAACGGAGGAAATCCCGGTTCTCGGGTGGCGGGAAGTGCCCTGCCACCCGGCCCAGCTGGGCGCCAGCGCGCGGCGGACAATGCCGCGCATCCAGCAGTGCTTTCTGAAAAGACCGAAGGAGGCGGCAGCCGGCCGGGAATTTGACCGGCGGCTTTTTGTCCTGCGCCGCGTTTTCGAGCATCAGGACACAGACGCGTATATCTGCTCCCTGTCCAGCCGTACCGTCGTATACAAGGGAATGATGCTGGTGAGCCAGCTGCGCTCCTTCTATGACGATCTGCAGGATGTGCGCTATACCAGCACCATGGCCATGGTGCACTCCCGATTTTCCACGAATACCTTCCCCTCCTGGAGCAAGGCGCATCCGCACAGGATGCTTCTGCACAACGGGGAAATCAACACGATCCGCGGGAACCATGACAGGATGAAGGCCAGGGAGGAAACCATGCGCTCCGGGGTCATGGGGGATGAGATGAGGCGGGTGCTTCCCGTGGTGGAACCGGCGGGAAGCGACAGCCAGATGCTGGACAACACGCTGGAGTTTCTGGCGATGAACGGGTTCCCGCTTGCGCTGGCGGGAATGATCCTTCTGCCGGAGCCCTGGCAGAAGGCGCGGGAGGAAACGCCCTGGCGGGATCTTTACCGGTACTATGCCACGATGATGGAGCCCTGGGACGGGCCCGCGGCCATCCTGTATTCCGACGGGGACACGCTGTGCGCGTCCCTGGACCGGAACGGCCTGCGCCCTCTGCGCTGCGCCCTGACGGATGACCGCCGGCTGATCCTCAGCTCGGAGGCGGGCGTGCTCTTTGAGGAGAACGCGCATATCCTGCGAAGATGGAAACTGAAGGCGGGGGATGTGCTGGAAGCTGATCTGAAGACCGGAAGGCTGACGGAGAGCGGAGAGCTGAAAGCCCGCTTTGCGGGAGAGCATCCCTACGGGGAATGGATGAAGCGCCTGGTCCGCCTGGAGGAGCTTCCCCGGGAAAGGGAAAAGGCGGAGGAGCTGCCTCCGGACCAGCGGAACGAGCTTCTCAGATCGTTCGGCTATACCTGGGAGGATCTGGAGGACATCGTGCTGCCGATGGCGGAGAAGGGAACGGAGCCCATCGTTTCCATGGGCGCGGATGTGCCGGCAGCGGCCCTGTCGAAAACGCATCCGTCCCTTTTCGACTATTTCCGGCAGCGATTTGCCCAGGTGACCAATCCGCCCATCGACGCCCTGCGGGAAGAGGTGAAGACGGACTGCTCTATCTACGTGGGCGACGACGGAAACCTTCTTTCCGCGGAGAGCGGGAACTGCGCTGTGCTGGAGCTGCCTTCCCCGGTGCTCACGGAGGAGGAGCTGGGGCGGATCCGGGAACTGAAGAATGAAAACTTTTCCGTCCGGACGGTCTCCCTGCTCTATCCGGTGAAGAAAAGCCTGCGGGAGGCGCTGGAGCGCTTTTTTGAGGCCTGCGATCAGGCGGGCAGGGAGAAAATCAATATCCTGATCCTCTCCGACCGGGGCGTGAGCGCGGAGAAAATGGCGATTCCGTCGCTGCTGGCAGTCTCCGCGCTGGAGCAGCATCTGATCCGGATCCGGAAGCGGACCGCCGTATCCGTGATCCTGGAGAGCGGGGAGCCGAGGGACGTGCACCATCTGGCCATGCTGACGGCCTACGGCGCCCGGGCGGTGAATCCGTATCTGGCCCACGCCTGCATCCGGGGCATGTGCGAATCCGGGCGGATCGGCCTTTCCGCAGAGGAAGCGGTCCGGAACTATGACCGCGCGCTGACGGCGGGCGTGCTGAAAACCGCGTCGAAAATGGGCGTTTCCGTGCTGCAGGCCTATCAGAGCGCGCAGCTTTTTGAGGCGGTGGGGCTGGACCGGGAATTTGTTGAAGCCTGGTTTACCAACACGCCCTGCGCGCTGGGCGGCACGGACCTGAGCCGGGTCGAGGCGGACAGCAGGTTCCATCATGCCGCGGCCTTCGCGGGAAACGGCGCGGCCGGGCTGCCCAGCGGGGGACGGCACAAATACAGGCGCGGAACGGAAGAGGAGTTGCATCTCTACGCCCCTGAGACCATCCATCTGCTGCAGCAGGCGGTCTGGACGGAAAGCCGGGAAACCTTTGACCGGTATGCAGCGCGGGTGGAAAACGAAGGCCCGCGGACGATCCGCTCCATGCTGACCTTCCGCTATGACGCCTGCAGGAGCGTGCCGCCGGAGGAGGTGGAGCCGGCTTCGGAGATCGTGAAGCGGTTCCGGACCGGCGCCATGAGCTACGGTTCCATCTCCCGGGAAGCCCATGAATGCCTGGCGAAGGCCATGAACCATCTGGGCGGCCGCTCCAACAGCGGCGAGGGCGGCGAGCTGCCTGAGCGATTCGGCACGGAGCTGAACTCAGCGATCAAGCAGGTCGCCTCCGGACGGTTCGGCGTGACCAGGGAATACCTGCTTTCAGCCAGGGAAATCCAGATCAAGATGGCGCAGGGCGCAAAGCCCGGCGAGGGCGGCCATCTGCCGGGAGCCAAGGTGACGGAGGACGTGGCGAAGACCCGCTGCTCAACGCCGGGGATTTCGCTGATTTCCCCGCCGCCGCATCACGATATCTATTCCATCGAGGACCTGGCGGAGCTGATCTATGACCTGCAGTGCGCCAATGAGGAAGCGAAAATCACGGTCAAGCTGGTGGCGTCCCTCGGCGTGGGCACCATCGCCAGCGGCGTGGCCAAGGCGGGCGCCGGCGGCATCCTGATCTCCGGCGGGGAGGGCGGCACCGGCGCCGCGCCCATGAGCAGCGTTCACCACGCTGGCCTGCCCTGGGAGATCGGCCTGGCGGAGGCGCACCAGGTGCTCTGCCGGAACGGCCTGCGCCAGACGGTGACGCTGGAAACCGACGGCAAACTGATGACCGGGCATGATGTGATGGTGGCGCTGCTGCTCGGCGCGGAACAGTTCGGCTTTGCCACGGCGCCGCTGGTCACGATGGGGTGCCGGATGATGCGGGTCTGCCAGCTGGGCACCTGCCCCTTCGGCATCGCAACCCAAAATCCGGAGCTGCGCAGGCGGTTCAGGGGCAGGCCGGAATACGTGGAGCGGTTCATGCTCTTCATCGCGGAGCAGATGCGGGAGATCATGGCGCGGCTCGGCGCCAGGACGGTGAACGAGTTGGTCGGCCGCAGCGACCTGCTGGCCATGAAGGACGGCGCGGCGATGGATCTGTCCGACCTGACCGGGTTTGCCCGGAATGTCCATTTCCAGCCGCGGGCGAAGCACGATTTTCGTCTGCACGAGCGGGCGGACGCGCGGCTGTACCAGGATCATGTGCATCTGACGACCACGGACCGCGCCTTCGGAACGCTGCTGAAGGGGGAGAGGCATATCCAGGCCCAGGGCTGCGGAGGCCAGTCCTTCGGAGCTTTCCTGCCGAGGGGACAGGAAATCACCCTCTACGGCGTCGCGAACGACTATCTCGGGAAAGGCCTCTCCGGAGGCACGCTGGCGGTCTGCCCGCCGGCGGACAGCGTCTGGAAAAACGAGGATACCCTCATCGGCAATGTCGCGCTCTACGGGGCGACGGACGGATACGCCTTCGTCGCAGGCATGGCCGGGGAGCGGTTCGCCGTGCGCAATTCCGGCGCGTGGGCGGTGGTCGAAGGCGTGGGCGACCACGGATGCGAATACATGACCGGAGGCCGGGTGGCCGTGCTGGGCCCGGTGGGGGACAACTTTGCCGCGGGCATGTCCGGCGGCGCGGCCTGGGTGCTGGATGAGGACGGACAGCTGGAAAAACGGCTGAATCCCGGCCATGTGAAGATCTATGAGATTTCAGGCGCGCAGGCTGACGAGCTGTACTGGCTGCTGGAAATGCATGTGAAGGCGACCGGATCGGCGAAGGCGCGGGAGATCCTCGCGCATTTCAGCGAAAGCCTGGGAATGTTCAAAGCGGTGATCCCGGACGAATACCTGAACTGGATGAAGGGAGCGTGAAACCATGGGAATCGCAACCGGTTTTCTGGACACGCCGAGGCAGGAGAACCCCTTCCGGGCGGAAGGGGAACGGCTGAAGGATTTTGAGGACCTGCATATCCGCCGGCCGCCGGAAGCCAGGCATGCCCAGGCGTCCAGATGCATGAACTGCGGCGTGCCCTTCTGCCAGTCCGACTTCGGCTGCCCGCTGCACAACCTGATCCCGGAGTGGAACGATCTGCTCTGCCGCGGACGGGAGCGGGAGGCTCTGGAGCGCCTGCTGCGGACGGCGCCGTTTCCGGAGTTTACGGGGCATGTCTGCCCGGCGCTTTGCGAGAAGGCCTGCAACCTGGAGGCTGAAGCCGTGACCAACCGGGATAACGAGCTGTATCTGATCGAAACCGGGTTTGCCCGGGGCTGGATGAAGCCTCGGGTTCCCGCTTTCCGGACGGGCCGCAGGATCGCCGTGGCCGGCAGCGGCCCCTCCGGCCTTGCGGCGGCGGACCTGCTGAACAGGCTGGGGCACCAGGTGACGGTTTTCGAAAAGGCGGACCGCCCCGGCGGCCTGCTGATGTACGGCATTCCGAACATGAAGCTGCCCAAGGACATCGTCGAGAGGCGGATCCGCCTGATGGAGGCGGAAGGAATCCGCTTCCGGCTGAACACGGAGGCGGATCCGGAGCTGCGGCGGGAATACGACGCGGTGATTCTGTGCGGAGGATCCCGCAGGCCCCGCCCGCTGAATGCGGAGCACGCGGACGCGCCGGGTGTGATGTTCGCGGTGGATTACCTGACAGCGGCCACAAAGAGCCTGCTCTCCGGAAAGGCCGAAGTCTCCGCGGAAGGAAAGCATGTGGTGGTGGTCGGCGGAGGCGATACGGGCAACGACTGCGTGGGCACGGCGCTCCGGCAGGGCTGCGCCTCCGCGGCGCAGCTGGAGATGATGCCTGCTCCCCCGGCGGAGCGGGGAAGGAACAATCCCTGGCCGGAGTGGCCCAGGATCCTTCGGACCGATTACGGCCAGATGGAGGCGGCCTTCCGCCAGGACGGGGATCCCCGGATCTACGAAACGACGGTGAAGCGGATCCTGACGGACGGGACAGGCGCCGTTTCCGGGCTGGAGACGGTGCGGCTGCACCGGACGCCGGAGGGAAGGTTTGAACCGGTTCCCGGCAGCGAACGGACGATGGCGTGCGGACTGCTCCTGATCGCGGCGGGATTCATCGGCTGCGAGGAAAGGACGCTGGAGCGCTTTGCCCTGGCGGCGGACGCCCGGGGCCGCCTGATGCCGGAGGACGGCAGCCATCACCCGGGCGGAAACCTTTTCTGCGCGGGCGACATGCGGACCGGCCAGTCGCTCGTGGTCCGGGCGCTGGCGGACGGACGGGACGCCGCCCGGGAGGCGGACGCCTGGCTGAGAAGGCAGGACTGAGCGGAGACACGGTGAATCCCGGGGGATTGTACTGAAAGTGTTTTTTGGATACTCCTCCCTTGACAGGGCAGGATGTTCCCCTTATAATTCGTGCATCCCGATGAGGCGCGAAGGTGTGCTTAACACCCGGCGCCTCTTTTTTTGTACAAGGGTGTACCTGCGGGAAATCAATATGGAACGGAGTGGATCTGTATGACATTCTCTGCTGCAAACACCATCTGGGTACTCCTCGGGGCCGCGCTGGTCTTCTTCATGCAGGCGGGATTCGCCATGTGCGAGGCGGGCTTCACCAGGGCGAAGAACACCGGCAACATTCTGATGAAGAATCTGATGGATTTCTGCATCGGGACGCCGCTGTACTGGCTGTTCGGCTACGGCATCATGTTCGGAGCCGGCACGGCGCTGTTCGGATGGATCGATCCCTTCATCATGAAGGATTACAGCCATATTCTTCCGGCGGGGGTTCCGCTGTGGGCGTACGCCATCTTCCAGACCGTGTTCTGCGCCACCTCGGCGACCATCGTCTCCGGGGCCATGGCGGAGCGGACGAAATTCTCCGCATACTGCATCTATTCGGCGGCCATCTCCCTGTTTATCTATCCGGTTTCCGGCCACTGGATCTGGGGCGGCGGATGGCTTGCGGACATGGGATTCCATGATTTCGCGGGATCCACGGCCGTGCATATGGTCGGCGGCGTCTGCGCCCTGATCGGCGCGAAGATCCTCGGGCCCAGGGCAGGAAAGTACGGAAAGGACGGCAGGCCGAGGGCGATTCTGGGCCACAACCTCTCCATCGCCGCGCTGGGCGTGTTCATCCTGTGGTTCTGCTGGTTCGGATTCAACGGCGCGTCCACCGTGGGCATGGATACGGACGAGCTGATTTCAACCGCCGGGCTGGTTTTCTTCAACACAAACCTGGCGGCGGCTGTGGCCACGCTGACCACGATGATCTTCACCTGGATCCGTTACGGAAAGCCCGATGTTTCCATGACCTTCAACGCGGCGCTGGCTGGCCTGGTCGGCATCACGGCGGGCTGCGACGCGGTGGATCCCTTCGGAGCCGCGCTGATCGGGCTGGCCTGCGGCATCGTGATCGTGCTGGCGGTTGAATTCTTCGATAAGGTTGCGAAGATCGATGATCCGGTGGGCGCAATCTCCGTACACGGGGTCTGCGGCTGCCTGGGAACCATTCTGACCGGCCTGTTCGCCACCGGCGGTACGACCATGAAAGGGGTTTTCTACGGCGGCGGATTCAGATTCCTCGGGATTCAGGCCCTGGGCGCGGCTGCGACCATCTGCTGGACCGGCGCGGTGATCACGGTTGTTTTCCTCCTGATCAGAAAGACCGTCGGACTGAGGGCGGACGCGTCGGATGAAATCATGGGCCTCGACCGCAGCGAGCACGGCCTGCATACGGCCTATGCCGGGTTTGTGATGGGCCCGGAGGGCGGAATTGAAACGCCCACGGCCGTTCCGGGAGCTATGCCTGCCGCTCCCGCCCCGGTTCCGGAGGCTGTGCCGGCGACGGCTAAGCGGGCGGGGAAACCCGCGGGTGAGCCGGTTTATACAAGGGTGCAGATCATCTGCCGCCCGGCCAGCCTGGAGAGCCTGAAGAAAGCCATGAACGGCATCGGCATCACCGGCATGACGGTCACCAACGTGATGGGCTACGGCGCGCAGAAGGGCAAGCCGGAGTATTACCGCGGCACGCCCGTGGAGGTGACGCTCCTGCCGAAGGTGCAGGTGGATATTGTGGTCAGCAGGGTTCCGGTCAGCCAGGTCATCGAGACCGCCCGCGGCGTCCTGTACACGGGCCACATCGGCGATGGAAAGATCTTTGTGCAGGATGTGGAGAATGTGGTCAGGGTCCGGACCGGCGAGGAGGGCTACGACGCGCTGCAGTCGGACGAATAATCGCGGATCGGATATAATGTATTATAATGTAAGAGTACAATACATAGGTAACACAAAGGAGGTAGCAAAAAGAGAACCAAGT
>CAMVFE010000042.1 GCA_947166705.1 uncultured Clostridia bacterium
GGAAAAGGGTTTCAGCTTGCTGACCGCAACCAGGGTCACCGCACGGGGATCCCGATTTGCTCTCCTGCAGGCCTCCCCGATCCTTTTGCGGATTTCCGCCAGCCTCTCCCCAATTCCGTTCCGGGGAATCCGTTCCATCCCGTCCATGCTGAGTCTCATGCCTTTCTTCCGGATTTGTGTGTATTATAGTGCCGGTTTGGTCATATTAAAATGATCAGAAAAGAGGATTTTTATATAACCAGATTGAATCCATAACCAGTCATTACGCACTGGGGATCTTCCCGGTGCGCGGTTCAGGAGGATAAACCCATGCAGTATCCTGCTTATCTGAAGCTCTACGAAGTGCTTCGCCGCCAGATTATTTCCGGAGAAATCACGCCGGGAGCGCGTCTGCCGGGAAAGCGCCCGCTGGCGGAACAGTACGGAGTCAGCGTTCTGACTGTTGCGCACGCGCTGGATCTGTTATCGGAGGAGGGCTATATATCCGTACGGGAGCGAAGCGGCTGTTATGCTTCCTATGGGTTCTCAGGCGATTTTCCCGGCCCGGAAAGAAGCTTACCCGTTCCGGAGCTTCAGGATCTGCCCTCTTCGGCGGATGTGGAAGGCTTTCCTTTCAGTTTGCTTGCGCGCGCAATGCGCAGGGTGATTCAGGCCAGGGGCAGCAGCCTGCTGCTGAAGGCTCCGAATCAGGGGCTTCCCGCTCTCCGGCTGGCCCTTTCCCGCTATCTGGCGCGTAGCAGGGGAATCTCAGCCTCCCCGGATCAGATCGTGATTGCTGCCGGAGCGGAAACGCTCTACAGCCGGCTCGTCGATACATTCGGCACGGACCGGATCTGGGCGATTGAATCCCCCTCCTATGAAAAGATCGAACAGGTGTACGCCGCCAGGCAGGTTCATCTGGATCTTCTGCCTCTGGACCGGAACGGGATACGTTCGGACGCGCTGGAGCGGACGCGGGCCTCGGTCCTTCACGTTTCTCCCTATCGATCCTTTCCCAGCGACATTACAGCGTCCGCGTCCAGGCGGGCCGAATATCTCCGGTGGGGAGAGCGCGAGGGGCACCTGATCATTGAGGATGACTTTGAAAGCGAGTTTTCCGTGCGCGGAAAACCTCTGGACACGCTCTTTTCCCAGTCCGCCCGCCAGAATATTGTCTATCTGAATACCTTCTCCCGCACCGTTTCCGCGGCTATGCGCGTCGGCTATATGGTGCTGCCCGCGGCGCTTCTTCCCCTCTATCAGCGGAAGGCAGGGTTCTACTCCTGTACGGTTCCCGTGTTTGAACAGTATCTTCTTGCCGATCTGATCGACCAGGGGGATTTTGAGCGTCATATCCGCCGGGTGCGAAGGAAGCTGAGGTCCTCCCCGCAGGAATAGCAATGCCATATTCAAAGGGCCTCCCCGATACCGGGGAGGCCGCTGTTCTGTCCGAATTCTCAGAAGAGACCGCTGATGCGTCCGTTTTCATCCACATCGATCTTTTCAGCTGCCGGGGACTTCGGAAGTCCCGGCATCGTCATGATATCGCCCGTCAGGACAACAAGGAAGCCGGCGCCCGCGGAAATCTTGACATTCTTGATTGTCACAGTAAAATCCTCCGGCGCGCCAAGAAGCGACGGATCGTCGCTGAAGCTGTACTGCGTCTTGGCGATGCAGACCGGCACATGATCAAATCCGAGGGCTGTCAGCTGGTCGATCTGCTTCCTTGCTGCCGGCAGGATGTTGATTCCTTTGCCCCCGTAAACCTTCCTGACCACCGCCTCGATCTTCTCCTCGATGGATCCGTCGAGGGAATAGGAGAAGGTAAAGTCTCCCTTCTCTTCCTCGCAGAGGCGGACCACCTCCCGGGCCAGCGCTTCGCCGCCTTTTCCGCCCTCTGCCCATACGGTTGAAAGGACGGTATTCACGCCCAGCTCCCTGCATTTGTCGATGATGAACCCGATCTCGGCGTCCGTATCCGTCGGGAAACGGTTCACCGCGACAACGCAGGGAAGATGATAAACATTCCGGATGTTGGAGACATGGCGCAGCAGGTTCGGAATCCCTCTCTCCAGCGCTTCAATATCCTCCGAAGCCAGCTGCTTCTTGTCAAGGCCTCCGTGCATTTTCAGCGCGCGCACGGTCGCGACGATCACGACGGCGTCCGGGACAAGGCCGGCCATGCGGCACTTGATGTCCAGGAATTTTTCCGCTCCCAGGTCCGCGCCGAAGCCGGCCTCCGTCACGGTATAATCTCCCATCTTGAGCGCAAGCCGCGTCGCCATGACGCTGTTGCACCCGTGCGCGATGTTGGCAAAGGGACCGCCGTGAACAAAGGCCGGCGTTCCTTCCAGGGTCTGTACGAGGTTTGGTTTCAGCGCGTCCTTCAGCAGCGCGGTCATCGCGCCTACAGCTTTCAGATCGCCGGCTGTCACGGGTTTTTCGTCGTAGGTGTAACCGACAATAATCCTGCTCAGCCTTTCCTTCAGGTCGGTAATGGAGGTCGCCAGGCAGAAGACTGCCATGATTTCGCTCGCGACCGTGATGTCGAATCCGTCCTCGCGGGGCGTGCCGTTCACCCGGCCGCCCAGTCCGTCCGTAATAAACCGCAGCTGCCGGTCGTTCATGTCCACGCAGCGCTTCCAGGTGATCCTCCGGACATCAATCCCCAGAGAATTACCCTGCTGAATATGGTTGTCGAGCATGGCGGCCAGGAGGTTGTTCGCGGCTCCGATGGCATGGAAGTCGCCCGTAAAATGAAGGTTGATATCCTCCATGGGCACCACCTGGGCGTACCCGCCGCCGGCGGCTCCGCCCTTGACGCCGAATACCGGGCCGAGGGAAGGCTCCCTCAGCGCGACGGTCACATCCTTTCCGATGCGGCGCAGCCCATCCGCCAGTCCGATGGTCGTGGTCGTTTTTCCCTCTCCCGCGGGGGTCGGCGTGATGGCGGTCACCAGCACCAGCTTTCCGTCGGGGCGGTCAGTTTCCTTCAGAAGCTGAGGATCCACCTTCGCCTTGTAACGGCCATAAGGCTCGACATACTTTTCGTCGATATGCGCTTTTTCCGCGATCTCCATAATCGGTCTCATCCTGCAGGCCTGCGCAATTTCGATATCAGACAGATAAGCCATGATCAGAATCCTCCCTGAAAGTATTTTACTGCGGACTCAAACATCCGAATCTCATAGTTGCCCGGTACATTGAGATACAGATCCTTCCCGACCCTTTCGCTGTGTCCCATCTTTCCGAAAACTCTCCCGTCCGGGCTTGTAATTCCTTCGATAGCGGCCAGGCTGCCATTGGGATTATATCTCAGGTCCATGGTGGGGTTTCCGTCCGTATCCACGTACTGGGTCGCGATCTGTCCGTTCTTCTCCAGCATCTTCAGCACGTCCGGCTCCGCGAGGAACCTTCCCTCTCCGTGGCTGATGGGAACGGAGTAGATTCCGTCGGGATCCGCCAGCCGGAGCCAGGGGCTTAGATTGCTGGCCACGCGGGTCCGGACGATGCGGCTCTGATGGCGGCCGATCGTATTGAAGGTCAGTGTCGGGCAGTGGGCATCCGTCTCCATGATTTTTCCGTAAGGAACGAGCCCCAGCTTGATCAGCGCCTGGAATCCGTTGCAGATGCCGCAGATCAGGCCGTCCCGCCTGTCCAGAAGCTCCATCACGCTTTCCTTCACCGCCCCGTTCCGGAAAAATGCGGTGATGAACTTTGCGCTCCCGTCGGGTTCATCCCCGCCCGAAAAGCCTCCGGGGATAAAGATCATCTGGCTCTCCCGAACCTTCCGGGCAAAGGCTTCGGCGCTGCTGGCGATCTCTTCTGCGGATCGGTTCCTCACGACGAAGATCTCCGCTTCCGCTCCCGCGTCCTCCATGGCCCGGGCGCTGTCATATTCACAGTTGGTGCCGGGGAATGCGGGAATCAGCACGCGGGGCCGCGCGGTCCTGACGGACGGAGCAGGCCAGGCATTTACCACATGCCGATAGCATTCCGTCCGGTCCTGCTGGCGGGTTCCCGCGCTGCAGAAAACTGCCTCTTCCCGGGCGGTTTCGTCCCATTCCGGATTCAGGGTGGGGAAAACCTTCTCCAGCCTGTCCTGATAGCGCCGGTACACGTCTTCCAGCCCGACAGACTGCCCGCGCCAGGAAAGCCCGGCGGGCAAGCCTGCCTGAACCCTTCCGAGCGGGCGCCCCACCTTAATGTCCTCCGAAAGCTCCGCGATGAAGGAACCGTATCTGGGTGCAAAAAGCTCTTCCAGGGGCCAGGAGTCCTCGAAAGCCATACCGAGTCCGTTGCCAAAGGCCATTTTCATCGCGGAAGCCGCGGGACCCCCGATCTCTCCGGCGCGGCAGGAAACGATCTTCCCCTGCCGGATCAGCTCCGTCACCTCGGAAAAGACAGCAAGCAGGGATTCGGTCCTGGGCAGTCCCTGATCGTCGGTCTCCGCTTCCAGAACCACCACGGGATGCCCGGGCTGCTTAAACTCGGAGGAGATGATTTCGCCGGTCTTTCCGGTGGTCACGGCGAAGGATACCAATGTCGGAGGCACATCCAGGTTTTCAAAGGAACCGGACATGGAATCCTTTCCGCCGATGGCGGCAATACCCAGATTCATCTGGGCGTCAAACGCGCCGAGCAGGGCGGCCAGCGGCTTTCCCCACCGGCGGGGATCCGTGCCGGGTTTTTCAAAGTACTCCTGGAATGTCAGGTAGACATCTTCAAAAGAAGCTCCTGCGGCAATCAGTTTGCTGACGCTGTCGACCACCGCCATGTAAGCTCCGTGATAGGGGCTTGCGGATGTCACCCAGGGATCATAGCCCCAGGCCATCAGCGTACAGTCGTCGGTATGGCCCTTTTCAAGGCTGACCTTCTGAACCATTGCCTGAATCGGCGTCTGCTGGAACTTTCCGCCGAAGGGCATGAGCACGGTTCCCGCGCCGATCGTGGAATCAAATCGTTCCGAGAGGCCCTGCCTGGAGCATACCTTCAGGCTGTTCGCCAGCGACAGGATCCCCTCCGCGAAATTCTCCGCCTTTGAAGGTGCTGCGGAAAGCGGGACGGACTTTTCCGGCGCAATCACCGTGTGCTTCGGAGCGCCGTTGGAGTTCAGGAAATCGCGGGATATATCCACAATCGTCTTTCCGTTCCAGTGCATACGGAGCCGGGGTTCGGCCTGCACCCTGGCCACCGGGCACGCCTGGAGGTTTTCCTCCGCGGCAAGCGCCAGGAACGCCTCCGTATCCTCGCTTTCCACCACGACAGCCATGCGTTCCTGGCTTTCGGAGATGGCCAGCTCTGTCCCGTCCAGGCCTTCATATTTTTTCGGTACCGCGTTCAGGTCTATTTCCAGGCCGTCCGCCAGCTCCCCGATGGCCACGCTGACACCGCCCGCTCCGAAATCATTGCATCTTTTGATCATGCGGGTCGCCCTGGGATTGCGGAAAAGCCGCTGCAGCTTCCTTTCCTCCGGTGCGTTCCCCTTCTGGACCTCCGCGCCGCAGGTTTCCACGGAATGGGTATTATGTGCCTTCGAGGAACCTGTCGCGCCGCCTATTCCGTCCCTGCCGGTGCTTCCGCCCAGCAGAATCACAACGTCTCCGGGTTCCGGTCTCTCCCGGCGGACATTTTCCTGCGGGGCCGCGGCGATCACCGCGCCGATTTCCATGCGTTTGGCCGCGTACCCCGGATGATAGATCTCATCCACAATGCCCGTTGCAAGGCCGATCTGATTTCCATAGGAGGAATATCCTGCCGCGGCTGTCGTCACCAGTTTGCGCTGGGGCAGCTTTCCGGGGATGGTCTCCGCCACCGGCCGGGTCGGATCGGCCGCGCCGGTCACCCGCATGGCGCCGTATACATATGCGCGGCCGGAAAGAGGATCCCGGATCGCGCCTCCGATACAGGTCGCGGCGCCTCCGAAAGGCTCTATTTCAGTCGGATGATTATGCGTCTCATTTTTGAACAGAAGGAGCCAGGGCTCTGTCTTTCCTTCGACATCCACGTTCATCCTGACCGTGCACGCGTTGATCTCTTCGCTCTCGTCGAGCTTGTCGAGCTTTCCCTGCTTCTTCAGCGCTTTTGCGGCCACCGTGGCCAGATCCATCAGACACAGGGGCTTTCCTTCCCTTCCCAGATCCCTGCGCACGGCCAGGTACCTGTTCCAGGCATCTTTCAGTATATCGTCCTCAAAGGATACGGAATCGATTTCCGTCAGGAAGGTAGTATGCCTGCAGTGATCGCTCCAGTAAGTATCCAGCATACGGATTTCAGTAATCGTGGGGTCGCGTCCCTCAGACAGGAAATACTGCTGGCAGAAAGCGATATCGTCCGTATCCATCGCCAGGCCGTAACGGGATACAAAGTCCTCCAGGCCTTTCCGGTCCAGCGCGGTAAAGCCCCCGAGCGTAGCGACATCCGAAGGAATCTCGTAGGCTGTTTCCAGGGTTTCCGGCTTTTCAAGGGAAGCCTCGCGGGCTTCCACCGGATTGATCACGTACTTCTTGATTTCCGCAATCTCCTGATCGCACAGCGGGCCATAAAGGGCGTAAACCCTGGCGCTTCGGATCAGCGGCCGGTCACCCTGGCTGAGTATCTGGATGCACTGCGCTGCGGAATCCGCCCTCTGGTCAAACTGTCCCGGCAGATACTCCACCGCAAAGACAGCCCTGGCTCCCTCCGGTTCGAAGGATGTGAAGGTATTGTCCAGCTGGGGCTCCGAAAGCACCTCCCTGACGGAGAGGCGGAAAAGCTCTTCGCTGATATTATCCAGATCGTAGCGGTTCAGCAGCCGGACCTTCTCCAGTCCCTCAATTCCCAGAAAGGTCCGGGCGTCATTCGCCAGCGTTCCTGCCTCGTGAGCCAGGCCTTCCCTTTTTTCCACGAAAATTCTGTAAACCATCTGTTCTGCTCCTGTTTCTGCTGGTTTCCTTTTTGTCCTTTTTCCGGCGCTTTCGGGGGCGGATCTTCTTTCACAGCGCTCTCAGCGCTCTCGCGCCGATGTCTCTGCGGCAGAAAGCGTTCCCGAAATTGATCCTGTCCGTCATTTCATATGCTTTCCGAATGGCTTCCGGAAGGCTGTCCTCCACGGCCGTAACCCCCAGAACCCTTCCTCCGCTGGTCACAAGCTTTCCGTCGCTGATCTTTGCGCCGGCAATGTACACATGCGGCAGGATTTCCGGCGGAATTGTGATCTCGTAGCCTTTCTCGTAGGAAACGGGATATCCCCTGGATGCCATAATCACGCAGGCGGCGGACCGGTCTGAAAACCTGACTTCCGTTTCCGCCAGCTTTTCCTCTGTCACGGCACGCATCACCGTCAGCAGATCGCTCTCCAGCAAGGGCAGCACGACCTGGGTCTCGGGATCGCCGAACCTGCAGTTGTATTCGATCACCCTGGGGCCGTCCGGAGTAATCATGAGGCCAAAGTACAGGCATCCCTTGAACGGCCGTCCTTCCTCGCGCATCGCGCGGATGGTCGGAAGAAAGATACGGTCCATGCATTCGCGCGCAACATTTTCCGTATAGAAGGGGTTGGGCGCAATGGTGCCCATGCCGCCGGTGTTCAGCCCGGTATCCCCGTCCCCGGCCCTCTTGTGGTCCATGGAACTGACCATGGGAACCAGGGTATGCCCGTCCGTAAAGGAAAGCACGGACACCTCGGGACCGGTCAGAAACTCTTCGATGACGACCCGGTTTCCGCTCTTTCCGAACTGTCCTTCGCGCATCATGCCGATCACGGCCTGACGTGCTTCCTCACGGGTCTGCGCAATAATGACGCCCTTGCCCAGCGCAAGCCCGTCCGCCTTGATGACGATGGGCAGCGGAGCCGTTTCCAGATACCGCAGCGCCGCATCCGCGTTGTCGAAGGTCTCATAGGCGGCGGTGGGAATGCCGTATTTTTTCATCAGGTTTTTGGCAAACACCTTGCTGCCTTCGATCACCGCGGCATTGGCGCGGGGCCCGAAGCAGGGAATGCCCCTGGCCTCAAGCGCATCCACGCAGCCCATTACCAGCGGATCGTCCGGAGCGACGACTGCGTAGTCAATCCCGGTCTCCCGGGCAAATTTCACAATCCCGTCGATATCCGTTGCCGCGATCGGCACGCATTCCGCGTCCGCCGCGATCCCGCCGTTTCCCGGCAGGGCATAGATAATCTCCGCCTCCGGGCTTTCCTTCAGCTTTCTGATGATGGCATGCTCGCGGCCGCCGCCGCCTACGACCATTATTTTCATGTCCCCGCTCCTTTCGGAATACCTTGAAGATCTCAGTGATGGAAAAGCCTCATGCCGGTAAAGGCCATAGCCATCCCGTACCGGTCGCAGCATTCAATCACGGCGTCGTCCCGGATGGATCCCCCGGGCTCCGCGACGTACTGAACGCCGCTGCGCCGCGCCCGTTCAATATTGTCGCTGAAGGGGAAGAAAGCATCGCTGCCGAGCGCAACCCCGCTGACGGCGGCCAGACAGGCCTGCTGCTCCTCCCGCGTAAAGGGAGCCGGCTTTTCCGTGAAGTATTTTTCCCAGTTCCCGTCCGCGCAGACATCTTCTTCATTCTGATTGATATAGCCGTCAATCACGTTGTCCCTTTCCGGCCGCCCGAGATCTGCCCGGAAGGGCAGGTTCAGCACCTGATCCGCCTGACGCAGGAACCAGGTATCCGCCTTGGAACCGGCAAGCCGCGTGCAGTGGATTCGGCTCTGCTGTCCGGCGCCGACGCCGATCGCCTGTCCGTCCACCGCAAAGCAAACGGAATTGGACTGGGTATACTTGAGCGTGATCAGCGAAATAATCAGATCGCGCACCGCGCTCTCAGGCAGCTCACGGTTCTTCGTCACCACGTTCTCCAGCAGTGCCCGGTCAATCCTGAAATTGTTCCTTCCCTGCTCGAAGGTGATGCCGAATACCTGCTTGCATTCCTGCGGCGCGGGAACATAGTCCGGATCGATCTTTACAATGTTGTAGTTTCCCTTGCGCTTGCTTTTCAGGATTTCCAGTGCTTCCGGCTCATATCCCGGCGCGATGATGCCGTCGGAAACCTCGCGCTTGATCATCCTGGCCGTCGTCACGTCGCACACGTCGGACAGCGCGACCCAGTCGCCGAAGGAGCACATCCGGTCCGTTCCGCGCGCTCTGGCATAGGCGCAGGCCAGCGGGGACTCATCCAGCCCCTCGATATCATCCACGAAACAGGCTTTCTTCAGTTTCTCGCTGAGCGGAATGCCAACCGCCGCGCTGGTCGGACTCACATGCTTGAACGAAGTCACCGCAGGCATTCCCAGCGCTTCCTTCAGCTCCTTCACCAGCTGCCAGCTGTTAAAGGCATCCAGGAAATTAATATAGCCGGGGCGTCCGCTAAGGATTTCGATCGGCAGGTCGCTTCCGTCCTGCATGTAGATTTTTGCGGGCTTCTGGTTGGGGTTGCAGCCGTATTTCAGTTCGAATTCCTTCATTTTCTCATCCCTCACTTATTCTTGTTGATCAGGCGGTTCTCAGCCTTTCCGGTCTGAAGGTCCACATACCGCACATAGAGTGAAATTCTGTTCTCCGCGTCCAGCGCGTTCCACAGCTGATCCGTAAATGTGTCGATATCATCCGTCATCGCGACCCGCTCAGGCTCTCCCTGGAAGGTGGGAATCGGGTTTCCGTCGCACACGTACGTGTGAAGGAAATGGCCCAGTCCGGCCCGCGCCGGATAATCGAAAGTATACCGGGCGCAGTCGCTTCCCTCGTCGTCCACGCTCTTGAGGATGCTCATCTGATAGGTAAAATCACCCTTCCCGAAATTCAGCATGCCGCTGATCCGGGGCGTATAATTGGGAGCGTCCGGCTCAAAGCAGCGGCTCTCCAGCGCTTCTGAAAAGCTTTTCCCCTGCTCCAGGCCTTCGAAGATCGTGTCCGTCTGGTTTCCGTTGGTCACAATCAGGTGATTCCGGTACTGGCGTACAGCCGCATAGATAATGAGGCTCGGATCCTGCACCAGCTTTTCATCGTACGGTTCCGTAAACACTTCGCCGTCCTTCTCCGTAAAGATCCGGTTGCGGCTGTTGGCGCTGCGCCCCATGATGAAATACGCGGCTGCGGCCTTTTTCCCGTCCGGCGTCTTTCCGATCACAATCCCGCGTCCCGGATAACGGTTTCCGTCCAGCAGTTCCGCCACATTTTTGATCCTGTAAATATCCATGTTACGACTCCTTTTCCTGTTCTATCTTCTTTCCTGTACAATCTTTTCCGAAACAATTTCAACGGCCGCGGGAAGCAGCTTCCACTCCGCCTGCCTCATCACGCGTTTCTGGAGCTTCTCCGGCGTATCTCCGGGATAAACCCTGACGGCTTTCTGCAGAATGATTTCTCCCCCGTCAGGTATCTCGTTGACATAGTGGACCGTCGCCCCGGTGATTATAACTCCTCTTTCAAGCGCCGCCTCATGAACGCGGAGGCCGTAGAATCCCTGCCCGCAGAAGGAAGGGATCAGGGAGGGATGTACATTCAGAATCCTTTTCGGGTAACGTCCTGTAAACGCCTCGCTCAGAATGGAGAGGAAGCCCGCCAGCACGATCAGCTCGATGCCGGCCTCCTCCAGCAGGGAAATCAGCTTCTCCTCAAACGCCTGCTGGCTTCCAAGCTCTTTGCGGGAAACAGTTTCCGCCCGGACGCCCGCCGTCTCCGCCCGTTTCAGGGCGTAGGCCTCCGGCTGGTTTGATATCACGAGACAGATTTCGCCGTGCTGAATGATACCGCTTCTCTCCGCGTCCAGGATAGCCTGAAGATTCGTTCCTCCGCCGGACACAAACACCGCCACCCGGGCCTTCTGACTGTTCATCCTTCTCTCCTTCACGGAAAAAGCTCCCGGGATCCGCGCTGTTTTTCCGGATCCCGGTTCCTTTCCTCATTTCATCTGTATCTTTTCGCTGCCTTCAGTAATCTCCCCGATGACATACGCGTCTGCCCCGTTTTCCTGAAGCGTGCGGACAGCGCTGTCCGCCGTTTCCGGGGAAACGATCAGGCTCATCCCGACGCCCATGTTGAAGGTGTTGAACATATCCCTTTCCGGAATCCTGCCTTTTTCGGCAATCAGGCTGAAAACAGCGGGAGTGCGCACAGCCTTCTTCTCAATCGCCGCGCAAAGTCCGTCCGGAATGGAGCGCGGAATGTTCTCAAAGAACCCGCCGCCTGTAATGTGGCTGATCCCATGTACCTCTGCCGCGGCTATGGCTGCGAGAACCGGCTTCACATAGATCCGCGTCGGTGTCAGCAGCGTTTCTCCCAGCGGCCGGTCCAGGCCGGGAAGGATTTGTCCCAGATCCGCGTGCTCAATGTCGAAGACTCGGCGGACCAGAGAGAATCCGTTGCTGTGAATTCCGCTGGACGGCAGAGCGATCACAACGTCTCCCCGCTTCATCCTGCTTCTGTCCAGAATGCTGCTTCTGTCGACGATGCCGACGGAAAAGCCGGCAAGATCGTAATCCTCCGGAGCCATCGTTCCGGGATGCTCCGCCGTTTCTCCGCCGATCAGGGCGCACCCGGCCTGCACGCAGCCCTCCGCGACGCCGGCCACGAGCTGCGCCACCTTCTCCGGAATGTTTTTCCCGATGGCGATATAATCCAGGAAAAACAGCGGCTTCGCCCCGCAGCAGATGATATCGTTCACGCACATGGCGACGCAGTCTATCCCGACCGTGTCATGCCGATCCATCAGCTGCGCGATTCGCTGCTTGGTTCCGACTCCGTCGGTCCCGGAAACCAGGACCGGATCCTTCACTCCGCTCAGATCCGGAGCAAAAAGGCCGCCGAATCCGCCAAGGCCGCCTATGACGCCCGGGATGAAGGTACGTTCGACATCTTTTTTCATCAGCTGGACGCCCTTGTATCCTGCTTCGATATCCACTCCCGCCGCCGCATAGGACGCTGAATGTGAAACCTTATTCATCAAGTCACTCCTCTTTCCGCAGCCTCAATCGGCGCATCGCGGCCTTGGAACGGCCGCCCTGCTTGTTTCGGCTGACTCGTCGTTTCTCCTCGCCTCTGGCGCTGCCCACCGGGCAGACGGAGTCACTCCTCCCCATTCCAGCAGTATGTGCAGAGTTCGCAGGCCGGAAGGCCGATGGCTGCAATGACGCCCTCCAGCGACTGAAACTCCAGGGAAGCAAAATGAAACTTCCGGCAGATGGCCTCCCTCAGGGCACGGCCGCGTGGTGTGCGGCCGTCGCTGTATTCGGCCAGATGCTGAAGGCCTTCTTCCCCTTCCAGCTCCACGATGACCCTTCTGGCAACCAGGTCCATATCGCTGTTGCTTCGGGAAAAATTCAGGTACTTGCAGGCGTACATGATCGGCGGGCAGGCTGAGCGCATATGAACCGTCTTCGCGCCGTTTTCATACAGGAAGTCGACGGTTTCCTTCAGCTGCGTGCCGCGTACGATGCTGTCATCCACAAACAGCAGATTTTTGCCCTTGATCAGCGCGCTGACAGGAATCTGCTTCATCTTGGCAATCTTGTTGCGGTCCGTCTGGCTCGCCGGCATAAAGCTGCGGGACCAGGTCGGCGTATACTTGATGAACGCCCGGGCGAAATGTTTTCCGCTGCGGTTGGCGTATCCGATGGCATGAGGAGTTCCCGAGTCCGGGACTCCGCCTACGTAGTCGATATCCCAGGCCAGATGCTGGGCCATGTCATGCTCAGCCATAATCGCGCCGTTCCGGTATCTCATGGCCTCCACGTTCACGCCTTCGTAGGTGGACGTCGGATATCCGTAGTATGTCCAGAGAAAGGAGCATACGCGCTTTTTCTCACCCGGCGGGGAAAGCTGCTTCACGCCGTCGGGCGTCAGCTCCACAATCTCGCCCGGTCCGAGCTCCCGCAGATCCTCGTACCCTACCTTTTCATAGGCAAAGGTCTCGAAGGATACGGCATAGCTCTCCTGGCCCTTTCCAAGGTGTACGGGCAGCCTGCCCATCCTGTCGCGCGCGGCGATCAGGGCGCCCCCATCCTTCAGAATCAGGATGGAGGCAGTTCCCTCGATCACCTCGTTGGCATACAGAATGCCTTCCTCGAAGCTGTTTTTCTGGTTGATCAGCGCGGAAAGCAGCACGGTGCTGTTAATCCGGCCTCCCGTCATGGCGTCAAAATAGGTGCCGCGCTGCAGGCACTGGTCGATCAGTTCCTGAGCATTGTTAATCATGCCGACCATGCAGATGGCATAGGTGCCGAGCCTGGAACGCACCAGAAGCGGCTGCGGGTCAGAATCGCTGATGCAGCCGATGGCGCTGGTGCCTTTCATTTCTTCAAAGATATGCTCGAATTTGGTGCGGAAAGGTGAGTTTTCGATGCTGTGAATCTTGCGCTGGAGGCCGATCTGGGGATCATAGGCGGCCAGCCCGCCCCGTCGGGTCCCAAGATGGCTGTGATAATCCACTCCGAAAAACACATCCGCCAGGCAGTCCTGCCTGGATGTGATGCCAAAAAATCCACCCACGGATCAAAGCTCCTTTGTTTATGATCGGAATCAAGCGAAGAACAGCTTCGACAGCGTCATGGGATCGATGTATTCGCCGTCCTTGTAGACGCGCATGTTGCCGGAGGCGATTTCATCGATCAGCATCACGTTTCCGTCAGCGTCATAGCCGAACTCGAACTTGATGTCATAGAGCACGAGTCCCTTTTCCTTCATGTCGTCCGCGACGATCTGCGTAATCTGCTGGGTCATTTCCTTGATCTTGTCATACTGTTCGCCCGTCATGACGCCCAGAACGATCAGCCCGTCCCTGGTCACCAGCGGATCGCCCTTCGCGTCGTTCTTGAAGGTCATCTCAACGTACGCGGGAAGATCCGCGCCGGTTTCAATATAATCCCCGTAACGGCGGATGAAGCTGCCGACGGCCTTGTGGCGGCAGATGACTTCCAGTCCGTGTCCGAACACCTTCGCCGGCAGCACTTCCATGGTGGTATTCTTCAGGTCCGCGCTGACATAATGCGTCCGGATGCCGGCCGCGTTCATTTTTTCGAAGAAATAGATGGACATCCGCAGGTTTACATCGCCCACGCCTTCAATCGTCAGTCCGATGGAATTCTCTCCGGGATCAAACACGCCGTCTTTTCCGGTGCAGTCATCCTTGAATTTCAGCAGATAGTTTCCGTTGTCAAGCGCGTAGACATTCTTGGTCTTTCCGGTGTAAACGAGTTTCTGTTCCATGCTGATGCTTCTCCTTCTGTTTCGATTTATGCCAAAGGGCTTCCGGATCGATCATCCGGTTGTCCCTGACAGGCAGTTTTACAGGCGCTCCATGATTCCCGCGTCCTTCTCCAGTACCTTTTCCGAATCCATCCGGCGCCGCGCGTCCAGCCGCTGCGCCAGCTCCGCGTCCCCGATGGCCAGCATCTGTGCGGCGAGAAGCGCCGCGTTGGCGCCGCCGTTCAGCGCCACGGTGGCAACAGGAATGCCGCTGGGCATCTGCACCGTGGACAGCAGCGCGTCCAGCCCGTCCAGGGCTCCGCCCCTGCAGGGGATCCCGATCACCGGGAGCGTGGTCTGCGCCGCGAGAGCGCCCGCCAGATGAGCGGCCATCCCCGCCGCAGCAATCAGAACGCCGAAACCCTCCGCCCGGGCGTTCCGGGCAAATTCCGCCGCGCGCTCTGGGGTCCTGTGGGCCGAATAAACGTGAACCTCATAAGGAATTTCCAGGCTCTTCAGCGTGTCCGTCGCCTTGCTCACGACCGGAAGGTCGCTGTCGCTTCCCATAATGATTCCAACCCTGCGCATGCCGCTTCCCTCCCTTCGGAAAACGGGAAGAGTGTAGCACCCGTTCCCGAACCTTGTCAAGCTAAAATTATTTAAAGTTCGTATTTTTGTCCTTTTGTCCTCTCTGGGAGGGAAATATTGATAAAAACACCGGCTGATTTCCGAACAAATTTCTTCTTGACTTTCTGTAAGCCGTCATGTATAATTCCTCCCGGTCACTGAGCTTTAAACCGATTCAGTGTGGTCGGTAAGTCGGTGCGCGGCGCCTCGGTTCCTTCCGCGGCAGCCGGTGTTTCCGCCTTGCCCTTCCGGCAGGGTTTTTGTTTGAAAGGAGCAGGAAATGGGCAGTCTTCAGTTCTTTTCCTTTTTGCCCTTCGATCCCCGGCAGGAGGAATGGTTTTCTTCCCTTTCTCCCGCTTCGAATCAGACATTGACTGTTCTCCCCGGCTTTTGCGATGTGCATGTGCATTTCCGCGAGCCGGGTTTTTCTTATAAGGAGACCATAGCCTCTGGCAGCCGGGCTGCCGCCCGCGGCGGATATACGGCGGTCTGCGCCATGCCGAATCTGAATCCTGTTCCGGATTCCCCGGCGCACCTTGCGCCCGAGCTGGATCTGATCCGGGAAACCGCGGTCATCCCGGTTTACCCTTACGGCGCGCTGACCGTCGGTGAGCGCGGCGAGGAGCTGGCGGATCTGGACAGCCTTGCTCCGGATGTCGTGGGATTTTCGGATGACGGGCGCGGCGTGCAGTCGGAGGACATGATGCGCAGGGCGATGCAGGCCTCCCGGCGGCTGGGCAGGGTCATTGCCGCGCACTGCGAGGATAATTCGCTGCTTCACGGCGGTTATATCCACGATGGCGTTTATGCCCGCGCCCACGGCCACCGGGGAATCTGCTCGGAGAGCGAATGGCGCCCGATTGCCCGGGATGTGAAGCTGGCCGCTGAAACCGGCTGCGCCTATCATGTCTGCCACGTCTCCTGCCGCGAAAGCGTGGACATCATCCGGCAGGCAAAGCGGGACGGGGTGGACGTCACCTGTGAAACCGCGCCGCATTATCTGCTTCTGGACGAAAATGACCTGCAGGAGGACGGCCGGTTCAAAATGAACCCTCCCCTTCGGGGCAGCGCGGATCGTGAAGCGCTGATCGAAGGGCTTCTGGACGGAACCATCGACATGATCGCAACCGACCACGCGCCCCACAGCGTGGAGGAAAAAAGCCGAGGCCTGGCGGGAAGCGCCTTCGGTATCGTGGGCCTTGAGACTGCTTTCCCTCTTCTCTATACCGGGCTGGTGCGGACGGGCATTCTCCCTCTCGAGCGGCTCGTCAGCCTGCTGGCCTTTGCGCCGAGGCGCCGGTTCGGCCTGCCGGAGGGCCGGGGCTTCTCCGTCTGGGACCTTGAAGCGGAAGATACGGTCCGGCCGGACGATTTTCTCTCCCTTGGCCGCGCAACGCCCTTCGAGGGCAGGAAGGTATACGGCCGGTGCCTGGGCACGTACCTGGGCGGCCGGCAGGTCTGGCCCCTGCGGTAAGAACACGCCTCCCCATGGAGGTCCATCATCAAAGGAGGTTTTTTTATGGCAAAGCGTACGGACATCCGGAAGGTACTGATTATCGGCTCCGGCCCAATCATCATCGGTCAGGCTGCGGAATTTGATTATGCGGGCACCCAAGCCTGTCTGGCCCTGAAGGAGGAAGGCTATGAGGTCATCCTCTGCAATTCCAACCCCGCCACGATCATGACGGATACTTCCATCGCGGATAAAGTGTATATGGAGCCTCTGACGCTGGAGTATGTCGCCAAGATACTCCGCTATGAGCGTCCGGACGCCATCGTACCCGGCATCGGAGGCCAGACCGGGCTGAACCTGGCCATGCAGCTGGAGAAAAAAGGCGTACTGCGGGAGTGCGGAACCCGCCTCCTGGGTACCAGCAGCGAAAGCATCGAGCGGGCGGAAGACCGTGAGCTCTTCAAGGAGATGTGCCAGAAGATCGGCGAACCGGTCATCCCCTCCGAGATAACCTATAATATAGAGGAAGCAAAAGCCGCCGCGCTCCGGATCGGCTACCCGGTCGTTCTTCGTCCCGCCTTTACGCTGGGCGGAACCGGCGGCGGGTTTGCGGGCGACGAAAAGGAACTGGAAGAAATTGCCGCGAACGGCTTCGCCCTGTCCCCCGTGCATCAGGTGCTGGTGGAAAAAAGCGTCAAGGGCTACAAGGAAATAGAGTTCGAGGTCATGCGGGACAGCCTGGACCACGCCATCACGATCTGCGGGATGGAAAATGTGGATCCGGTCGGCGTTCATACCGGCGACAGCATCGTCGTCGCCCCGATCCTCTCCCTGAACGCGCACGATCTGAAGATGCTCAACGACAGCGCGCTGCGGATCATCCGCGAGCTGAAAATCGAAGGCGGCTGCAATGTCCAGTTTGCCCTGAATCCCACCACCAGCGAGTATTACCTCATCGAGGTCAATCCCCGCGTCAGCCGTTCCTCCGCCCTGGCCAGCAAGGCAAGCGGTTATCCGATCGCCAGGGTTACTGCCAAGATCGCCATGGGCATGGCGCTGGAAGAGATCGCGGTCGCCGGCGGCAATGCGGCCATGGAGCCCTCTCTGGACTATATTGTGGCCAAGTTCCCGCGCTTCCCCTTCGACAAGTTAGATCGGAAGAGCACACGTCTGAACTCCAGTCACACGTATCATCTCGTAT
>CAMVFE010000043.1 GCA_947166705.1 uncultured Clostridia bacterium
CCGCAGACGACTACAAGGCGGACTGGACCGATCTGCCGATGTACACGGAAGCCGGGAAAGAGATTACGTATGACGTAACCGAGACGGCGGTGGCGTACTACACGCAGACAGGGAAGGTCTGGGACGAAGAGAGCAAGACCTGGACGTTCACGAACACGCTCGACCTTGGAAATGTTGAGGTTACGAAGGTCTTTGAAGGACTGAGATTTGAACAGCTGCCTGAAGATTTCCAGATCAGCAATGATTTCAATGACACAATCTTCACCTATGAAAATGCTGACAATAAAGATACTGCGGATGGAATAAGAATTCCGTATAAGTGGACGATCAGCAATGTAACCATAGGAACGAAGATTACTTTCACGGAGAGTGGAGAAGGTGTTACTAATTATACGCTGGAAGCCACTACGATGAAGGAGAAGACGAGTGAGGCTGTTGTAAAGGATGAAACGACAACAGTAGCATTCAAGAACCACTATGACAGAGACCTTGGTAGCCTGAAGATCAAGAAGAACGTGACGCTGAACGGTCAGACGACTGAATCCGAAAAGTTGAACGGCACATATGTATTTGCGGTAAAGAGTGCGGATCGTATCGAAGTTTACGACTTCACTGTCAGCATCACAATCAAGGACGGCAAGGTTGCTGAAATCGGATCTTACGGCACCATCGTGGATGAGAACACTGCTGTTCAGGTGAACGACCTTCCGACTGGAAAATATACCGTGACAGAGAAGACTGAGGGTCTGGAAGGCAAGTTCATCAGGCTGATCAGCGATGAATCCGTGGAAATCACAGTTGAGAAGGATCAGACAACCGGCATCCCGACTGCCGAGTTCACCAACAACCTGAACGAGGTTCTGGTCAGCAAGGTGGATCTGGACAACGACAGCAAGGAACTGCCCGGTGCGACAATCCAGGTGCTTGTCGAGGATGAAGCAGGCGACGTAGAGATCGATGGCGTGATGTACAAGGTGATCGATGAGTGGATCTCCACTGAAACGCCGCACGAAGTACACGGGCTGGAAATCGGCACGGAGTACATCCTGCACGAAAAACTCGCGCCTGACGGATACGACATCGCCAACGACATGCCCTTCACCATTCTGGATGACGGCACTATTGCGTACGAGGGAAGTACCGCGACCGACGCGGATGGGAATCCGGTGCTGCTGGTTGAGGACAGCCTGCTGAAGGGATGGCTTGAAATCGAGAAGATCTTCGAGATCAGCGAAGTCACGCCCGAACCGACGCCGACCCCGACGCCCACGCCGACCCCGACGCCCACGCCGACCCCGACGCCTGAACCGGAGAATGTCGAACTGACGGTCACCAAGACCTGGGACGACAACGGAGACGCGGACGGCAACCGGCCGGCGACGGTCACCGCGCACCTGAAGGCTGACGGAGCCGTGATCCAGACCGTGACGCTGAGCGCGGCCAACGGATGGAGCCACACCTTCTCCGAGCTGCCGAAGATGAACGGGGATATGGAAATCGTCTACACGGTTTCCGAGGATCCGGTCAGCATGTACGAGACAGAAATCAACGGCATGCGCATCATCAACCACTACCGTCCGATTACCACGAGCGTAAGCGTACGCAAGGTGTGGGACGACAACCGGGACGAAGCGAAGCTGAGGCCGCAGAGCATACGGATGAAGCTGAGCAACGGCATGAGCGTGGTGCTGAGCGCCGCGAACAACTGGAGCGCGACCATCAGCAACCTGCCTGTGATCCAGTACGGTCTGCCGGTGAGCTACACCTGGACCGAGGAGGATATCCCGGGCTACACGCTGGAGGACATCAAGGTTGTCGGCAACACGACCATCTTCACGAACTCCACGCGCAAACACGAGGAGCCGCCGGAGGACAAGAAGGTGAAGAATCCGCGCGGTAACAAGTACCTGATTATCGAGGATTACGGCACGCCGCTGGGCGTGGAAGTGGTCATCAACCATGTGGGCGACTGCTTCGACTAAAGCATGATTCCGAGAGAAGAAATGGTTCCGGAGACAGAATAAGAGGAGAGAAGGACCATGAGGAACACTTTCAGAAGAATGACAGCGCTGATCTGCATGCTGATGGCACTCTGCGTCGGGTGCGCGGGGGCGGAAGCCCCCGCCACCCCGTCGCCCACGCCGGTTCCGACGCCTTCGGCCGAGGACCTGGGCAAGCTGGAGATCCAGATCGTGGGTCCGACCGAGGAGGAAGTGCCCCGGCTGAACACCATCATCCCTTACAGCGAATTTACGGACGGGAAGTACACCCTAGACAAGCTCGTCCCCGGAACCTACACGGTGACGGAGGTGGACCCCGACAAGCTGCTGGAGGGACTGAACTACACCTATGACACCGACAACAGCGTGCAGACGCTGACCATCGAGGTCAAGGCGGAAGAGACGGCCAGCGTCGAGCCGCTGAAGAACATCTACGAGCGGCCCGCCACCCCGAGCCCGACCCCGGAAGTCACGGAAACGCCCACGCCCACACCCGTACCGGATGACGAGCTGACCAGCATCACCGTCGTGAAACGCTGGGATGACCGCAACAACCGGGACGGCAACCGGCCCGACCGGGTGACCGTGCACCTGCTGGCCAACGGCGTCAGGACCGCGCAGGCGGTGCTGACCGCGGCAGGCGGATGGCGGTATGAATTCACCGAACTGCCGAAGTACAAGGACGGGGCGGCGATTTCATACACCATCGTCGAGGAGCCCGTGGCGATGTACTCCGCGACGGTAGACGGCAGCACCATCACCAACGTCTACGCGCCGGAGACCGTCAGCGTGACGGTGAGCAAGGTCTGGGCGGACAACAACAACGCGGCGAAGCTGCGCCCGGCCACGGTTCAGGTGACCCTGAGCAACGGGCAGAAGGTGACGCTGAGCGAAAGCAACAATTGGACCGCGACGATCAGCGGCCTGCCCGCCGTCGTGAAGGGCAAGAAAGTGACCTACACCTGGAGCGAACAGGAGGTCGTCGGCTACAAGCAGGCAGGCGTCCAGGTCAGCGGAAACACCACCGTATTTACCAACAGCGTCATCGACCGGGAGGAGAACCCGCCGCCTGAAGGCAGGAAACCTCCGACCAAGAAGCGCGGAAACAACTACCTGGTGATTGAAGACTACGGTACGCCGCTGGGCGTTGAAGTCGTCATCAACCACGTGGGCGACTGCTTCGACTAAGCGTACCCAGACCCGGAGAGCATTCCAGCATCTTCTGCCGGCGGGGCGCGAAGAGCGGAAGCAGGGGCGGGAAACCGTCCCTGCTCCGGTTTCAGGCGGCCGGCATGGAAAAATCAGTCAGGGAAGTTGGACAAGGGGAGGACATGGACATGCTGAAGAAACTGTTGTGCATCCTGTTGAGCCTGATGCTGTTCCTGCCGGCCGCGGGGCTGGCGGAAGCGGCGGAGACCGCGGAAGAAGCCGACGGCGAATACACGGCGCCGGACGAACTGATCGTGACCCATCCGACGATTACCAAGGGCGACTTCTTCACCGAGATGTTCGGCAACGATACGGCGGACATCGACGTGCGGGCGCTGATTCACGGATACAACCTGGTGAACTGGGACCAGAACCAGGGCGTCTACGTGCTGGACCCGACGGTCGTCGAGCAGTACGAGGTGCGGGACGATGAATTCGGCAACCGCACATACATGATGACGCTGGCGGAAGACCTGCTCTACTCCGACGGCACGCCCATCACCGCCTGGGACTACGCGTTCTCCCTGCTGCTGATGATGGCTCCCGAGGTTGAGGAGATCGGCGGAAAGATCTACCGCGCGGAGCATATTCTCGGCTACGAGGAATACATCAACTACTGCCGGGCCAGGATGGCGGGCACCCCCGAGAGCGAGATGGGGGACGACTGCTCCTACTGCCTGACAGGCGTGGAGGTCATCAGCGACCATCAGATCTGGATCACGCTGGACCATGAATTCCTGCCCTACTTCTTCGAGGTCGGCCTGCTGCTGTGCGAGCCCTATCCGATCAGCGTGCTGGCTCCCGGCTGCAAGGTTTACGACGACGGATACGGCGTGTACATCGGGAACGAGGACACGGCCTCGGCGGAGCCCGTCTTTACGGCGGATCTGCTGAAGAAGACCATCCTGGACGAAGAGAACGGCTACAACAGCCATCCGTCCGTCGTGTCCGGCCCCTACGTGATGCTGAGCTACGACGGGGTTACCTCCCACTTTGAGAAGAACCCCTACTTCAAGGGCGCCTGGTTCCACAACAGCCTGCCCGGCGGAAACGCCAGCGGGAACTACATCCCCATGCTGGACGAGAACAACGAGCAGCGCGTGGATGCCCAGGGCAACCCGATGTACCTCGTGATCCCGCAGATCGAGAAGATCGCCTTCACGGTCGGGGACTACGACATCCGCGACGGGGAGGACGGCGGATACTATATCGGCGAGAACTCCTCCATCCACAAGATCACCGAGGACGAGGTGCACCTGGTCAACAAGGTGGTCAACGGTACCGCGATTGTCGACGGCATGAGCCTGATGGGCGAGGGCGTGCGGATGCAGGCCTATCCCCGGATCGGCCTGAGCTTCCTGACCTTCACCTACGACTGGCCGACCGTGCATGAGAAGGAAGTGCGCCAGGCCATCGCGTGGTGCATGGACCGGGAGCAGATCACGGAAGACTACTGCGGCGCGCCGATGGCCCTGCCGGAAGGCGCCGAGCCCGCGGAAGGCACGTCCAACGTGATGAACTTCGGCGAGGTCATGGACGGCTACTACGGACGGGAGCAGTGGGAGTACCTGCTGGTGACCCATCAGCTGGATTACCCGGTCAACATGATCGACGAGGTGCTTCCTCCCGTGCATACGGTGGACGACGAGGAAAAGCTGCTGAAGAACACGAACCGGTACGTCCGGACCCAGGCGGAATTCGAGAGCGCCATCGCGGCGTGGGAGACGCTGAGCCTGGACAACCTGACGCACTACGGCGTCTATGACCTGGAGAACGATCCGAACCGGACGGAGAAGACGGGTATCCGCAAGGCCAACCTGCTGCTGGACGACGCGGGATGGACCCTGAACGAGAAGGGCGAGCCCTACCAGGCCGGCGTGGACGAGGTCCGGGCGAAGATGGTGGACGGCGAGCTGGTGCCGCTGCGGCTGAAAATGATGTATCCGGAAGGAAACCGGATCGTGGACAGCCTGCCGGCGAACTTCATTGAGAACCTGAACCAGGCCGGCATCACGCTGGAGCTGGTGCCCGCGCCGATGCAGGATCTGCTGTACAGCTACTACCGCGAGACCCCGCGGACGACGGACATGATCTACCTGGCGACCAACTTCCACATCATGGTTGACCCGTCCATCACCTACAGCACGGACAAGACGCTGAACCATGAAATCTGGAACAACACCTACAGCGACGACGAAGAGCTGTGGTACAAGGCGGTCGACATGCGGAAGACCGATCCCATGGACGTCTTCGGATACGTGTCCAAGTGGGTCAGCTTCCAGGAGCGGTACAACGAGGTGCTGCCGACGATCCCGATCTACAGCAACATCTACTACGACTTCTACACCGATCAGCTCCAGAACTACTTCATCACCGGACAGGTGACCTGGAGCCAGGCGATCCTGCTGGCCTACTTCGGAGATCCGGACGCTGTGCCGGAGGCGGCCGAAGAGCCCGCGGAAGAGCTGGACGACGGCGAAGCGATGTTCGACGACTGAGCCCGGAAGGATCCGGAACAGATACACGGACGGTTTACTGCCGCCCCTCGCAGGAGGGGCGGCTTTTTCGTGCGCAGTGCCGAAAGAAAGGCGCGGGCCGGGAGAAAAGCGGACACAGGGCAGGAGAGCGACGAACCGAAAAAAAGGCGCAGGCGGGGAGAAAAGCGGACGCGGGGCAGGAGCGCGGGGCTGCGCGAAGGCAGGCGGCGGGGGCATCACGCAGGCTTCCGTGCTTGCGCAAGCGGGCTGAGTGATGTAAAATGGAGCGTGAATTCTGACGAGAAGGAAGGGAACGCTCAATGACGAAGCTGGAATCGGCCCTGCTGGACCTCCTGAAGGAGGACTGTCGGCTTCCGCTGGAAAAGATGGCGGTCATGACCGGGTCCTCACTGGAGGAAGTGGCGGCGACGATCGAGGATATGGAAAAGCGCCGGATCATCCTGCGGTATTCCCCGGTGATCAACTGGGACCTGACGGACCGGGAGCGGGTTGAGGCGATGATCGAGGTCCGGGTGACGCCCCAGCGGGACATGGGCTTCGACGCCGTGGCGGCACGGATCTACCGGTTCGACGAGGTGAAGAGCGTATACCTCATGAGCGGCGCCTACGACCTGCTGGTGCTGGTCGAAGCGCGGACGCTCCGGGAGCTGGCCTCCTTCGTTTCCGCGAAGCTGAGCACGCTGGAGCTGGTGACGGGGACGGCGACGAGCTTCGTGCTGAAACGGTACAAGGAGGAGGGCGTCGTTTTCGAGGGCGAGGAATCTGACCGCAGGCTGGTGATCTCCCCGTGAACTACGAACGATTTCTGAACCCGACGGTTGCGGCGGTGCCCCCGAGCGGGATCCGGCGCTTCTTTGACCTGGCCTCCACGATGCGGGACACCATTTCGCTGGGCGTGGGCGAGCCGGACTTCAAGACCCCCTACCACATCCGCAACGAGGCCATCAATTCCCTGATCGACGGGGAGACGCAGTACACCCCGAACCGGGGACTGCTGTCCCTGCGGAAGGAGATCAGCTTCTACCTTCAGAACCGCTTCCGGCTGGCCTACGATCCCGAGACCGAGATCCTGGTCACGGTGGGCGCCAGCGAAGCCATCGACCTGGCGCTGCGGGCCATGGTGTCCCCGGGGGACGAGGTGCTTGTGCCGGAACCGAGTTATGTTTCCTATTCCCCGAGCGTGATTTTCGCCGGCGGGACGCCCGTCGGGGTCACGACGCTGGAGGAGGACGATTTCCGGCTGAAGCCGGAGCACCTGGAGGCGGCCGTCACCGAAAAAACCCGGGCGCTGATCCTGCCCTATCCGAACAACCCCACCGGGGGCATCATGGAGAAGGCAGATCTGGAGGCACTGGTTCCGGTGATCCGGAAGCATGACCTGATGGTCATCTCCGACGAGATCTACGCGGAGCTGCTGTACGACGGGAAGGAGCCCGCGTCCTTCGGCGCGCTGGACGGGATGTGGGAAAGGACGCTGACGATCAACGGCTTTTCCAAGGCCTTCGCGATGACCGGATGGCGCGTGGGATACGCCTGCGGGCCGAAGGAAATCATCGCCGTGATGAACAAGATTCACCAGTACGGCATCATGTGCGCGCCGCGCATGGGGCAGGTGGCCGCCGAGGAGGCCCTGCGGCTGGGACGGGAGAACAACTACGAGGATGTCACCGTCATGCGGGAGAGCTACGACCGGAGGCGCAGGCTGATGGTGGAGAGCTTCCGGGAGATGGGGCTGCACTGCTTCGAGCCCTACGGGGCCTTCTACGTCTTCCCCTCCATCCGGACCACCGGGCTGAGCAGCGAGGAGTTCTGCTCGCGGCTGCTGATGGAGAAGAACGTGGCGGCCGTGCCCGGAAACGCCTTCGGCGCCTGCGGCGAGGGGAATATCCGGTGCTGCTACGCGACGGCGGTGGACAAGCTGACCGTGGCGCTGGACCGGATCGCGGACTTCGTCCGGGAGGTTTCCGCCTGAGAGGGGCGGAGGCTGAAAGAAAAACGGAAAGGATATCAGGATGAAAAAGCTTTTATCCCTGCTGACGGCCATGCTGCTGGCGACCTGCGCCGGCGCGGGGGCGGAATACGTGGACGAGGACGACGACGAGCTGTACATCCTCGACGTGATCGAGACGCAGGAAGAGGAAAAGAAGGAAGTTCTGGATACGGACGGATCCGCCCTGATGACCATCACCTGCACCGGGGATTTCACCATCGGCGGAGACAGCCGGAAGCGGACGAACATCTTTGAGGACGAGCTGCGGGAGCAGGGCGGGGACATCAACTTCACCATGCAGAACATGCGGAGCCTCTTCCTCGAGGACGACCTGACGCTGGTCAACTTCGAGGGAACACTGACGGAGTCCACCTACGTGCCGAACAACAAGCGGGAGAACAAGTTCCTCTTCAGCGCGCCGCCCTCCTACGTGTCCGTGCTGCCGGACAACGGCATCGAGGCCGTGTCCTTGGAGAACAACCACATCATGGACCACGGGGAGGAGGTTTACGCGGAGACCCAGCAGCACCTGGAGGAGGCCGGCATCGTATGGTCCAACTCCGAGCACATCGGCGTCTACGAGTGCAAGGGCATCCGGATCGCGATGCTGAGCTATCTGTGCATCGACCGGTACGACCGCCTGTGGGACAAGGTGCCGCAGGACATCGCGGAAGCCAAGAAGATCTATCCGCTGGTGATCGTATCCTTCCACTGGGGGAACGAGCTGGACTACGCGCCGACCAACAACCAGATCCGGATGGGCCGGCTGGCGGTGGACGCCGGGGCCGACCTGGTCATCGGGCACCATTCCCACCGCATGAACCCGATCGAGCAGTACAAGGGCGTGTACATCTGCTACTCGCTGGGGAACTTCTGCTTCTCCGGGAACTCCAAGCCCTCGGACATGTCGTCCTTCGTGTTCCAGGTCCGGTTCCGGGTCAAGGACGGAGTCTGCACTTCGCGGGGATTCCGCATCATTCCGATCCGCATCTCCTCCAGGACCAACCGAAACGATTTTATTCCGACTCCCTACACGACCGGATCGAACATCGACTCGGTGCTGACAGTGCTGCGAAACAACGGAAGAAAACTGGAATACGCCGTTCCGGAGTATCCGCTGGACTGGAAGTAAAGGGCGGGACGGAGCGGGGCGGCATCGATTTTTTCCGGAAATTGATCCGTCCGTCTGTACAAACGCAAAAAACTATGCTATAATGCGCTCTGTACCCCAGCACTGGTCCACTGGATATGCTTCCCTCCATGGTTGTTCAGATTCGACGCCATCGTATGGAAAGAGCACAGTTAAAGTCCAATGGCGCGGGTCAAACAATCTATTTTAGGGAGGTTTTTTTACCATGTATGAGGACAAGACGCTGACCTGCCGTGACTGCGGCAACGAATTCGTTTTCTCCGCCAGCGAGCAGGAATTCTTCGCGGAGAAGGGCTTCCAGAATGAGCCCAGCCGCTGCCCCGCTTGCCGGGCTGCCCGCCGTGCTCAGAACGGCGGCAATGGCCCCCGCCAGATGTACGAAGTCATCTGCGACGGCTGCGGAAAGACCACGCAGGTTCCCTTCCAGCCCCGCGGAGACCGGCCCGTGTACTGCCGCGAGTGCTTCGAGGCGCAGCGCCAGGCTCGGTATTAATCCGAAACGGAACGGACGGCCGAAAGGCCGTCCGTTTTTTGCGCCTGCGGGGAGTATATATTTCCGAAGGAAACGGTAATCGAACGGACGGCCGGAAGGCCGCCTTTTTTTGTGCCCGGCGGGGAGGGCGGATTTCTTCGCCGAACGGTAATAAACAGGTAATAAAAATCCCAGATCATGCGAAGAAGGGGGAGACGGAACACAAGCGGTAGGCGGACCTGCCCGGGAAAAGGCAGATTATTACGAAAAGTTCACAGTTTTGACCACAATATGTAGTGTAACATCCTTGACTGAGCCCCCAATTTCATCTATCATAGAACGGAGATTTGCGAATGGGAAAGGGGGCGGAAGGCTTATGATTGCCCGTTACGGGTATAAGCCGATTTTTCAGTACAAATTCCGCCCCTTCGGCCAGAACGGCGGCCAGCCTGCGGACGGAGGCTTCACTATCCTGCTGTACGAGAACGGGATCCTGTCCTTCTCCACCTATGACGCCCAGGGGCTTTTCCTGGACGAGCTGTGCTTCTCGCTGCCGGGACGCGTGCTGCAGTGCTTTTTCGGGCTGCTGCGGAACGCGGCCAGCTGGCTGCCCTCCACGCCGGCCAACCTGCAGGGGCAGGAGGGTGCCCTGTACGGTTCCTCCTTCGCGTTTGACGGCTACGATCCGATCCGGGTGTTCGGGATGAACTCCCTGATCTGCGAGCCCTGCGGCAGCGCGGGCGGCTTCTTCGCGCGGCATCTGTACGTGCTGTTCGAGGACATCAGCAACCTTTTCGCGGAATACGGCGTGAACCTGACGCTGGACGGCTTCTCCTGGAACACGGAGCAGATCCGCCCCTTCCGGAAAAACCAGCTTTATTCCTCGGGTCAGCAGCGCGGCGTCGTCTGAGAGAGTCTCAGGACTGGGGGTACACGCACGGAAGTGCGTTTTTTCATTTTCCGGCCATCGCGATCCGGGACGGACGGCATTCCGGCGCGGCGGACCGGCGGAGCACGGAGCTTCAGAAAGGAAAGGGGAAGGTTCAGGCATGGATATTCGGGAACAGTACAGGGAATGGCTCAGCTGCCCGGCGATGACGGAGGAGCTGCTGAAGGAACTTCGGGGCATGGATGAGGAAGCTGTCAGCGACAGCTTTTACCGGGACCTGGCTTTCGGCACGGGCGGACTGCGCGGCGTTCTGGGAGCCGGCACCAACCGGATGAATGTGTTCACTGTGATGCGGGCGAGTCGCGGGCTCGGGGCCTGGCTGCAGGAAAAGGAGAAGGAGCCCTCCGTCGCGGTTTCCTGCGACAGCCGGATCCATTCCCGGGATTTCGCGGAGCTGACCGCCGCGACGCTGGCGGAGATGGGCATCCGGGTGTACCTGTACCCGGAGCTGGAGCCCACGCCGATGCTGTCCTTTGCCGTCAGGCATCTGAAATGCTCTGCGGGCGTCATGATCACCGCGAGCCATAACCCCGCCAAATTCAACGGGTACAAGGTTTACGGCGCGGACGGGTGCCAGATTACGCTGGAGGCGGCGGAGGAGATTACCGCGAAGATTCAGGAGCAGTTCCACCTGGTGGACGCCCTGCCGGAGCTGCGGAGATATCTGGATGAGCGCATGGTCACCTACATCGGCGAGGAAACCGCTGAGAGCTACTACAGCCAGATCCTGGGCCTGCAGGTGAACCCGTCGAAGACGCCGCTGCACGTCGTCTACTCCCCGCTGAACGGCGCCGGGAACGTACCGGTGCGCGAGATTCTCCGGCGTATGGGGAACATCCGCGTGGACGTGGTGGAGGAGCAGGAAAAGCCGGACGGACATTTCCCCACCTGCCCGTATCCAAACCCGGAAATCCGGGAGGCCATGGAGCTCGCGATCCGCAAATGCGTCGAGATGGGCGCGGACCTTTGCTTCGCCACGGATCCGGACTCCGACCGGATGGGCGCCGGCGTGCGCAGGGGGGATCAGGTCACCCTGATCAGCGGAAACGAGATGGGCGTGTTGATGCTCGACTATCTGAGCCGGAACCGGAAGGCGAAGACGGATTTGCCGCCCGTGGCCGTGAAGACCATCGTATCCACGAACATGGCCGACGCGCTCTGCGAAAAGCGGGGCATCGAGCTGCGCAGCGTGCTGACGGGATTCAAATTCATCTGCGAACAGATCCATTTCCTGGACGAGGCCGGGCAGACGGACCGCTTCCTGTTCGGCTTTGAGGAGAGCTACGGATATCTGTCCGGCACCTTCGTGCGGGACAAGGACGCGGTGAACGCGGCGCTGCTGCTGTGCGAGATGGCCGGGAACCTGAAGGCGGAAGGAAAGACGCTGCTGGACCGGCTGGAGGAGCTGCGGCAGGAATTCGGATACTACGCCCAGAAAACCCTGACCTTCCAGTACGAGGGCCAGGACGGGGCCGCGCGGATGCAGCGGATCATGGAAGGGCTGCGCAGGGAAAAGGAGAGCTTCGCGGAGGAGCAGGTCCGGAACGCGCGGCGCGTGGACTACCTGCGGGATGACACGGGACTGCCCAGGAGCGACGTGATCGAATTTCTTCTCGCGGACGGACGTAAATTCATCGTGCGCCCCAGCGGCACCGAGCCGAAGCTGAAGGCGTACCTGTTCGCCCGGGGAAAGGATCAGGCGGAGGCCGAGCGGGAACTGGCGGCGCTGGAGCCGCTGGTGTCCGGGCTGTGCCGGTGAACGAAAGGAAGGCGAAATGAGCCCGAATCCGGAAAAAAGCGCCCCGCGGCCCAGGCTGCTGCTTCACTGCTGCTGCGCGCCCTGCTCCTCGGCGACGCTCGAGCGCCTGCAGGGCGCGTACGGCGTGGATATCTACTACTACAATCCCAACATCGAGCCGGAGGCGGAATTCCGGAAGCGGGCCGGGGAGGAGGAGCGCTTCGTGCGCGAATTCCGACCGGACGGCGGCGTGAAGGTCATCGTGGCGGACTATGACCACGAAGCCTTCGAGGAGATCGCCCGGGGCCGGGAGGAAATGCCGGAGCGGAGCGAGCGGTGCTACCTGTGCTACGAGATGCGCATGCGCAGGACCGCGGAATACGCCCGGGAGCACGGGTACGACTGCTTCACGACTTCCCTGTCCATCAGCCCGTACAAATCCTCCCGGTGGATCAACGAGATCGGGGAGCGGCTGGCGGAGGAGACCGGGGTCGCCTTTCTGCACAGCGACTTCAAGAAACAGAACGGATACGCCCGGTCGATCGAGCTGTCGAGGGAATACGGGCTGTACCGGCAGGACTGGTGCGGCTGCGTCTACTCCAAGGCAGAGCGGGAACGCAGAAAGGAAGAACGCGCGAAGGGAGAGAACCGGGGATGAGCGGGGGAGCATTTGCCTACAGGGGATTCATGCTGGACGTCTGCCGGCACTACATGCCCTGCGCGGACATCCGGAAGCTGCTGGACGCCGCGGCGCTGCTGGGGCTGAACCGGATGCACTGGCACCTGACGGACGACCAGGGCTGGCGGATCGAAATCCGCCGGTATCCGAAGCTGACGGAAACCGGCGCCTTCCGCGGGGATACCTTCTTTGGCGGAACGCCTGAAAAGGAGAACAACTGCGGATTCTATACCCGGGAGGAGATCCGGGAGATTGTGGCCTACGCCCGGGAACGGGGAATCGAAATCATCCCGGAAATCGAGATGCCCGGACACGCATCCGCCCTGCTGGCCGCTTACCCGGAGATGGGATGCCGCCGGGGCGAGGACGGGAGATGGCCGAGCGGCGTGGAGGTTTCCGGTGGCATATTTCCGAACCTGATCTGCGCGGGGCGGGAAGAGGTGATCCGCTTCCTGAAGGATATCCTGGACGAGGTCATGGAGCTGTTTCCGTATCCGGCGATCCATATCGGCGGAGATGAGGCGCTGAAGATTCACTGGCGCAGGTGCCCCGACTGCCGGAGGCGGATGCGGGAGGAGGGCCTCGGGTCCGAGGACGCGCTGCAGCGGCAGATGATCCTGGAAATCGGGGAATACCTGGCCGAAAAGGGCCGGAAGACCATCGTGTGGAACGACGTGCTGGAGGGAGGCAATCTGCCGCCCCACTTCATCGTGCAGCAGTGGCTGGGCGGCGGGGAAGCCGTGCGGACCTTCATGCAGGGCGGCGGATCGGTCATCTGCTCCGATACGCGGAGCTGCTATCTGGACTACTGCTACGGCCGGATCGACGTGGCCACGATCTGGGAAGCGCCGCGTATTCCGGATTACGCCCGGGGCTTCGAGGACCGGCTGATCGGCATGGAATGCCCGCTGTGGACGGAGCGCGTCAGCAACGCGGAGCGGGCGGCGTGGCAGCTTTTCCCCCGGCTGGCCGCCGCGGCGGTGAAGATGAACCGGGCGGAGCCCATGAGCTGGGAAGCGTTCCTGGAGGAGGTGCGCGGCCTGGAGCAGCGGATTGAGGCCCTCGGCCTGCGGGGTGCGCCGGAGTCCCTCTGGCGGTTGTCTCCGGGGGAGGCGGAGGCGGACCGGGAGCGGGAGTACCGCACGATCCGCGACGAGGCCGCGCTGCCCTATGTGCGGAAGGAAGAGAAGCTGGTCCTGCTGGAGAGGACGGAGCGCTTCATGCGGGAGATCGGCATTCCGGAGGCGTTCCTGCTGCGGGCCGGGGACGCGATGATCGCGGAGACGGAAGGAGAGGAGCCTGCGGCGGACGACGACGGCGCCGCGGAGCTGATTCACCAGATGGCCGAGGCGGTGGAGAGCCGGCTGGAGGGAGCCTGGAAGGGGCTGCCCGAAAGGATCTGGACGGATACCATGAAATGCTTCCCCCGCTTCATCGGGGAATACCGGAGAGCCTGCGGGAAGGACGGTTTCGACCGGGGCTTCTGGACCACGCGCCAGATCCGGGCCAGGCTGTTCCGGATCGGCGAGCTGGAATACGAGATGACGGACGAGCCGGACGCCGGGAAGATTCTGAGCCTGCATATCCCTTCGGACTGCCGGCTGGAGCCGGAACGGCTGAACGATTCCGTCCGGGAGGCGCGGGCCTTCTTCGCGGAGTATTTCCCGGAATATGCCGGGGCGCCCATGGCCTGCGAATCCTGGCTGCTGTCCCCGGCGCTGGAGGAGCTGCTGCCCCCGCAGTCCCGGATCCTGGCGTTCCGGCGGGCCTTTGACCTGACGGAAACGGACCCGGAGGACGATTCCGCGGTGGAATGGGTTTTCCATATCGCGGCGGAGCAGCGGAAAGGCCTGCGGGCCGAAACACTTCCGGAGGACACGTCCCTGCAGCGCGGGATGAAGCGGATGCTGCTGGCGGGCCGGAAGCCCGGAGCCGCCCGGGGCACGCTGGCGCGGCCCTTCTGAGGGCGGAAGAAAGGAAAAACGACGGATGCTGCTGTTCTTTGATATCGACGGGACGCTGTTTGACGACAGCCGGCGCCTGCCGGAGTCCGTTCTTCCCGCCTTTCAGCAGGCGAGCAGGAACGGCCACAGGCTGATCGTGAATACCGGCAGAACGCTGTGCAACATGGACCGGAGCCTGGACGGAATGCCGCTGGACGGATGGGTCATGGGCTGCGGAACCCGGCTGATCTACCGGGGGGAAACCCTGCGGAGCATGGAGTATGCGCCGGAGCAGTCCCTCCGCCTGCGGGAGGTTTTCCTGGGGCTGGGAATCCCGACGGTCTACGAATGCGATACCGGCCTCTACTTTGACCCGGAGGGCGCCGCGCATCCCGCGATCGCCGAATTCAGGGCCTTCGCGGCGGCCCACGGCCTGGAGCGGGAGGTTTCGGAAAAAGATCCCGAATTCCGGGCGGTGAAGATGTTCTGCTTCTCCGATTCCCGGGACCGCATCCGCAGGCTTGAGGACGCGGCCGCGAAGGCCGGCATGCCCTACGAGGGGATCGACCGGGGAAACGAGGGCTGGGAGATGGTCCCCGCAGGATATTCCAAGGGAACGGGCATCGACGATTTCCGGAGGCTGCTGGGGGCGGAGCGGGATGAGTGCTACGCCTTCGGGGACAGCCGGAACGACGTGCCCATGTTCCGGCATGCCGGCCACAGTATCGCCATGGGAAACGCGCCGGAGGATGTGAAAAAGATCTGCAGCTATGTGGCGCCCCGCCCGGAGGAGGACGGCATCGCGAAGGCCATGAAGCATTTCGGGCTCATCTGAAGGCCAAAAAACGGACAGAAAAAAGCCATCGGCGGAGGGAACCGCGCGATGGCTTTTTTGACGGGTGCGCCCGGGAGCCTGCTTTCAGGAAGGAAACAGGAGCGCAGGCGGCGGAGGCTGGATGCCTGCCTCAGGGATCAGGCCTTTTCCAGGCGGGCGATGCCGTCCGCGAGGCGGCGGAGGGTTTCCTCCCGGCCGAGAAGGCCCGCGATCTCGAAGGCGCCGCCGGGGGTGTTCGCCACGCCGGCGATCGCGATGCGCAGGGGCCAGAGGACCGCGCCGTTCTTCAGCCCGGACTGCTGGATGGCGTCCATGACCGCGTCGTGCAGGGCGGCCTCGTTCCACTCCGGAAGGGCCTCCAGCACCGGCTGTACCAGCTTCAGGGAGGCCAGGGAGACCACCGGATCGGTCTTCATCTTCTTATGCGTATAGAGCGCCAGGTCATAATCCGGGAGCTCCGCGAGGAAGGAAACCATGTCCGGCAGCTGGTTGAACACCTCCGTGCGGGTCTGGGTCAGCTCCGCGAGACGGGCGTAATCGATGCCCTTTCCGGCGAGCACTTTGTCAAACCACGGGGCCGCCAGCTCCAGATACTTCTCCGGAGAAAGGCGGCGGATGTACTCGGCGTTGAACCAGGTCAGCTTGTCGACGTCAAAGATGCCGGGGGAATGGTTCAGCCGGTGAATATCGAAGGCTTCCACCAGCTCCGGCAGGGTGAAGAACTCCCGCTCGTCCCCGGGATTCCAGCCGACGAGGGCCAGGTAGTTGATCAGGGATTCGGGCAGGTAGCCCTTGTCCACAAAATCGGAGTAGAAGGCGTCGCCGTCGCGCTTGGAGAGCTTATGCTGGGCGTCCCGCATGACCGTGGTCAGGTGGACATAGGTCGGAACCTCCCAGCCGAAGGCTTCGTAGAGGTAATTATAACGGGGCGTGGAGGAAAGGTATTCCATGCCGCGCATGACGTGGGTGATGCCCATCAGATGATCGTCGATGACGTTGGCAAAGTTGTAGGTGGGCATGCCGTCCTGCTTGATGAGAA
>CAMVFE010000044.1 GCA_947166705.1 uncultured Clostridia bacterium
CTGACGGCGGTGACCGAGATCGCGGACTACATGGAGCGGGAGATCGGCATCGAGATCAGCCCTCGGCAGCCCTTCGTCGGCCGGCATTTCAACGTGACCCGGGCCGGCATCCATGCCGACGGCATGCTGAAGGACGAGGAGATCTACAACGCCTTCGACACGGCGAAGATTCTGAACCGGCCCGCGATGGTCGCCGTGGACAGCCGCGGCGGCACCGCGTCCATCGCCCACTGGCTGAACAACTACTTCCGGCTGACGGGCGACAACCAGGTGGAGAAGACCGATCCGCTGATCGTCGCCATGCGGCAGCAGGTGGACGAACTGTACGCTGAGGGCCGGACGACGGTCATGGGCGACGAGGAGCTGGAGATCATGGTACGGCGGTACGATGTGGAGCGGTATGAGCACCTGCTGTTCCACAAGGGCCGGTAAGGAAACCCGGCGGCGCTGTCCGCGGCGGCAGGAAAATACGGACACGGGCATGGGAGTCCGAAGGAAAAAGACGGATCTCTACGGAAGGGGCGGAGTGAAAATGCGTTATGACGAGATGAGCAGGGAGGACCTGAGCAGGGAGCTGGAGGAGCTCCGGAAGGAATATCGGCGGATGCAGGCCCTGGAGCTGCACCTGGACATGAGCCGGGGCAAGCCCTGCATCGAGCAGCTGGACCTGAGCATGGGCCTGATGGACGTGCTGGATTCCAGCTCCGACCTGACCTGCGACGACGGAACGGACTGCCGGAACTACGGCCAGCTGACCGGGATCGACGAGGCGCGGGAGCTTATCGGGGATATGATGGAGAACAACCCGAACGACATCATCATCTACGGCAACTCCTCCCTGAACGTCATGTACGACACGGTGAGCCGCGCCTATACCCACGGCATTCTCGGGAACACCCCCTGGTGCAAGCTCGACAAGGTCAGCTTCCTCTGCCCGGTGCCCGGATATGACCGGCATTTCGCCATCACGGAATACTTCGGAATCGGGATGATCCCCGTGCCCATGACGCCGACCGGCCCGGACATGAACATGGTGGAAAAGCTGGTGGCGGAGGATGAGAGCATCAAGGGCATCTGGTGCGTGCCGAAATACTCCAACCCCGGCGGCATTTCCTACAGCGACGAGACGGTGCGCCGCTTCGCCCGGCTGAAGCCCGCGGCGAAGGATTTCCGCATTTTCTGGGACAATGCCTACGGGATGCATCACCTCTACGATGACCGGCAGGATTACCTGATCGAAATCCTGGCGGAGTGCAAGCGGGCGGGGAACCCCGACCTGGTGTACAAGTTTGCCTCCACCTCCAAGATTACCTTCCCGGGCAGCGGCATCGCGGCGCTGGCGACGAGCCCCAACAACATGGCGGATATCAGAAAGCAGCTGCGCATCCAGACCATCGGCCACGACAAGGTGAACCAGCTGCGCCACGTGCGTTTCTTCGGGGATATCCACGGCATGGTGGAGCATATGCGGAAGCACGCGGACATCCTGCGGCCGAAGTTCGAGATGGTGGAGAAGACGATGCAGGAGGAGCTGGGCGACCTGGGAGTCGGCACCTGGACAAATCCGCTGGGCGGATACTTTATCGGCTTTGAGAGCCTTCCGGGATGCGCGAAGGAAATCGTGGCCCGGTGCAAAAAAGCCGGCGTGACCATGACGCCGGCCGGAGCTACCTGGCCCTACGGAAAGGATCCGAAGGATACCAGCATCCGGATCGCGCCGACCTTCCCGACGCTGAAGGACCTGGAGGCGGCCAGCCGCCTGTTCTGCCTGTGCGTCCGGATTGTGAGCGCCGAAAAGATTCTGAAGGAGAAAGAGGCATGAAAACCGGGCTTCTGATCGCCATCGAAAGGGAACTGAAGGCTTTCCTGGAGGACGGAGGGGAAATAGAAACCGAGGAGGCCTGCGGCCGGACGGTATACAAAACCCGAATCGGGGGGAACGAGATCTTCGCGCTGTGCTCCGGGAACGGGGAGATCGACGCGGCGGCGGGGACTCAGCTGCTGATTGCCCGGTACGGCTGCGGGCAGATGCTGAACTTCGGGGTGACCGGGGCGCTTGACCCCGCCCTGAAGGTGGAGGATCTTTTCGTCGTCCGGAAGGTATGCCATTACGACTATGACGTGTCGCCCGTCGACCCGGTGAAGCCCCACCAGTACGCGGAATTCCCGGATGAATTCATCCCCCTGGACGCGGCGCTGATCGAAAAGGCCAGGGCGGCGGAGCCCGGACTGCGGGAGGCGGCGGCCGCCAGCGGGGACCGGTTCATCGCCGACCGGGAGCGGAAGCTGGAGCTCTTCGGCCTGGGATGCCAGATCTGCGACATGGAGATCGCGGCCATCGCCCGGGTCTGCTGGTTAAACAGGGTGCCCTGCCTGTCCATCAAGTGCATCAGCGATACCTTCGAGGGAGACGGCGGCGATTTCAACACCAACGTGGAGCGCAGCGCCGCGAAGACCTTCAGGGTGCTGAAGGCAATCCTCCTGAGCTGAATGAAAAGCGCGACGCCGCCCGAAAACGGGCGGCGATTTTTTTACGGCTTTCGGATCCGGCCTTCCCCCGAGGCGTACAGCCTGAACAGGGTTTGCATGGTGGCGTCGCAGGAAGCGGGATCGTTCTCATAGGGCGCGCCGGTTTCCAGGCTTCGGTAGAAGGCGGCGATGCAGGCCCTGTGCCCCGCGCCCCAGTAGGAACGGCCGGGAACCGGGTCCGCGGCGCAGGGGATTTCCTCCCGCTTTCCTCCCCGGATCACGGTCATCAGGTCCCCCTCCAAGCGGACGACCGCCTGATCGAAATGCAGCTCCAGGATGACCGGAGCGTCCATGCTGAAGGCATTGGACGCGTAGAGCAGCGCGGGGACGCCGCCCTTTCGCAGATAGATTTCCGCCGTGTCCTCCACCTCGACGGCGCCCCGCAGGCGGCGGCAGGACATCGAGGCCTCAGCCTGATCGGGAAGGCCGAGAAAGCCGACGATCAGGTCCAGCGTATGAATCGCCTGATTGATCAGCGCGCCGCCGCCCTCCGTGGCCCACTTTCCCTTCCAGGAGGCGGCGGCATAGTATTCCGCCGTGCGGTTCCACGTCACGAAGGCGCGGATGCCCTTCAGCGCGCCGCAGGTGCCTTCCCGCAGGAAGCGGCGGCAGGCAAGAACAGGGGGATTAAAGCGGTTCTGGAAACAGACGCCCACCGGGACCCGCCGGGCGGCTTCCTTCACCGCTTCCCAGCCTTCCTCGTCGATGGCCGGAGGCTTTTCGGTAAACACCGCGATGCCCCGCCGGGCCGCTTCGGCGGCCATGACGGGATGCAGATGATGGGGCGTGCAGAGATGCACCGCGTCCGGGCGCTCCCTGTCCAGCATCTCCTTCCAGTCGGAGTACGCGGCGCAGCCGTACCGCGCCGCCCGGTCCGGAATGATATCGGCGCAGGCCGTGAGCCGGGTGTTTTCCAGCTTTTCCAGCACATGGGCATGGACGGCGGAAATGCCGCCGCAGCCGATCAGTCCTACACGAAACATGGTTTTTCCTCCGATGGCGGTTTATTCCAGCCCCGCCACGCGGACCGCCTGCGCCTGGGCCTTCAGGCACAGCTCCGCGGCCTTGAAGGCGTGAGCCTGGGTCATGGCGTTCTCCGTGCGGTTCAGGCAGTCCAGGATCAGCTGACCGAAGAAGGGGTAGCCCGTCACGCCGGTGGCGTTGATATATTTTTCCCCTTTGCCGTTGACCAGGAACACATGATTGCCGTCCACCGTGTCGGCGGCCAGATTGATATACTTGCGGATCTCGATGAACCCCTCCGTGCCCAGGATGAAGGTGCGCCCGTCGCCCCAGGTGCGCAGGCCGTCCGGGTTGAACCAGTCCACCCGGAAATAGTTGGTGGCGCCGCCGCGGCCCAGCAGGGAGCAGTCTCCGAAGTCCTCCAGCTCGGGGTACTCGGGATGCGCGTAATTGCCGACGCGGGAGAGCTGGACCTCGGCGTCCTCTTCGCCGGCGAAATGCAGGTACTGCTCGATCTGATGGCTTCCGATATCGCAGAGGATGCCGCCGTATTTTTCGCGCTCAAAGAACCACGCGGGACGCCCAGCCGCGCCCAGGCGGTGGGGGCCGAAGCCGGTGACGCTGATCACCCGGCCGATTTCACCCGCGTCGATCATATAGCCCGCCAGGATCGCGCCCTCCACATGCAGGCGCTCGGAATAGTACACCATGTACTTTCTTCCGGTCCTCGCCGCGGCTTCCTTCGCCGCGGCCAGCTGGCTGAGGGTGGTGAAGGGGGCCTTGTCCGAAAAGTAATCCTTGCCCGCGTTCATGGCCCGGACGCCCAGGGGCCCGCGCTCGCTGGTAACGTTGGAGGAACAGATCATCATGCTCTCCCGGTCCTCAAGCACCTCCTCCAGGCAGCGGGCGGGGTGGGCCTGGGGATAGGCCTTCAGGAAGGCCTCCACCTTTTTCGGATCCGGATCGTAGACATATTTCAGGGTGCCGCCGGCCTCGGTCAGGCCGTTGCACATGCCGTAGATATGGCCGTGGTCGATATGGGCCGCGGAGAAGACGAATTCACCGGGCTTCACCACGGGCCGGGGCTTTCCCTGGGGAGCGTAATTCATGCCGTCTGCCGCGTTCATGTTGATTTCTTCTCCTTTTCACCCAGATCACTGCCGAAGGTCAGCGCACCCGCCTGTTCCATGACGGAGGCGGTTTTTTCATGGAAATGAGGCACGTGCGCCCGGATGCCGTCCGCCGTATAGAAGGGATCGTCCGCCTTCAGCGGCAGCAGGACGGGCATGCGGCCTGAACCGGCCTTGTAGATGGCGGTAATCAGCTCGATGGTGCGGCGTCCGTCCTCGCCGGTGACGGCGGGCGCCTCCCCCCGCTCAATGGCGGTGAGCACGTTTTCGAGCTGGCCCGTGTGGCGCTCGAAGGGCAGGGGAGGCAGGGATGCCAGGAATTCCTCCGCCTGCTTCTCAAAGGCCTCGTCCGATCCCGCCAGGGGGAAGCCGTTGGGCATGGGCTGCGAGGCGAAGCAGGCCCAGGGCGCGGAGATCCGTGCCTTTTCACACTGGAAGATCAGCTTCTGATCCTCTCCGTGATGCACCACCGAAGCCGTCACCGTCGCCAGGGCGCCGGGATATTCAAGAACGGAAACGCTCAGGTCCTCCACCTCGGAATTGTCATGGCCCGTATTGGCCAGGACGCTGGTGACCCTGTCGGGCAGGCCCATCATCCAGCCCAGCATGTCGATGTGGTGGACGGCGTGATTCAGGGTGCAGCCGCCGCCCTCCTTCTCCCAGGTGCCGCGCCACCAAAGATCGTAATAGCTGCGGCCGCGCCACCAGAAGCTGTCGATCTCCGCGTGCCGGACCTGCCCCGCGATGCCGCTGTCCAGCAGCGCCTTCAGGTCGCGGATAGGCCTGCGGAAACGGTTCTGGGCGATCACGGACAGCAGCATGCCGCTCTCGTCCCGGGCCTTCAGCATGGCGTCGCATTCCTCCAGGGAAGCGGCCATGGGCTTTTCACACACCACATTTTTGCCGCTGCGCAGCGCGTTAATGCTGATCTGCGCATGCGCGCTGGGCGGGGTGCAGACGTCCACGAGGTCGATATCCCCGCGGGGAAGGATGTCCAGATGGTCCTCATAGGTATCGCAGGCCAGGCCGAACTCCTCCCGGAAGCGCTCCGCCTTTCCCGGAACGATATCCACCAGCGCCGCCACCCGGCAGCGGTCCTTCAGGGCCAGATAGGACTTCATGTGTTCATGGGCGATGCCGCCCGTACCGACAATTGCGATCCGCAGCACGAAGCACCCTCCTTTTCGATTGCTTTTTCATCATGATAGCATGGAACGGAACCCCCGTAAATAAAAACATATCCCGGGGAAACCCGGAGGGAGTTCCCGGACGGAGATGCGGGGGGATGCTCAGCCTTCCCGCGGGGAAAAACCGGTTTCCCCGCACTTTTTCGGATGGACAAACGGGAGCACTTCAGGTATGCTGTTCCTGCGCGGAGAAGGGGGAAACCCCTCCCGCCGAAGAACAGAAACCGGAGAGAAAAAGCATGCTGAAAATATCCAGCGAAGACCGGCAGGCCTACGGCCGCATCCTGAAGCTGACCGGACCGATCATCCTGCAGAACCTGCTGAGCGCCGCCGTCAACTCCGCGGACGTTGTGATGCTGAACTTTGTGGGGCAGGAGCATATTTCCGCAGTCTCCCTCGCGGCCCAGTACGCGAGCATCCTGTTCATGATCCTCTACGGGCTGGGCACGGGCGTCACCATGCTGAGCGCCCAGTACTTCGGCAAGGGCGAGATGCGGACGGTGGACGCGGTGGAGGGCATCGCGCTGCGCTTTTCGATCGGGGTGACCGTGCTTTTCGCCGGCGCGGCGCTGCTGGTGCCGGAGCTGATGATGAAGGTGTTTACCCCGGATCCGGACCTGATCCGGATTGGCGCCGAATACCTTCGGAACGTGGCGGCCGCCTACCTGTGCTGGGGGCTGGTGGAGGTTTTCCTGGCGACGCTCCGTTCCGTCGGGCGGGTCGGGATCAGCACCGCCCTGAATACGGCGGCGTTTACGCTGAACATCCTGCTGAACGCCGTCTTCATCTTCGGCCTCTTCGGCGCGCCGAAGCTCGGCGCGGCGGGGGTGGCGCTGGCCACCTCCCTGTCCCGGATCGCGGAGCTGATCCTGGCGCTGATCGTGAGCGCCCGCAGCAGGGACGTGAAGCTGAAGCTTTCCTACATGTTCATCCGGAGCCGGGCGCTGTTCAGGGATTTCCTGCGGATGGCCATGCCGGCGACGCTGAACGACGTTTCCTGGGGACTGGCGTTCTCCATGTACTCGGTGATTATCGGGCAGTTCCTGGGCACGGACATGGTGGCTGCAAATTCCTTTACCTCCCTGGTGCGGAACTTCGGTACGGTGCTGTGCTTCAGCGTCGCCAGCGGCGGCGGCATCCTGCTGGGCCAGATGCTCGGGGACGGGCGGATGGCGGAAGCGGAGCGGGCGGCCCGCGCGCTGATGAAGCTGACGGTGCTCTCCGGCGCCGTGGGCGGGCTGATCGTGCTGGGATGCATCCCTCCGGTGCTCCGCTTTGCCAGCCTGACGGAAACCGGGCGGACCTACCTGCGGGGGATGCTGCTGATCAATACCTATTACGTGATGGGGCAGGCGGTGAACACCACGCTGATCGCCGGCGTTTTCCGGGCGGGCGGGGACAGCCGCTTCGGCTTCATCTGCGACACCATCGACATGTGGCTCTACGCCGTGCCGCTGGGCTTCCTCGCGGCGGCGGTGCTGAAGCTGCCGCCCATGTGGGTCTATTTTCTGCTGTGTACGGACGAGTTCGTGAAATGGCCCTGGGTCATCGGTCACTACCGCAGCCGGAAATGGCTGCGGAACATTACCCGGGAAAACGTGCTGGACAGCTGAAACGATTCTCCTTATCCGAGGGGGTGTGCCTCCGCGGACAGCGTGACCGGCGCATCGGCCGCGAAGGTGATTCCGTCCGCGTCCATCGGCGTGGGGATCAGGGAAGTAACGACCCGCTCCCCGTCATTGATAAACAGCTCGATGCTCTCCCTGTCCATCAGCAGGCGCAGGGTCAGGTGGCCGTGCTTCACATTCGCCCTGATATGGCGGGTATGTACAATATCCCGGTGAGACCCGCCGTGGCTCCGGTCGAAGACCAGTTCGCCCCGGGCGAGCTCGCATCGGATCTGGACATAATGCGACGCGTCCTTCGCGACATGCAGAGTGAAGCGGCGGCAGGCGGAGCTCTCAGGGAACAGCGTCACCGTCAGGTCCAGCAGCCGGCCGCGGATGCCGGGCAGCTGCGTCTCCTCATAGATTTCAATGTTTTCGTGCCGCACCGTGCCCTGCCAGAGGGCTTTGATTTCGCGGACGGGACGCTGCATCAGCCGGCCGTCCTCCACCCGCAGCTCCCGGGGAACGCTCATCTGCGCATACCAGGGATGGCGGCGGGGCGCTTCCTTGCAGGTCTCCCAGTTGTCCATCCAGCCGATCATGATCCGCCGCCCGTCCGGGGCCAAAAGGGTCTGGGAGGCATAGTAGTTCAGACCGTGATCCACCGGCTGGACAGATTCCCGGGCAAAGGCACATTCCTTTTCGTCAAAGCTTCCCAGCAGCGCGACGGTGCCATAGCCGGCATGGAACTCCTCCCGGGCATGCATCTCCTGGGGACTGACCAGCAGGACCTGCTTTCCGTCCAGGGGAAAGAAATCCGGGCATTCCCACATGCGGCCGTACTCGCCGCGACTGGCGTCGATTTCACCCCGGAAGCTCCATTCCAGGCCGTCGGGGCTGCTCAGCAGGAGAATCGATCCCTGGCGCTCCTTCTGCCGGTTCGCCACGACCATGCGGAAGGTGCCGTCCTCCGCCATCCAGGCTTTCGGATCGCGAAAGTCAAACTCGCTGTAGCCCTCCGGAAGATGCGCGTGGCGGATCACCGGGTTCAGCAGACTCTTTTCAAAATTCATACCGTCCCCGATGGCCACGCACTGGGCCTGGGTTTCCCGGCGAAAGGTTCCCGCGGGCTGGACACCCGTGTAGACCAGCATCAGCCGGCCGTCTTTCATCTGCACGGCGCTGCCGGAGAAACAGCCTCCCGCGTCCGCCGCCGTGTCCGGCGCCAGGGCGCAGGGCTGATAGGTCCAGCGCAGTAGGTCCTCGCTGACCGCGTGGCCCCAGTGCATCGGACCCCAGTCGCGGGAGAAGGGATGATACTGATAGAACAGATGGTATTTTCCCTGATAAAAGCAGAAGCCGTTGGGGTCATTCATCCATCCCACCAGCGGCGTCAGATGGAAAAGGGGCCTTTCCCCGGAGGAAAGCTTCATGGCCTGCTCCCTTTCAAAGGCCCGGACACGGTCAAGGGGGGTCGGATTTTTGCTCATACGGCTGCACCTCACATGATGAAATCGTGGAATATCATTCGCAGGAAATCGCGCGGAATTACGCTCCCCCTGCGGGAACGCTCCGGGCGCTGCGGAAGGGACACGGGGAAGTAAGTTTCCCAGCGCCGGAAGCTGACTGCTTCGGGCCGCGCGGGCAGGGCGGGTCTTCCGTTCGTGCGCGGAAGACCCGCATGTGCAGAAAACCGGGAGCCGCAGAACGGCTCCCGGCGAAAGTTCGGGGTTTACTTGGCCGCCTGGTAACGGTCGTAGGCATCCTGATAGATACCCAGCAGCGTGCTCATGCCGCAGCGATCCAGGAAGCTCTTGTACTCCTCCCATTCCGCGTCGGTGGGTCCGCCGTTCTTGATCCAGTTGGACTCATACTCGGACACGGCGCGCTCGAAATCGGCGCGGTAGTAGTCCAGGTCGTCCAGCTCGGCTTCCGTGAACACGCAGTCCATCGGATACACGGTATCATCCTTCACATACTGCATCCAGAAGTCATAGATATCCGCCAGGCGCTGCATGGCGCGGTCCTCCATGTAGAAGTACTCGTTGTAGTACTCGGAGAGGATCAGCTTGGGACCCTGAACTTCGGACTGGGCCTTCAGCTCGCCGGAGGACTTGTTGTACTTCGCGCGGGCTTCATCGTCGGTGATGGACTTCCACATGCCCTTCTCATCCTGCTCGGTGAAATACACGCCGATGGGGCCGTACTGCAGCTGCATGACGGTTTCACCGGTATACCACTGATCATAAAAGCCCAGCAGCTTCGCGGGATCCTTGCACTGCGCGGTGATGGACAGGGCACCCGCGTTGGTGGCGCCGCCGGTGCGCAGGGTCACGTTGCTGCTGCCTTCGGGGCCGGTCAGCACGGGCAGGTACACATAGTCCGCGGCATGGCCGCCCATGATCTCGTTGATTTCCCACCAGGTGGTCACGCCCACGCGGCCGCCGGTGCACTTGGCGATCAGCTGGTTGGTATCCTGGGAGAACATTTCCAGATCCATCAGGCCTTCGGCATACCAGTCATGGAAATAGGTCACCGCGGCGCGGTATCCGTCGTCATCGCTGACGAAGTTCACCTTGCCATCCGCGCCGACCGTCAGGTCCATGCAGACATCGTTGGGCCAGTTGGTGAAGCCAAAGCCGGCATAGAAGATGTTCTGGCCCCAGCACCACTCGTCAAAACCGGTGCTCATGGGGATGGTGCTGCCGGCCTCGTTGCCGTAGTACTTCGCGGACATGTCGTTTTCCTTGAAGGCAACCAGTGCGGCATGCAGCTCTTCCAGCGTCGTGGGAACCGCCAGGCCCAGGTCGTCCAGCCAGGCTTTGTTGATCATGGAGAACTGGGGAACTGCGAAGATGGAATAATCCTTCTCACGGCCGATACCGGCGGTGCCCATCTGCTCGCCCGCGGGCAGGCCATAGATCTTCCCGTCGTTCATGGTGATGGCGGCTTTGATTTCCGGATGCTTCTCCAGAATTGCGCTCAGGTTGGGCATCACTTCGGGGGTGATATAGGGGGTCAGGTCAATGAAGGTTCCGGCGGCGCCGTAGCGCATCAGGTCGTAGTTGCTGAATCCGCAGGCCTGGAAGGCATCAATGGGATCCTTGCTGGCGGCGTTCCCGCTGATGCGGGTGCCGACCACTTCGCCCAGGCTGTCGGACCATGTGTCCCACTTGATGGTGACGCCGGCCTTTTCCTGCATCTCCTGAAGGACAGGGTTGCCGTCATAGCCGGTGGACAGGGCGGAGATGCCGCTGAGCACGTTGAACGCTGTCTGCCCTTCTGCGGAAGCGAAGGAGAACACGGACAGCAGCATCAGCACTGCCAGAGTTAAAGATACGATCTTTTTCATGGTAAATCCTCCTTTTTTATTCAGCACCCCCCCGGGTGCGGGAAAACGATGGGGAAAGGACGCCGGATTCCGGCCGGCACGGGTACGGTAAGCGGCGAAAAGCTTTCTTATCCTTTGACGGCGCCTGCCATGAGCCCCTTCTCAAAGTATTTCTGGACGAAGGGGTAGGCGATCAGCATGGGAGCCGCCGCGACGATGATGGAGGCGAACTTGATCATTTCCGTGATCCGGTTCAATTCCGCGTAGCCGCCGCTGATCATACTGGTCTGGCTGGCGGAGGCGGAGGATTTGATCAGGATGTTCCGCAACACCAGGGGCAGCGGAGACTGTTCGTTGGTCATGTAAATCAGAGCGGTGAACCAGTCGTTCCAGTAGGCAACCATGGAGAAGATCACCATGACGGAGAGGATCGGCAGGGACAGAGGAATGATCATCTGGAAGAAGATCCGGAAATGGGACGCGCCGTCGATGCTGGCCGCTTCCTTCAGTGACGCGGGAATGCTGGATTCAAAATAGTTCCGTGCGATAATCGCGTTGCTGACCGCCACGCCGCCCGGCAGGAACATGGCCCACAGGGTCTGCATGATACCGGTCTTCTGCACGATCAGATAGGTCGGAATCAGACCGCCGCCGAAGTACATCGTGATGATGAAGAAAATGCTGACGATCTTCTTGCCCGGCAGATCCGGAACGGAAAGGGGATATGCCACCAGGTAAATCAGGGCCACGGAGTAGATGGTGCCTACCACGGTGTAGAGAATGCTGTTGCCGTAGCCGCGGACAATGTTCGGCTCAGCGAAGACCGATTTGTAGCCGTCCAGGGTAAACTGGCTGGGCAGCAGGAAGGTCTTGCCGGCGTAGACATCGTAGGGATCGGAGAAGGACGCCACCAGGACGTAGTACAGCGGATAGGCCACAATCACGAGGATCAGGACGGAGAAGACAATCAGAATGATATCGCTGGTGCGGTCGCTGAATCCGCCAAGCTCGCCCTGCTTTCTTCTTGAAATCAAAGACATCTTTTCATCCTCCCCCTGTTACACAAAGTTGACGTCGCCGTATTTCTTGGCGATCCGGTTGACGATGACCAGCAGCACGATGTTGATCGCGGTATTGAACAGGCCGACGGCGGTACCGAGTTCGTACTTCGCGCTGACGATGCCCTGCTCGTACACATAGATGGCGATGATATCGCTGGTGGCGCGGTTCAGGTCCGTCTGCAGCAGATAAGCCTTCTCGAAGCCGACGCTCATGATGCCGGAGGCGCTCATGATCAGTTGCAGGATGATCATCGGAAGCAGGCAGGGAATGTCGATATGCAGGATGCGCTGGAACACGCTGGCGCCGTCAACCTTGGCGGCCTCGTACAGAGCGGGATCCACGCTGGACAGCGTCGCCAGATAGATGATGGTTCCCCATCCGGCTTCCTGCCAGATCCCGCTGGCGACGTAGATCGTCCGGAATGCGCCGGCTTCGGTCAGGAAGTCAACGTTGGTACCGGCAATCAGGTTGATCAGGCCGCCCGAGGGGCTCAGGAAGATCCGAAGCATACCGCAGATAACCATCGTGGAAATGAAGTGCGGCGCGTAGATCACGGTCTGTACGGTTCTCTTCAGCTTGGCGAACCGCAGCTGGTTCAGCATCAGGCTCAGGATGATCGGTACCGGGAAACCCCACAGCAGACTGAAAACACTCAGCTTGATGGTGTTCCACAGCATCCGGTCAAAGGTGGGCGCCCGGAAGAACCGTTCAAACCACTTCCAGCCCACCCAGGGGCTGCCCGAGATGCCCAGGCCCGGATTGTACTGCCGGAAAGCGATCTGAATGCCATACATCGGTCCGTACTTGTACACAATGGTGATAACCACCGGCACAAGCAGCAGCACGTAAAGCTGCCAGTTGTCCGCCAGACGACGTCCCAGGCTCTTTTTGCGGGCCTTTGGGACGGAAGCGGCTCTCGTTGTCATGTGCATTCCCCCCATCTGCGTGGTTGTGAATCGAATCATGAAACGTTTCATGAACTTCATCGTCACGATAGCATATCTGCTCGGAGCATGTCAATAGCCTTTTTGGCAAAACTGAGAAAAAATTTACCGCTCCTTCCATCTTTAGAAAAAAGGATCCGAAGGATGGAAGGGCGGGTTGCTTTTTCCCTGTTTTTCCTTGACAGCTGTTCATGAAAATGATATATTATTTCATGAAATTAATAGCTGAAAGGAAGGGACCACCGTGAAAACGGAAAGGAACGCTCCGACCATGGCGGATGTGGCCAGGGAAGCCGGCGTGGCGCTGGGGACGGTTTCCCGCGTGATCAACGGCCAGCAGGTGGGCGAGAAATACAGGAAGAGGGTGGAAAAGGCGGTCGAGAAGCTGGGATATCAGTACAATTCCAGCGGACGGGCGCTTCGGACGGATCGTACAAATACGATAGCGCTGATCATTCCAAATACCTACAATCCTTATTTCGGACTGCTGGTGCATCATATCAACCTGGAGCTGGAGAAGCGGAACAAGAAGGTTCTGCTCTGCTTTTCGGGCTATGACCGTAACCGGGAGGAGGAATACATCCGCCTGGTCCGGCAGAACCGTGTGGACGGAATCATCGCCCTGACCTATAACCCGGAGCTGGTTATCCCTGAGGATATTCCCTTCGTCACCATTGACCGGTTCTTCTCCGTCTCGGTTCCCTGCGTCGCATCGGACAACTTCGGCGGCGGATACATGGCCGCCCGGAAGCTGGCGGAACTGGGCTGCAGAAAGACGGCCTTCCTGCGGACCGGTTCCACCTTGACCAACGAGCCCAGCAAGCGGAAGGAAGGTTTCATCAGCGCCTGCGTGGAACTCGGTCTGCCCTATGAAGTCAAGGCGCTGGATGACGGCATGCCCTTCAGCGACTTCGAGGATTTTCTGACCGACCACATGAGCGGGGGAAAGCTCGAATTTGACGGGCTGTTCATCGGCACGGACATGCTGGCGTGGCGGATCATCCAGCTCCTGAAGAAGTATGGGATTCGCGTGCCGGAGGATGTGCAGGTGATCGGGTTCGACGGGATCCGGATGTTCGGGGAGCTGGAATATGTGGTTTCCACCATCGTCCAGCCGGTGCAGGAGATTGCGGAGGCCTGCGTCAGCACGGTCCTTTCCCGACACCTGTCCAACGTGCCCAGCCTGATCTGTCTCCCTGTCCGGTACGCCCCGGGCGGCACCACCAGGGACTGAAAGGCACCGGGATGCCCCAGGCCTCCGGACAGACGTCGGGAACGGGGGGCAAATTTACTAACCTAAGGAGCATCTTATCATGTATGACGTCATTGCGCTTGGAGAGCTGCTGATCGATTTCGCACCGCAGGCCGTCAACGAATCCGGCTATCCGGTCCTTTCCGCCAACCCCGGCGGAGCCCCGGCCAACTTCCTGGCCGCGCTGAACCGCTGCGGCTTTTCCACCGCCATGATCGGTAAGGTGGGGAACGACATGTTCGGACGGCTGCTGACCGGCACGCTGCGGAGCACCGGTATTGAAACCAGAGGCGTGGCCGCGGATCCGGAGCGCTTTACCACCCTGGCCTTCGTCTCGCTGGACGAGAGCGGAAACCGGGACTTCAGCTTTGCCCGCAAGCCCGGTGCGGATACCTGTCTGACTCCGGAGGAAGTGGATGAGTCCCTGTTTTCCGAGACGCGGGTGTTCCACTTCGGCACCCTGTCGCTGACGGATGAGCCCGCAGCCTCCGCCACCCGCCGGGCGCTGGAGCTGGCCAGGCGGTACGGCCTGCTGATCAGCCTGGACCCCAACCTGCGCAAACCGCTGTGGCGGAGCGAGGCGGACGCGAAGGCCGCCATCGAATGGAGCCTTCATCAGGCAGACATTGTGAAGATCAGCGATGAGGAAATCGATTTCCTCTGGGGCCTTACGCCGGAGCAGGGAGCAGAAAGACTGCTGAACGAATACGGCGTGTCCCTTGCCTATGTGACCCTGGGCCCGAAGGGCTGCTATGCCGCGGCGGGCGGGCATCGGGTGAAGGTGGGAAGCCCGGAGGGCATTCATGTCGTGGACACCACAGGCGCCGGGGACATCTTCGGCGGCAGCGCCATGAGCTGCTTCCTGAAAACGGGAAAATCCCCCGCCGAGCTGACGGAGGAGGAGCTGGAGGGCATTGTGCGCTTCGCCTGCACTGCAGCCAGCCTGTCCACCCAGAAGCATGGCGGAATCACCAGCGTCCCGCCGGAGGAGGAAGTGCTGAGGTATCTTCGGCAGCACGGCTGACGGGCCTCCGGAACAGGGAGACAGGGACGTTGAGACATTCCCGGGGACAGCGCTCTTCCACGGAGCGCCTCCTGCACGACGAATCCGGAACCGGAAGGATCCGGGCAGGCGCCGCCTGCCCGGCTTTTGTTTTTTTGATGCATTGGCTCCCCGGAAGAATTGACAGGGAAAAAACCGCCAATTATATTGTATACAAATCCGGACGCCGCGGAGAAAGCGCCGCGTTCCGGGCGGAACCAGACAGGGGAGGCGAAATGAATAATGAAGAGATGGGCTTTGGCTCTCATCCCGGCGATGATGGCCGGAAGCGCCGCGGCGGAGGAAGCCGGCGGCGGATTCCTGGACGGCGTCGCGAAGGTGAACAATGCCGTGAACGGCGTGGTCTGGGGTGTGCCGGCGCTGGCGCTGCTGGCGTTTGTCGGCGTGCTGATGACGGTGCTGACGAAGGTTTTCCAGGTGAGCCATTTCGGCCACTGGATGAAGAAGACCATCGGAGCCGTTTTCCATGACAAGCATGTGACCAGCCATACGAAGGACAAGAGCATCTCCCAGTTCCAGAGCCTCTGCACGGCGCTGGCGGCCACCGTCGGCACCGGCAATATCGTCGGCGTGGCCGGCGCGATTCTCATCGGCGGGCCCGGCGCGGTGTTCTGGATGTGGGTGATGGCCTTCCTGGGCATGATGACCAACTATTCTGAGAACGTGCTGGGCATCTACTACCGGCGCAGGAACTCCGCCGGGGAGTGGTCCGGCGGCGCGATGTACTATCTGCGGGACGGGCTGGGCTCCCGGAAGGGCTGCGGCACCCTGGGCAAGGTGCTGGCCTGGCTGTTCTCCCTGTTCTGCCTGATCGCCTCCTTCGGCATCGG
>CAMVFE010000045.1 GCA_947166705.1 uncultured Clostridia bacterium
GGATCCCTGGGCGTGACCAGCGTGGCCTTCGGCCTGGTGATCGTGGCGATGGCCTATTCCATCGGGAATGTTTCCGGATGCCATATCAATCCCGCCGTCTCCATCGCCATGCTGTGCGCGAAGAAAATGAGCCTGAAGGACTTCTGCGGCTATGTGGTGGCGCAGTTCCTGGGCGCCATTGCCGGCGCGGCCGTGCTGATGGGCATCGTGGGCGATGCCGGGAAGCTGGGCACGAACGCCCTCTACAACGGAAACGCCTGGATTTCCTTCGTGATCGAAGCGATCCTGACCTGCATCTTCGTGCTGGCCATCCTGGGCGTCACCTCCAAGAAGGAATACAGCAACATCGCCGGCCTCGTGATCGGCGCCGCGCTGACGCTGGTGCATCTGCTGGGCATCAACTTCACGGGAACCTCCGTGAACCCCGCCCGCAGCTTCGGACCGGCCCTGATCGCCGGGAACCTGAGCGGGATCTGGGTATTCCTGCTGGCGCCTCTGGCCGGTGGTATCCTGGCGGCCGTGATCTACGGCTTCCTGGCGGATACGAAGGAATAAGCAGCCGGGTACGAAAGCCCCAGGACAAACGTCCTGGGGCTTATGTCGTTTGCCATGGAACGAAGACCGGAAAGGACGGGACTGACGGAGAGGCAGGCGGGATTACGCGCCGGCCGGGAAGCAGATAATCAGGCCGGAACGCTCGGCGTAATAGCTGTCGAGGCCCCGGGTGGGAAGCACCTCGATGTCCGCGCCGCTCCAGCGGGAAAGGATCATCTGCTTCAGGGAATCGGCCATCGATGAGTTCAGGCAGTGGCTGATCGCGATTTTTCCGCCGGCGAAGCCGCTTTCCTCCATATCCTTCAGGATCCTGCGGAGCGTGCGCTGCTCGCCGCGCATGATCTCCTTGAGCTGGATTTCCCCTTCGGAGCTGCCCACGCCGATCACGCGGATGCCGAGCTTTCCGGCCAGAAAGCCCGCGATTTTGCTGACGCGGCCGTTCTGCACAAGGTTATGGAAGGAGGAGAGGGTGAAGATCGTCCGCCCCTTCGCGGCCAGGCGCCGGCAGGATGCGCAGACCTCCTCGAAGGAAACGCGGTCCTGAATCTGGCGGAGCGCCTGCTGGGCGATCAGCACCAGCTTGGGCCCTGTGGAGAGGGAATCGATGATTTCGATCTTCTTCTCCGGATGGTTTTCCAGCGCCATGGCCTTCCCGACGCAAGCGCTGTTGAAGCTGCCGGAAAGGCGGCCTGAAATCGTCACCGCGATGATCTGGTCCGCCTGCTCGAAGGCGCTGCTCCACGCGTCGGGTGAAGGGCAGGCGCTGTGGCTCGCGGAGGCCGCCTCCATGGCGTCCACCATGCCGGGGACGGACAGGGAAAGGTTGTCCACGTAATCCTTCCCGTCAATATTCATAACAAAGGGAACCGTCTCAAAAGCGATATCGGAAGAGCCGGTGTCCAGCCCGGTCAGATCACAGCTGGAATCGGTTACGATCATCCATTTCATGGCTTACACCTCCTGCTGAAAGAATGCCTCCGGCGGAAAACCGCCTTCGGATCCGGTAATAAAAAACCCGGCCGGGAGGCGGCAAAGCCGCGAACCCAACCGGTTATGTTATACCCCGGGAACGGGAGAATGTCAAGCCGACGGGAGGGGCTCAGGAAAGCAGGAAGACTTCGGCGTCATGGGGCGGAATTTCCCGGGAAAGGCCGTCCCCGACAGGCTCCGAAGCACCGCTCCAGAGCTCGCGGGCGGTGGAGACGCAGCGCTCCCAGTCCGCGGCGGAGACGGAGATCCTGCGCGGGGTATCGGACAGATTGAAGAGGGCCAGATAGAAGCCGGTTCCGTCCTGCCGGGGCGCGATCCAGACGCTCTCCTCATCCAGGGTGCGGAGGGGATGGGCGCACCAGGATTCCCGGAGGATGGCCAGGACGTCCGCGTTCGTCAGAAGGCCCAGGGTGAAGGCGTCGTTTTTCACCATTTCCGCGCCGATCATCAGGGGCGAGCGCATCATGCACCAGAGCGTCATCATGGTGCGCTGCTCGGCGGGGGTGAACCTGGTCCAGGAGGACGGATCGTCGCACTGGCGGAGGGCGCCGACGGGCAGCATGTCCGCATCCGGCCAGTGGCCGGGCGCGGCGTGGATACACCACTTTTCCGCCCGCTCAAACATGCCCTTCAGCAGGGCCCAGTCATCCCAGAAGTCATCCGTGATCCGCCACATGTTGGCCCAGGTTTTCAGATGCTCCGCCTGTTCGACGGGCGCGGGGCCGGGGCTCAGGCTGAGCACCATGTCCCGCCCGCTCGCGCGGCAGGCCCGGGAAATCATCTCGATCTCCTCCCGGCAGTGGGGATACTCCCGGGCGATGTCGTCGCACTTGATGAAATCCACGCCCCAGGAAGCGTAGAGGCGGAAGATGCTGTCATAGTAGGCCTGGGCGGCTTCCTGACCGCCGCGGAGGCCGTACATATCCGGATTCCAGGCGCAGACGGAGTGGGGGTTCGCCGCGTCATGGCAGAAGAAGGGACTGCCCTCGATGGGAAGATGCCGATGGGCGGCGGCGCGGGGCATGCCGCGCATGATATGGATTCCGAATTTCAGCCCCATGCCGTGGATCGTTTCCGCGAGCGACGCAAAGCCCTTCCCGCCCGCGGAGGAGGGAAAACGGTTTTCCGCCGGGATCAGGCGGCCGAATTCGTCCATCGCGAGCTCCTGAAAGGGCTGATACCTGTGATTGACCGCGGTGGGGGAGGACCACTGGATATCCACCACCACGTATTCCCAGCCGAAGGCCTTCAGATGCTCCGCCATATACCGCGCGTTCTGCAGAACCTGAGCTTCCGTGACCGCGGCGCCGTAGCAGTCCCAGCTGTTCCAGCCCATGGGAGGCGTCCGTGCAATCATGATGAATCCCTCCTTAAATAAACAAGATGATATAGGAACAATTCAACGGAAAGTGCACCGAATCCTTTTCCGGGAAGGAGGGCGGAAAGGGAAGCGCGGAGGCGGATTCCCGGGCGGAAGAAGGACGAAAATGGGACGGGAGCCCCGAAACGGGCGAGGAATTCGCGGAAAAATGGGACGCGGCGCATCCGAAAAGGGACACAGCGCGCCGAAAAGGGGTCATTTTTGCCAAACTCAGTTTTTTATGGTACACTGAAGCCGCAGGAGGTGAAGGAAGGATGTACCGGAGATATTCCCAGGTGAACGAGCCCAGCGTCCCCGTCAGCCAGACCCGCAGGAACCGGGTCAAGAACCTCATCCTGCTGCTTCTGGTCGCCGCGCTTGCCGCGATGACGGTGATCGCCGTGCCGGCGATTCAGAGCCGCTCAGGGGCGCGGAGCCTGTTTATTCAGCGGATGCAGAACGAAATCAGCACGGCGGCCAGGCTGGCCACTTCGCTGAGCAGGAACGCCGGAGCCAGCTCCGCGGCGATCCTGGCCCAGATCAGGAGCAATATCTACGCGATCAGCGTGACGAACGAGCTGAGCATCGGCATGGAGGGCGCGTCCGGAAGGCTGATCAGCGAGGATGTGCTGACGGGGCTGCAGACCTCCATTGACAGCTATCTTGCATTTCTGACCACTGGGATGGACACCGGGGAGTATCAGACCAGCCTGCAGAACGCGCTGGACGCGCTGGAGATCGAGATCGAAGCGATGAACTGAGCATCCCGCAACGGGGGAGGACGGCGGAGTTGATAGACTGGGGCGAAAAACTGGAGGAAAAGATCCGGATGCTGCCGGATTCCCCCGGGTGTTACCTGATGAAGGACCGGGAAGGGACGATTATCTACGTCGGAAAGGCTGTGAACCTGAAGAACAGGGTTCGCAGCTATTTTCGCGATACGGCCCATACGCCGAAGGTCGCGGCGATGATCAGCCACATCGACGACTTTGAGATCCTGCTGTGCGAGACGAACCTGGAGGCGCTGATCCTCGAATGCAACCTGATCAAGCGGCACCGGCCCTACTACAACATCCTGCTGAAGGACGACAAGCACTATCCCTACCTGAAGGTCAACCTGAAGGAGCCCTATCCGAGGCTGGAGATCACGCGGCGGATGGAAAAGGACGGCGCCCGGTACTTCGGCCCCTACATCGGCGCGAGCGCCGTGAAGCAGGTGATCGAAGCGGTCCGGGGGATCTTTCCGCTGCGCACGTGCAGGCAGAGCCTGCCCCCGAAGACGCCGAAGAGGCCCTGCGTGAACTACGACATCCGCAAATGCCTGGCCCCGTGCGCGGGAAAGTGCACGGAGGAAGAGTACGGAAAGATGATCGGCGGCGTCCTTCACTTTCTGGAGGGGGATTACCGCCCGGTAGTGGACCAGCTCCGCGGCGAGATGAACGAGGCGGCGGCCGCCATGCGGTATGAGCGGGCGGCCCAGATCCGCGACAAGATCCGGGACGTGGAAGGGCTGATGGAGCGCCAGATCGCGCTGCGGACGGACGGGAGCGAGCAGGACCTGATCGCCCTGGCCCAGGACGGGCTGGACGCGATGGTCCAGATCCTCTACGTCCGGGGCGGGCGCATGATCGGCGGGGACCATTTCCTGCTGCCCCGGGAGGGCGGGGAGGACGCGGGCGAGGTGCTCGCCGGATTTATGACCCAGTACTACGAATCCGCCGCCCTGATCCCGCGCAACGTGCTGTGCCAGACGCTTCCGGAGGGCATGGCGGAGCAGCTGGAAAGCTGGATGCGGGAGCGGAAGGGCGCCGCGGTGAGCGTCCGGATTCCGCAGCGCGGCGAGAAGCACGAGCTGGTGCTGCTGGCCGTCAAGAACGCCCAGGACGCGCTGAAAAAGAGAAACGCCCGGCGGACCATCCAGGAGGAGCGGACCGTCGGCGCCGCGACGGAGCTGGGGCGGATCCTGGGCATGGACCGATATCCCCGGAGAATTGAGGGCTACGACATTTCGAACACCCAGGGGCAGCAGAGCGTGGCCTCCATGGTGGTGTTCATCGACGGGGTCCCGGCGAAGAAGGAATACCGGAGGTTCCGGATCAGGACCGTGGAGGGCGCCAACGACTTCGCGTCCCTGAAGGAGGTGCTCGGGCGGAGATACGCCCATGCCCTTCGGGATCTGGAGGAAGGCGGGGACGGGAAGTTCAGCGAGCTTCCGGACCTGATCCTCATCGACGGCGGTCCCCAGCAGCTGCGGTTCGCCATGGAGGCGATCCGGGAGCTGGACCTCACGCCTCCGGCCATGTTCGGCCTGGCGGAGAAGGAGGAGGAGATCTGGCTGCCGGACGCGGAGGAACCCATCCGGCTGGATCACCACACGCCTGAGCTGCAGCTGGTCCAGCGCGTCCGGAACGAGGCCCACCGCTTCGGCATCATCCATCACCGGGTGCTCCGGGCCCGCGCCTTCACCCACAGCCAGCTGGAGGAGATCCCGGGCATCGGCCCGGAGCGGCGGAAGGCGCTGCTGAAGGCCTTCGGAAGCCTCAAAAACATCCGGGAGGCCGGGGTGGAGGAGATCGCGGCCGTGAAGGGCATGACCCGGAAGGCCGCGGAAGCCGTCAAAGAAGGGCTTGCGCAGGGAACGCAATCATGAGATAATACGCGCGGACCGGGAAAGCGGAATCCGTAAAGGACGGGAGGAAACGGCATGGCGTCTGCCCTTTGGGTCAAAACCATCGTGAATCACCGGATTGACCGCCAGGCGACGGCACCCTGCGGCCGGGAGGATCCCCGGGAGGCGCTGCTCGCCGCCTGCAGGGAGCTGGACCTGCCCGAGCCGGTCTGGCTGGACAAGAACCTGCGGGAATGGGAGGAATTCGGCATGACCCGGTTCCTGCCGGACGCTTTTTTTGAAAAGGTGCCCTTTCAGCGGCTGGAGATCGAGTACATCGACCCGGACGCGCCGAAAAAGAAGAGCAGGGACTACCGCAACGAGTTTTAAGGGAAGAAACGGGGCGGAGCGGCGTGCCGCGGCCCTTTCGGAGGATCGGATGGATAAGGAAATCGGAAGGATCATCGACAGCTTCAGGGACGAATTCACCGCCACCCTGCAGGAATGGGTGCGGATTCCCTCGGTGAAGGGCGAGCCGGCGGAGGGCGCTCCCTTCGGCCGGGAAATCGGCCGGATGATGGAGAAGGCCATGAAAACCGCGGCGGACATGGGGTTCGCCGTCCGGGGATACGACGGGTACGCCTGCGACGTGACGCTGGGGGACCGGGAGGAGGTTCTCGGCGTGCTGGGCCACCTGGATGTCGTGCCGGTGGGGGACGGCTGGAACCGGCCTCCCTTCGGGGCCGAGATCGAGGACGGCCGGATCTACGGCCGGGGAACCAACGACGACAAGGGACCCACCCTGGCCGCCCTCTACGCCATGAAGGCGCTGAAGGAGGCGGGCGTTCCCCTGAAGCGCAGCATCCGCCTGATCATGGGCGGGGATGAGGAATGCGACTGGGAGTGCATGAAGTACTACGCGGAGCACGCGCAGATGCCTGAGATCGGATTCAGCCCGGACGCCTCCTTCCCCCTGATCAACACGGAGAAGGGGATGCTGGGCTTCGAAATCCGCTTTCCGGAGAGCCGGGACGGGCTGCGCATCCTGAAGATGGCGACGGGCGAAAGACCGAACGTGATCGCCGGGGAGAGCCGGGCCCTGCTGGAAGGCGGCGGGGAGCTGGCGGAGCGCGTGCGCGCGTGGGCGAAGGAGACCGGGCTGCCCTGCACCGCCGAGACGGCGGAGGAGGGCGTATGGGTCACGGCTGCCGGCATTCCCGGCCACAGCGCCTATCCCGAAGGCAAGCGGAATGCCATCGGCGTGATGCTGAAGCTGCTGAAGGCCCTGGGCGCCACGGGCGGGATCGCCGTTCTCGCGGACGCGGTCGGCACGGAGACCGACGGAAAGAGCCTGGGCTGCGCCTGCGAGGACGCCGTCTCCGGAAGGCTGACGAACAACCTGGGCATCCTTCGGCTGGAGGACGGCGCCTGGTACGGCACGCTGGATTTCCGCTGCCCGGTGGAAGCGGACCAGGACGCGCTGGCCGAAGCCTGCAGGGCGCATCTGCCCGGCATCGCGGTCAGCGTCAGCGTCCGGAAGCCCCCGCACCATGTGCCCGCGGACAGCGAGCTGGTCAGGAGCCTGCTGGCGGCGTACGAGGAGGAGAGCGGGCTGAAGGGCGAAACGATGTCCACGGGCGGCGGCACCTACGCCAAGGTGCTGAAGCAGGGCGTCGCCTTCGGGGCCGTTTTCCCGGGGGAGGAGGAGCTGGCCCACCTGGCCAACGAATACGAGAGCATCGACAGCCTGATGACCGCGATGAAAATCTACGCCAACGCCATGATCCGGCTGGCGGGCGCCTGAGCGGCCGGGAACGGAACCAGTCCGGGCGGACGCGGAGAGAACAAGAGAAGTACAGGAGAGAACCATGGTTACAGTCAGCAACGTATCCCTGACCTTCGGCGGTCAGAAGCTTTTTTCCGGGGCGGATCTGAAATTCCTGCCCGGGAACTGCTACGGCATCATCGGCGCGAACGGCGCCGGAAAATCCACCTTCCTGAAGATCCTGAGCGGCGAGCTGGAGCCGACGACGGGCTCCGTGACCATCCCGCCGAACCAGCGGCTGAGCACGCTGAAGCAGGACCAGTTCATGTACGACGCCTACCCGGTGATGGACACGGTCATCATGGGCAACCAGCGGCTGTACGACATCATGAAGGAGAAGGACGCGCTCTATGCCAAGCCTGATTTCAGCGAGGCGGACGGCGAGAAGGCCGCGGAGCTGGAGGGCGAGTTCGCCGAAATGGACGGCTGGAACGCCGAGAGCGACGCGGCGACGCTGCTGACCGGGCTCGGAATCCCCGCGGAGGAGCACACGATGATGATGTCGGAGCTGCAGGCGGGGGACAAGTTCAAGGTGCTGCTGGCGCAGGCGCTGTTCGGAAACCCGGATATCCTGCTGCTCGACGAGCCGACGAACAACCTGGACAACCGCTCCGTCGCCTGGCTGGAGGATTTCCTGATGGATTTCCCGGGAACCCTGATCGTCGTATCCCACGACCGGTGGTTCCTGAACAATATCTGCACCCACATCGTGGACATCGACTATAACCAGGTGAAGCTGTACGTCGGCAACTATGACTTCTGGTACGAGTCCAGCCGGATCATGCAGAGCCTGATGAACGACCAGAAGAAGCGGCGCGAGGACAAGATCAGGGAGCTGCAGGCCTTCATCCAGCGCTTTTCCAGCAACAAGAGCAAGGCCAAGCAGGCAACCAGCCGGAGAAAGCTGCTGGACCAGCTGACCATCGAGCAGATGCCCGCTTCCAGCAGGCGGTATCCCTACGTGGCCTTCACCCCGGACCGGGAGGCCGGCAAGGACATCCTGCAGGTAAATGGGCTGAATTACACCCAGGACGGCGTCACCCTGCTGAAGTACGTGAGCTTCCTGGTCACCAAGGGCCAGAAGATCGCCCTGGTGGGAAACGAGCAGGCGGAGACCGCGCTTTTCCGCATCCTGGCTGAGGAGATCCAGCCTGACAGCGGGAACGTGAAATGGGGCGTGACCATCTCCACGAGCTATTTCCCCAAGGACAACAGCCCGTACTTCGACGGCTGCGACCTGAACATGATGCAGTGGTTCGCCCAGTACTCCCCGGAGCAGCTGGAGACCTACATGCGCGGATTCCTCGGACGGATGCTGTTCAGCGGAGACGACGTCTACAAGCCCGTGAGCGTCCTGTCCGGCGGGGAGCGGGTGCGGTGCATGCTGAGCCGGATGATGCTCAGCGGCGCGAACTTCCTCATGCTCGATCAGCCGACGAACCACCTGGACCTGGAATCCATCACGGCGGTGAACAACGGGCTGATCAACTTCCCGGGAAATGTGATTTTCACCAGCCAGGACCACCAGTTCATCTCCACCGTGGCGGACCGGATCATCGAGATCCATGCCGACGGAACGATCTCCGACTATCTGTGCAATTATGAGGAGTACCTGGAGAAAACGAAATAACGCCGCCGGGGCCGGGGGCTCTGGAGAGCAGCGAAAAAGGCTCCGCGCCCGGATCAGGGCCGCGGAGCCTTTGGCTTTCCTCCGGACGGATCAGTCCGGAAGGAGCGCGTCGTACATGGCGTCAAAGGAGGTTTTGATCCGGCCGGACTCCGTCAGGATGCCCGAGAAGGTGCCGTTCAGCTTCCAGGAGTATTCGTTCCAGGCGCTGGGCGTTATATCGCTGACCCCCCAGAGGGTGACGGAGGTCAGGACCCTGCGGCCGAGGGAGGCGTTGATATCCCGCAGCATGGCGAACATCCGCCCGAAGAAGGCCGCGTGTTCCTCCGACCGGGAGGCGTCATAGTTCCGCAGGGCCATTTCCGTCAGGTGCACCTCCATTCCCAGGTCCGCGAAGGTCCGGATGCTCGCTTCCGTATTCGTGATCAGGTCCGGGCTCAGGCATCCGGCCTGCTCGCCGTAGCCGCCCATATAGCCCTGCATGCCGATGCCGTCGATCAGCCTGCGGGGCTCGCCGTTTTCATCCTTGGCGAAGCTGTTGATGCTTTCCACCAGGTACCGGGCGGCGTTCCGCTTTTCCGGGTAGAGCATGTTGTAGTCGTTGTAGAACAGGCCGATGTCCGCTCCCAGGTCTTCCACGGCGTTGCGGGCGAAGAGGAAGGAATATTCCACGTAGTCCGGGCCGATGTATTCGTAAAAGGCGTTGGGCTGGCCGTTCCTCGAAACCCGAAGCAGGCGCGGGTCGCCGGGGAGGCAGTCCGCGGGGCTGTCGCCCATGGCTTCGTTGACCACATCCCAGCAGTAGATCACCCCGGGGAACTCCGACTCGAAATGGGTCACCACCTGGGTGATATAGCTTTCCAACCGGGCGAGCAGCGCCTCGCGGGAGGCGACGGGACGGCCCGGGTCATAATCCTCATGGAAAAACCATTCCGTCATATACGCGTCCCAGACCAGCACGTGCCCGCGCACCGCGACCCCGTTTGCCTGCGCCCAGGAGAGCATCTGATCCGCCAGGGCGTAATTCATTCGCGGCATGCCGTCCGGGCTGCGGCGGCTGGCCTCCTGGTCGAGGAGGGAATAGGCCTTGGTCTCATTGGTGCAGGTCGTGGTATTGAACTGGGAGGAGAGCAGGGACAGATAGGCGTCGTCCTTCAGCTGGAAGGGGCTGAGGCAGACACCGATCCGGAACCCCGCGGCCTCCGCCAGGTCCTTCAGGGGAGGCGTATAGGCTTCCGCGGGCCGGGAGGAAATCTCCCCCAGGGCGGAGGCGGCGGGGAACAGGAGCAAAAGGGCGGAGAGCAGGCAGAGCAGCGGTTTCATCCGGCGGTTCCTCCTTCGGAAAATGAGCGTTCGGAAAAAAGACAGCCGACAGAGCGCAAGGACAGGGACCGGCCTCCCGCGGCACGGCTTCAGCGGATCAGGTTCACGCTTCCGGCGCGGAGGGAAAAGCGGGCCTCGTCCATGGGAAAGATCTCTCCGTCCGCGTTGACCCGCAGTCCCCGGCCCACGAAGGAAACGCTGCGCACGCGCAGATGGCGCGCGATGCGGAAGGAAAGGATTTTTCCCATCATCAGGCCGGGAAGATAAAGGGGAATCCTGTACCTCGGCACATTCCGCACGAGCACCAGGTCGAGCAGGCCGTCGTCCACCTGCGCGGCCGGGCAGATCGGGATGCCTCCGCCGATGAAGCGGCCGTTCGCGACGGAACAGATCAGGTAATCCCCCTCCTCCCGGAGACCGTCGGCCTCGAGGCACAGGTGGACGGGACGGTAATGGGCGACGGCCTTCAGCAGGCCGAGGAAATAGGGCATCAGCCCCCTGAAGCGGCTTTTCAGGCTTTCCGCGTAGTCCAGCACCGTGACATCGAAGCCCGTGCCGCAGACATTCAGGAAGCAGCGGTCGTTGAGGATGCCCAGGTCCACCGGCGCGCAGCGGCGGCGGAGAATCACCTCCAGGGCGGCCAGGGGATCCTTTGGAATGCCGGCGCTCTTGATAAAGTCGTTGCCCGTGCCGGCCGGGATGATCCCCAGCGGGCAGGCGGAGCCGGCCAGGCCGCCGGCCACCTCGAAGGAAGTGCCGTCCCCGCCGACCGAAACGACGGCGCGGACCTCCGGATCGCGCGAAAGGGCGCGGGCCAGCTCCGCGGCGTGCCCCGGGCGTTCCGTCCGGCAGACGCGGAAGGGGATACCGCGCTCCTTCAGCACCGCTTCAATCCGGGACATGGTTTCCAGGGCATAGCCGTTTCCGGCCACGGGATTCAGGATATAGGCGTCATACACAGAAATCGCTTCCTTTACCATCGGGTAATCCCCGGGATCCGGGTGGAAGCTGGGGGTTGATTCATCTTACATAAAGCGGCAGGGGCTGTCAAGAAAAGACGCGCGTTCCCGCCCGGAGGGGACGCTCAAAAAAACGAAGGAAAAAAACATCATCCCTGAATGAACAAAAAACGTAATTCCGGAATAGACAAACCGCGATCGGCATGATATACTTTATTTCGTTATCACGGTACAGTAATACGCACAAACCTACATCAGGCATAACAGGAGTTCCCGGCGAATGGATATCAGAGATCTCAGAGAAATAATGGGACTGACACAGGCACAGGTTGCGGATGAGCTTGGCGTGCCCCGACAGGAAGTGATCGACTGCGAGGAGAACGGTGAAACGTATCTCCTTCTTCAGTATATTTCCGCCTTTCCCATCAATCCCCAGGTGCTGAAGGATCCGGACATGGATCCCTTCCTGCCCTCCTTCGACCAGACGACGCCCGGGCACCGGCTGCGCCAGTGGCGGGAGGAGCATGGCGTCAGCGCGGCCGAATTCGCGGCGGCCGCCGGCATCGGGGAGGAAGAGCTTGCCCGTTTCGAGAGCGGAGAAAAGAATCAGCTGACCCGCAGGCGGGGGGAGGAAATCGAGAAAAAGACGGGCATCAACCGGAAATGGCTGATGTACGGCGACGGACGGGAAAAGGGAACGCCCCGGCTGCACGGGCACAGGGAGCCTGCCCGGAAGGAGGAGGCTGCCCGGACCGGACGCGCGCCCGCGCCGAACAGGGAGGCGGGAAAGCGGATCCGGGAAGCCCGGGAGGAAGCGGGGATGACCCGGGAGGCGCTGGCGGAGCTGCTGGGCCTTTCCGTCAGCCGCGTGATCCAGATGGAAGCGGGATACGTTCGGGACCAGAAGGCGGAGCATGTGGCCGCCCGGATCCAGGGGTCGGCCGCGCCCGGGGAAAAGGAGGATCCGAGGGCCGCGGGGCTGCGGCTGAGGAACGCCCGGAAGGAAGCCGGCCTTTCCGTCAGGGAGGCGGCGGAGCGGATGGGCATCAAGCATACGACGCTGGCCCATCTGGAAAGCGGATACATCTCCGGGAAGCATGCCGATGAGCTGATTCAGGTCATCCGAAGCTCGGGACGGTCCGGAGGCGGGAAGGGCTTCGACCCGCGCGCGACCGGCGCCAGGATCCGGGAGGAAAGGATCCGCGCAGGGCTGAGCCAGAAGGAGCTTGGGACGATCATGCGGATGCCGACCTCGCGGATCAGCCTGATTGAGCTGGGCAGCGTGACCGAAAAGGAAGCGGAAAGCATCCTGCTGCGCATCCAGGGCAAACCGACGCGGGAGGTCAGGACCTTCCGCGTCCGGCCGACGGAGCAGGTGCTGCTGGGTTCCAACATCCGGGACGCCCGGATTGAGGCGGGACTGAGCCAGAAGGAGCTCGGGGGGATGCTTCAGCTGCCGCAGACGCGGGTCAGCCTGATCGAACGGGGACGCGTCGAGGAGGCCGAGGGACGGAAGATCCTGCAGATGCTGAGCGAGCTGGGCGACGGGCGGAAGAACGGAGGCGGCGCCCCGAAGGGCGGGAAGGCTTCCCCGCGCCCGAGCCGCACGCAGCAGGCCTATCAGCCCGAGCTGGGCAGGGCTATCCACGAAGCGAGGCTTCGGGCGGGACTGAGCCAGAAGCAGCTGGCGGACCTGCTGGGGCTTTCCCAGGGCCGCGTCAGCTACATGGAGCAGGGCAGGACGGACGAGGAAGGCGCCCGCCGGGCGATTTCTGCCATGGAGGCCGCCGGGAAAACCGAACAGGAATAAAAAGGAGCGGGACGAGATGTATATTCCGGATGAAAACAGGTACGACGGAAGGATGCCCTACCGCCGGTGCGGCGCGAGCGGGCTGAAGCTGCCGGCGCTGTCCCTCGGGCTGTGGCACAACTTTGGCAATATCACCCCCTTCGAGGTGCAGCAGCGCCTGCTCCGGACGGCCTTCGACCAGGGGATTACCCACTTTGACCTGGCGAACAACTACGGGCCGCCCTACGGGGAGGCGGAACGGAATTTCGGCGTGCACATGGACCGGGACTGGCGCCCCCACAGGGACGAGCTGATCATCTCCACCAAGGCGGGATACGACATGTGGCCCGGCCCCTACGGAGACCACGGAAGCCGCAAGTATCTGATCGCTTCGCTGGACCAGAGCCTGAAGCGGATGCATCTGGATTATGTGGATATCTTCTACCACCACCGGCCGGATCCGGAGACGCCGATCGAGGAAACCATGGGGGCGCTGGACCGGATCGTCAGAAGCGGGAAGGCGCTGTACGCCGGTATCTCCAATTACCGTCCGGAACAGGCGCGCGCGGCGATCGCGGAGCTGCGGCGCCTGGGCACGCCCTGCCTGATTGAGCAGCCGAACTATTCCATGCTGGACCGCTGGATCGAGCACGGGCTGACGGATGTGCTCCGGGAGGAGAAGGTCGGGTGCATCGTGTTCTCGCCGCTGGCGGGGGGCATGCTGACCGGGAAGTATGTGACGGGTATTCCCGAGACCTCCAGGGCCGCCCGGGATCCCCGGTACCTGACGCCGGAGCGGGTGCAGAAGGCAGGGCAGGAGAAGATCGGGAAGCTGATGAAGATTGCGGAGAACCGCGGGCAGAAGCTCCATCAGATGGCGCTGCAGTGGGTGCTCCGGGACGAGGTGGTCACCTCCGCGCTGATCGGCGCCAGCCGGCCGGAGCAGATCCTGGACAACATGGCGTGCCTGAAGGCGGCGCCGCTGACCCGGGAGGAGCTGGAGCAGATCGACCGGATCCTGGCGGAATGAACGGAAGAAACGCGCGGAAGCACGCATACGCCGCGGAAGGCGGGAAGGAGAAACGGAAATGGTCATCATGGATGACGGAATCGCCCTGCAGGCGGAGCTGACCCTGCCGGAACGGAGGGAAGGCAGAATTCCCGTGATGGTGCTGATCCACGGGTTTACGGGATACAAGGAGGAGCGGCACATCCTGGCGGTGGAGCAGGCGGCCCTCGGGGAGGGATACGCCGTGCTGCGCGCGGACATGTACGGCCACGGACAGAGCGGCGGGGAATTCCGGAAGCATACGCTGTTCAAATGGATGACCAACGCGCTGACGCTGACGGACTACGCGAGAGGGCTGGACTTTGCCGGGGACATCATCCTGTGCGGCCACTCCCAGGGCGGGCTGACCGCCATGCTGGCCGCGGGGATGAAGCATGACCAGGTCAGCGGGCTGATCGCCCTTTCCCCGGCGTGGATGATTCCCGAATACGCCCGGAAGGGCATCCTGCTGGGAGAATCCTTCGACCCGGAGCATATTCCGGATGAAATGAACGCCTGGGGCGGAAGAACGCTGGACGGCAACTACGCCCGCACGGCGCAGCAGATCAGGGTGGAGGAGTATATCGACCGCTACGACGGACCGGTTCTCGTGGTTCACGGGGATCAGGACGAAGCGGTGCCGGTGGAATACGGCATCCGTGCGGCGGAAAGATACCGCGAAAGCCGGCTGAAGCTGATTGAAGGAGACGACCACTGCTACGGCGCGCACCTGGACCAGGTGACCGACGCCGTCGGCGAATGGCTTGCGGAAAGACGGGCCCGGTGAGGCGGGACCGGCAGAAAAGAAGCTTCAAGGCCAGCATCCTGCAAACACAGCCCGGCTGCTGCTGCGGAGAGTAACAGAGAGGCCGGAGGCCCCCGACCACGGGCGAAAAAAGTTATTGACAGCAAAGGACGCCCGTGCTATAATTCCAATCTGTCAGCGGAAACCGCGAGGTTCCTCCGCGTGCGCCGAAGCCCTTTGGAGAGACCGTCCTGTGGCTTGCGCCTGTAGCTCAGTTGGATAGAGCAACGGCCTTCTAAGCCGTGGGCCGGGGG
>CAMVFE010000046.1 GCA_947166705.1 uncultured Clostridia bacterium
GCTTGACGCGGCCCCAGCTCAGGTCGGTGATGTGGATCAGGCCGTCCACGCCGCCGAGATCCACGAACGCGCCGAAGTCAGTCAGCCGGCGGACGATGCCGTGGATGACCATGCCTTCCTCCAGGCGGTCCCAGACTTCTTTTTTCTTCGCGGCGGCTTCCTCAGCCACGACAGCCTTGCGGCTGGCCACGATGCGCTTCTTCTGCTCGTCGACCTCAATGATCTTCAGCTTCATTTCCTTGCCGACGAAATCGCCGATCTTCTCGACGTAGCGCTGGCTCAGCTGGCTGGCCGGTACAAACGCGCGAATGCCGTCCACGCTGGCGATCAGGCCGCCCTTGACGGCCTCCTTGCCCACGCCGTCGACGTACTCGCCCGCTTCATACTTTGCCATCAGGGCGTCCCACGCTTTTTTGTTGACGATGTTGCGCTGGCTCAGCAGCACGTTGCCTTCGCCGTCGTTGACCTTGACGACTTCGACTTCGATTTCGTCGCCCAGCTTCACATCCTGATCCACCAGCTGGTCGCGCATGATCAGGCCGTCGGCCTTGTAGCCGATGTTGACGCTGACTTCGTCGTCCGTGATCTGAACCACCTTGCCGGTCACCGTCTGTCCGTTACGGATTCTGACCATGGTGGCTTCGACCTGCTGCATGAAATCCTCGTTGTTTTCCTCTTCAGGGGCAGGGGTCAGGTTCTTGTTCTCCAGTTCGCTCATGCGTGTGACAACCTCCTTAAGTGAATCCGTCGGAGTGGACGCCCCGGCGGTGATCCCAATCATACCGGGATCTTTATTTGCAAAGGCTGGCGGAATTTCCGCCGCGCTCTCTACCAGGATTGTTTCCGGGCACCTTGCCCGGCAAAGGTCGTAGAGTTTTCTCGTGTTCGCGCTGTTCCGGCCGCCGACGACGATCATCCTGTCGGCTCTTGCGGCCAGCTCCGCGGCCTCGCGCTGCCGTACCTCCGTCGCGCTGCAGATGGTGCAGTGGCTTTCCAGCTGCCGCACCCGCGTCTTCAGCGCCTCCACCACGCGTTCCCACCGTTCCTTCGGAAAGGTGGTCTGCGTCACGGCCAGCGCATGTTCGAATGCCGGCAGGGCTTCTGCCTCCTCCGGCGTTCCGACGACGTACACGGGGCCCCGAGCCCATCCGGCGGTTCCGCGGATCTCCGGGTGTTCCTTTTCCCCGACCAGGATCACGGGCTTACCGTCCGCCGTTCCCTCGGCGACGATCCGGTGCATCCGGTCCACGAACGGGCAGGTCAGATCAAGAATCTCGCACCCACCCTCCCGCAGCTCGCGCAGCACCTCCGGGCTTACCCCATGGCTGCGGATCAGTACCCGGCGTCCCCGGGCGTCCTTCGGATCCTGAATGGGCTCCAGCCCTTTCCGGGCCAGGCTCCGGACCACGGCAGGGTTATGGATCAGCTCCCCCAGCGTGCAGGATGGAATGCCGTCCCCCGCCGCTTTCCCGGCGGCTTCCACCGCGCGGGAAACTCCCATGCAGAAACCCGCGTGCGCAGCGATCTCGACGGACATTGCAGCTTCCTTTCGCCGAAAAAACTCTAATTCTTTTCTTTTCGACTCCCCTGCTGGATTTTCCTGCACGCTCGAAAAAATTTTTTTGTACCTTTTCCGCCTGCTTACGGCTTCTCCGCCGGCTGGCGTTCCCCATGGAGCCGGACCATCTCCCGGTAGGTCTCCCGCATGCGGTCGTTCAGCTCCCCGCAGGTCTCCCGGTTCACACCCCGCTCGATCAGATCGTCGAAGGGAATCGGATCCCCGACCCAGACCTCCGCCCTTCTGAAGAATTTCAGCGGACGGTCGAGGTAGACCGGAATGAGCGGAGCCTTCCCGCGCAGCACGATCAGGCTCGTCCCGTTCTCAATCTGCTCCATCTGCCCCTCGTGGTGCCGTGTTCCCTCCGGGAATATGACCAGCACCTTATTCATTCGCAGGGCCTTCACGCAGTTCCGCATGGCCTCCATGTCCGTGTTGTGCCGGTCGACGAGGATGCAGTGCAGCTTTTCAAGGACCCACGTGAACAGCCGGTTCTTCGCCAGCTCCTTCTTCCCGAGGAATACGCACTCCCCGCGGATCGGCCAGGCCAGAATGAAGGGATCCAGCGCGTGCAGGTGATTGGATATCACCACGCAGGGGCCCTCCAGCGCCCGCAGCTTTTCCTTTCCGTGATATCGGACCGGCATCAGCCCGCCGAGCAGCAGTGCCCCGAATACCCTGGCCGCGGCGTAAACCGGATTCTTTTTCTCTGTCACCGCTTCCGAAGCCATTCTGTTTCCCTCCATCCCGGCGCCCGGTCCGAACTCCCGCGCGCTGTTTTCGTTCTGTTTCCGGCCTGTCAGGCGTTCCGGACCTTCCCGGCCATGCCTGCGATCGTATCCACAACCTGGTCGAAATTCATTTCCGTCGTGTCGACGATGACCGCGTCCTCCGCCGGCTTCAGCGGCTCGACGCTCCTTCCCATGTCCTGGCGGTCCCGCTCGCGGACCTGGCTCAGCACTTCCTCGTAGCTGCCGCCTTCGCCCTTTTCCTGCATCTCCGCCCACCGGCGCCTGGCGCGCTCCTCGGGGCTGGCCGTCAGGTAGATCTTCAGCTGGGCCTTCGGCAGTACGGTGGTGCAGATATCCCGTCCGTCCACGATCATGTCCTGTCCGGCCGCCAGCTCCTGCTGCCGCGCCACCATGCGCTTCCGTACCTCCGCGTAGCGGCTCACCGTGCTCGCCGCCATGCTCACCTCCGGCGTCCGGATCAGCCCGCTCACATCCTCTCCGTCCAGCAGCGTCGTCTGGCCGTTCCGGCCGATCCGGACGTCCAGCTTCAGCCGTCCGCACAGCGCCACCATTTCCTTCTCGTCCTTCGGGTCCAGTCCCTCCCGCAGGGCCTTCAGCCCCAGCGCGCGGTACATCGCGCCGGTGTCGAGGTGCAGGATGCCCAGCCGTGCGGCCACCGCGTCCGCGATTGAGGATTTTCCGGCGCCGACGGGGCCGTCCATGGCGATATTCAGGGGCATGTTTTTTTCCTCCCTTGTCGTAGCTTTCTGATTATTATACGCTTCTCTCCCTCTTCCCGCAAGCCCCGGGCCCGGTGCTTGAATCCCTCGTGGAAAAGGGATATAATATATTTCTGTCCGGATTCCCGGGCAAGCATGATTCGGGAGGGCTCCATGTCCTATTCGTTTTTCGCGTATCTTTCCCGCCTGAAGCTGATCCGCCGCTGGTCTCTCATGCGCAACACGCAGCCGGAGAACGACGCGGAGCATTCCCTTCAGGTGGCGATGATCGCCCATGCCCTGGCTGTCCTCGCGAGGGACCGCTACGGCCGCTCCGTGAATCCGGAGCATGTGCTGACCCTCGCGGTCTACCATGACGCGACGGAGGTCATGACCGGGGATCTTCCGACCCCTGTAAAGTATTGGTCTGAGGAGCTTCGCGGCGCCTACCGCCGCCTGGAGTCGATCTCGGCGGACCGTCTGCTCTCCCTCCTTCCGGAGGAAATGCGCTCCGCCTTTGATCCCTGCCTGAACCAGCGGCCGGGCCCGGAGCGGGATCTGGTGCGCGCGGCCGATAAAATCAGCGCCTACATCAAGTGCCTGGAGGAGCAGCGCGCCGGGAATCATGAATTCGACTATGCCGCGGAGAATATCCGCCGCGCGCTGGACGGGCTGTCCCTCCCGGAGGTGCAGGATTTTATACGGGATTTCCTGCCGTCCTTCTCCATGACGCTCGACGAGTTGAACCATCCCTCCTCCGAAGCGTAGCCCGGCCGCCGCCGGTTCCCTTCCGTATCCGAATCCGATTTTTGTAGCCGGAGGTTCCTGATGAAAAGACTGTTTTCTCTGTTCCTGATCCTGTGCATGCTGCCCCTCGCGTCCCTGGCGGAGGAGGGGGATTTCTCCATCACCGAGGTTGTGGAGGATGTGGACCTGGACGCGCCGGAGGAAGCCGACGCCCAGGCGGAGGCGGAGGAATCCACGGACCCGTCCGAAGAGACGGAATCCGACGATCCTGCCGACGCTTCCGATTCCGGGGAGGATCCCCTCTCCGGCGCCGCCGCGGAGGATGTCTTCGTGGATGAGGAAACCGGCGAGACCTTCGTCCTCTCCGAGGAGGAGCAGCAGAAGCTGGACGCGATCCTGGAGGAGCCCGAGGAGGAAACGGGCATCGATCCCGATTCCCTGGACCTGAATCCGAATCTGCCGGAGAACGTGCTGAACATCCTGCTCATCGGCGTGGATACGCGCAGCCGGGACCCGCGGGAAATCATCGGCCGCGGCGACACCCAGATCATCGTGTCCATCAATCGGGACACCGGCGCCGTCAAGATGACCTCCATCCTGCGGGATTCGCTGGTCTCCATCCCCGGCTACCGGAACCAGACGAAGATCAATAACGCCTTCCAGTACGGCTGCAACCGGGTGAAGAAGGGTACGGTCCAGGAGAAGATCCACAGCGGCGCGGCCCTGGCGATGCGCACGGTCAACAAAAACCTCCAGATGAACATCGAAAGCTACGTGGCCGTCAATTTTAACGGCCTGGCTTCCATCATCGACGCCCTGGGCGGCATCGAGATCGAGCTGACCCGCGGCGAGGCCTGGTACATCAACAATTATCTGAAGAAGCATCCCCCGGCCTACGACAACAAGGCGAAGGGCGAGCGCGTCCCCCTGGATGTGGAGGCGGGCACGCAGCTGCTGGACGGGGTTCAGGCCGTCATGTACGCGCGCATCCGTTCCCTCTCAGGGGAGAACGATTTCAACCGCACGGACCGCCAGCGCCATCTGCTGGATCTGCTTCTCCGGAAGGTGCTTGATAATCCGGACCTCGGCATGCTGATGGACCTGGTGGATGTGGCCATCGATTACTCGGAGACGAATCTGAAGGCCTCGACGCTGATGGATCTGGCCTTCTCGCTGCTTCCGGTGCTCTCCGGCGTCGGGGAGGGCGAGTCCCTCTTTGAGCAGATGCGTATCCCGATGGACAAATCCTTCTCCTACGCCCGGGTGAACGGTTCCTCGGTGCTGAAGTTCAACATGAAGAAGCATGCGGCGGCCCTGCAGGAATTTGTCTACGGCGCCGCCTATCCTGCCGACGCGAAGTGATCTTCCCTGCGGGCATCCATGCCGGCGCGGCGTTTTCCCTCAGGCCGGCTTTCCGGCCGGTGTGAACAGATTTTCCGGAGGTTTCTGATGAAAGCTGTTTTTTCCCGCGGCTTTGCCGCCGGCCTGCTGATCTGCATGGGCTGCATCGTCTTCCTGAAGCTGGGCGGCGGCATTCCGGGCGCCCTGTTCTTCAGCGCCGGGCTCTTCTTTGTGGTTCAGTTTGACGCCCAGCTCTTTACGGGCCGGGTCACACGCCCGGATTATGATCCGCTGCAGAAGCTCCTCATGCTTCTCTTCAATGTCCTGGGCGCCGGGGTCTGCGGCCTGCTGGCCTCTGTTTTCCTGCCGGAGGTCAGGGAGGCGGCGGTCCCGCTTGTTGCCGCGTACGCGGATCCGCTCCGGGTGCTCTGGCAGTCGGTCATGTGCGGAATCTGCATGTATCTGGCCACGACGCTGCCCCCCTCCGCGGAGGGAAAGCTTGCCCCCGCTGACCGGCTCCCCTTCATCGTCTACGGCGTCGCGCTCTTCATCCTCTCCGCCTACGGCCATTCGATCGCCCTGGCGGGTTATGCCGCCCTGGCGCGCAGCATCGCCTGGTGGGTGATTCCGCTCGCGGCCGCGGGCAACGCGCTGGGCTCCTATGCCGTGCGTTTTCTTCTGACCACAAAAAAATGCTGAATGGTAGTCATTCAGCATTTTCCCGCGGGCCTTCCGCCCGATCCGCGCTCTTCGGAGCGCGTTTTTGATTCGCTCTTCTGCAAGCGTTACGAATATGCTCTCCCGCCTTCGCTTCCGCAGCGCTCTCCGGAGCGCGCATTTTGCTGCATCGTTTCTGCGGATGCCCTCCGTCAGTTCTCGGTCTCGATATATCCCTGCAGCAGGTAGCAGAAGGAGGGGTTGGAGGAATTCTGGTATTCGGTGTATCCGGCGTTCAGGTCGATCACATCCCCGGGGTTCCGGGGATTGACTCCGGTATAGTTCCCGCTGAATACGCGGATCCGTCCGCGCTTCAGTCCGTCGATGGCCCGTTCCATCTTCTCCGCGGTGCCGTCCGCGGCGATGAAGCGGTTCAGCTCCAGCATCTCGACCCATCCGTTCTCGAATCCGGCGCTCATATCCCGGCCGTGGGCGTGGCCCTGAACGGTCTCCTCGATGATCTTTCCCTCCATCACGGCCCTCGCGGCCTCCAGGATGTAGGGCGCCCAGTTGGTCCGTATGCTCACCAGCGCGCAGGAGGGGGCGACGTCCATCATGCTCTGGTGATATCCGACATGGAACACGGTATGCCCCGCGGCCACGGCCTCCTCACAGGCAACGGCGGACGCGGTGGTATTGACGTGCTGGCCGATGATGACGCAGCCCTCCTCGATCAGCCTCCGGGTCTGCTCCTTTTCAGTGTTGAAGTTGCCCCAGCTTCCGGTGTACCGGACGCGCATCCGGGCTTCGGGCGCCACGCTGCGTGCGCCGAGCAGGAAGGCCGTGTATCCGGAAACGACCTCGGGGCTGTCGTTGGCCCCGACGAAGCCGATCAGCGCGTCCTCCGCCCGCAGCGCGCCGCTGTCCAGCATCTGCCGCAGCTTCATCCCGGCGGCGATGCCGCTCACGTAACGCGCCTGGCTGATCTCTCCGTTGAACGTGTGGTAGTTCTCCGGAGTACCGTCCAGCGTGATGCCGGGCAGCGACACCTGGCAGAACTGGACCCCGGGGAATTCCCTCGCCATGGTGATCGGAATGTCGGAGTCCAGATTGATGAACAGCAGCTCGCACCCCTCGCGGATCAGGTCCCGCAGGGGCTGCTCGCAGTCACGGCTCAGCACGTTGCTCCGCTGCAGAATCTGAACCTTCTCCCCGAATTCCGCCGCCAGGGCCCGCTGGGCCTGAACGAAATTGGCGGTGTAGGGGGTGCTCTCATCCTCGGAGTAGATAAATCCGACCTTCATCAGGCTGTCGCGTGCGCGGTCGGTCCCGTACCCCGTGATCAGCGCGGCCGCCAGCAGCACTGCGGCGCAGACGATCAGCGTCGGAATCCATGGCTTTTTCATGGGCGGCCTCCTTTCCCGGCTGCTCTGGTCTCTCCGTCCTTCGGCGTCTGCCCGGCTTTCGGTTTCCCGCCTTCTGCCTGATGCGCTCCGTCCTTCGGTGTCTCCCCGGCTGCGGGCTTTTCGCCTTCCTCCGCCGGTTTCCCTCCGGCCTCCGGCGCCTCACCGGCTTCCTTGTTTCCGCCGGTAGCCGCGTTCTTCTCCTCCTCAGCCTTCCGGGCCTCCCCGGCGGCCCTCTCTGCGGCCTTTTCCGCGTTGGCGATGTCCTTCCGATAGATTTTTCTGATGTCGATCGTGCCGTTCCGGATCAGCGCCAGCAGGGCGTCCACATACTTGGGATCGAACTGCGTCCCCCGGCCTTTTTCCAGCTCGCTCAGCACGTAGTCGAAGTCCATCTGCTGGCGGTAGATGCGGGCGGCGGTCATGGCGTCGAAGGCGTCTGCCACGCCGATGATCCGCGCGAAGAGCGGGATTTCCTCGCCCTTCAGCCCCTTCGGATATCCGCGTCCGTCGTACCGCTCGTGGTGGAATTCGGCGCCCTCGATCACATTGTCAAGCAGCGTGAAGCCTTCCAGGATCTTTGCGCCCTTGGTGGTGTGGGTCTTCATGGTGGCGTATTCCCAGTCCTCGAGCTTGCCCTGCTTGTTCAGGATGGCGTCGGGGATGGCGATCTTGCCGATGTCGTGCATCTGCGCAGCGTATTCGATATCCTGGCACTGCTTCTCGCTCATCCCGCAGTACTCGGCAATCTGTCGGGAATACTGGGCGACGCGGTCGCTGTGCTTCCGGGTCCGCTCGTCCTTGGCGTCGACGGTCCGGGCGATGGCGGCGACGGTCTGTTTGCCCATCTCGATCTGCCGGTTCGCCTGTTCGAGGGCTTCCTCAATTCTGCGTTCACGCCGGCGGACGAGCAGCCACGTCACCCAGAACACCGTGAACATGGGCACGCTCAGGATGTAGAGGATAAACCAGCTGTTGTCGTACAGCTCCTTCTCCTTCTCCAGCGTGTAGACGCGCTCCGCCAGGATCTGCTCCTGGCTGTTGTCGAACACGGCCAGGTGGAAGGTGTACTTTCCGGCGGGCAGGTTGGTGTATCGGACGGTGCCCAGCGCGTTCTGCGGCACGATGGTCCATCCCTCGTCGAACCCCTCCAACCGGTACCCGACGAAGGGATCCTGAATCGTGTAATTGATGACCTCGGGCATCAGCTCAACGCGGCTCACGCCCCGGGGAATCACGGTGGTCTGACCGCGCTCCGTGTGCTGGTTGTTCCCATCCAGCCGGATACCGTCCACCTTCATGCGGTACACGCGCGTCGCGGAGGAGAAGCTGTCCGTGTTGATGACGAATACGCCCGTGTCGCAGGGCAGGTAGAGCTCGCTGCTCTCCTCGCTGAACCAGGTCCACGCGTTGGCCGTCAGGCTGCCGTTCAGCCCCCGCTGAGTGTTCAGCAGCTCGTATTTGATCTCGTCCTTCCCGCTCAGCAGCTCCGTGCGGTCGACGATGTAGATCCCGGCGCTGGATAGGACGAACAGTTTGTCGGTTCCCCGAATCCAGATATCGTAGTTGTTGTAATACGGGAAATTATCCAGCGTCCGGATGGTATGGTCGGTGTTCATGTAGCACAGCCCGTTGCTGGTCACCAGAAATGCTCCGCCGGTTTTGCTGTCGGCGACGGTGCGCAGGATCACCTCGCTGGACAGCCCGTCGGTTCGGGTCATCAGGTGCTCGACCTTCCGGTCCCGCAGGATGGCCAGGCCGTTCCCGTCGGTGCCGACCAGAATGGATCCGTCGGCCATCTCGGTGATGCTCAGCACCATGGAGCTGATCCTGCCTTCGCTCCGGTCGATAGTATCTTCGATCTGATGGTTCCGGATAAAGCTCAGCCCGGTGTCCCCGGCGGCCAGGATGGTGCCGTCCTCGAGCTCCTTCACGACGCGGGCGCGGTTGCCGAACGCGCCGTTCTCCTTGCTGTACTGGTATTCCTGTCCGTCCGGGGTCATCTCGACCAGGCCCTCGGAGTACGTGCAGACCCACAGATGGTCGTTCCTGTCGACGATCATGCACCGGATCCGGACGCCCTGGAACCTGGCGGTCACGTCGTCCTCAATCCGCTGCTTCCCCGTCAGGTCCACGGCATCCATGCCCTTGTCGGTTCCGAAGTAGTACGCGCCGTTCCACTGAACGATGGTGTTCACCACGCGGTTGTCCATGCCCGCGGTGCTGTAGATATCCCGGAAGTCGGAGGGGGCCATCCGCAGCAGCCCGAGCCGGGAGGAGGTAAACCAGAGGTTCCCCTGGTAGTCCACCAGCATGTTGTCGATGGAGTTGTTGAAATCGTTCGTATTGATCAGCTCGTACTGCCCGGCGGCGTCCAGGTAGGCGATGCCGTTGTCGGCGCAGATGAACATCTCCCCGTTCTCCATGAAGCGGATGTTCTTGATGTTCTGCAGTCCCGGGCAGGTCAGGCTGCTCAGCGGCTCAAAGCCGTTCATTCCGATGCGGAAGCGGAGAATCTCGTTTCCGGTCGTCGCGGCGTGAAGCACGCCGTCCTGATCGAATTCGCAGCTTCTGAAAACCTCGTTCCGGCCGTACAGCTTCCGGGAGCTGACGATCTGCCCCTGCCGCATCAGGAACAGGGTGCCTTCGTTGTCCACCGCGGCCACGAAGCCGTTCCGGTCGGCGGCCAGGTGGTCGGCGTACACGACCTCGTGCAGGATGCCGATCCGCTTCATCCCGCCGCTCAGCGTCAGGATCTGCATGCTCCCGGTGGTTCCGATGTAGTAGTATCCGTCGGCGCTCTTGATGATGGACTTGACGGAGTTGGCAGGCAGGCCCCTGGCCTGGTCGATGACGTTGACGACCTCCTCGTTGATGATGATGGTCAGGCCGTTGTCGTTCGTCCCGACCCACAGCCGGCCTTCTTCGTCTACGTACAGGCAGTTCACGTTGCGCACGGAATCATATCCGTCCATCCAGCGGAATTCCCGCCCGTTGTAACGGTACAGGCCGGCGTAGGTCCCGACCCAGAGAATGCCGTCCCCGGTCATGGCGATGTCGTTCGCCTCGCCGCAGGGCAGGCCATTGGTGGTGGAGTAGATGGTCTGGACGTAGTCGTTGTAGTGCATCGCCCCGCCTTTGTCCTCGGCCCGTGCCGCTCCGGCCGGCGTCACGCCGGCGCCGGCTGCGGCGACGGCCAGAATCAGGGCGGCCGCGCGCATCGCCTTCCGCTTCCCGCGGGGTTTCGGCTCCTCCGGTCCTCTGTGCTGCTTCAGCTTCCGGATCACCTTCGTCAGTGCGAGCAGCACCAGCAGGATCGCCAGCTTATCGATCAGCTCGACGTACAGTTCTCCGATAATCAGCCCGAGCCACCTGGGCATACCGATTTCACCCAGGAAGCCGATCACCGCGTCCCCCCAGCTGTTCCCGGTGCTTCCGCCGTTCAGCAGCAGGTTGATGGGATAGGCGGCGGCCGCCACGGCTCCGGCCAGCGCGGCGCTGACGGTCATCGTCCCGAGCAGGGTGTCCAGCATCTTCTTTTTCGCGGCGTATCCGGTAATCAGTGCGATCAGTACGCTCACCGCGGCGTAGAACCACGGGGTCCCGTACAGAATGTGCGCCAGCATGTTGGATGTGATGCCGACGATCGCGCCGCAGACGGGACCCAGCAGGTAGGCGGACAGCACCGTCCCGGCGGAATCCAGCCATATGGGCCAGTTCAGCCGGGAAATCAGCCTGTCTCCTCCCCAGTTCAGCGCCAGGCACAGCAGGATCTGCAGGATGAATACCGCCGTCCGCGCTTTTCTGTTCTTCATGCGCTCTTCCCCCTGTCGCGCTGTCATTTTCCCATCTCCCGGGCTTCCCGGACCCATTTCTCATATTCCCCGGAGCCGGTGACCTCGTCGATCACCCCGTTGACAAAGGCGATCAGCTGCGTCTCGCCCTTCTTGGCCGCAACGCGGCTGCCCATGTAACGGGCCTCCGGCGTGAACACCAGGCCTTCCGCCAGCTCCAGCCCCCGCCCCGGATTGTTCTCGATATAGCCGCGGGCGGTGCTGAGGCTGACGATGCCGGCGTCGGCCCTTCCGCGCACGACGGCCTCGTACACCGCCTGCGCCGAGCTGACGCGCCGGAACTCTAGGTAGTTCGTCACGTTGGCGACTCCGATGCTCTCGGCCAGGGAGCAGCTCTGCGCCGCGATAATGCGCCCGGCCAGATCGTCCAGGGTCCGGATCTCGCTTCCCTGCCGTACGAGCAGCCCGATGCTGCTCTCACTCTCCGGGAAGTAGTATCCCTGGCTCAGCGTGCTGCTCAGCGCGCGTCCGGGGGTGAATGCCAGGGCGGACACGGCCAGGTCGCACTGGTCCTCCGTCAGCGCGGACAGCAGCTGCGTGGAATCCAGCTGAACAAACTCGGCCCGTACGCCCATCCGCTCTGCGATCCGCTCCGCCAGCCGGATATCCGGGCCCTCCGGTCCGTTCATGCCGCGATAGATCTGCGGAGGATATTTCGGATCGACCGCCACCCGCAGCACGCCGTTGCGCTCGATCCGTCCCAGTACGCCGTAGGTTTCCTCCGGCAGCCCGGCGCTCACGTCCATAGCGTCGCTCACGTAGTTCCATTCGTTCTCGTACCATCCGCTCTGCCCTTCCGCTCCGGCGCCGCCGAGGATCGCCAGGGCGGCGGTCAGGCAGGCCGCGGAGGTCAGCACTTTTCTGATCATGGCGTCATACCTCCGCGTCGTCTTCTTCCTCCGCGTCCTCGTCCTCCGCCGGGTCCCGGTTGCTTTCAGCCTGGACCGCATGCACGGAGTCGAACATCTCGTTGTACGCGTCGACCAGTTCCCGGAATTCCCTGGCGCCGGCAGGCTGCAGCCGCTTTCTCTCCCGGATCTCCCGGGAGGCCTCGATCAGCGGCAGGGTACCCAGCCGCGCCGTCAGGATAATCAGCGCCAGCATGACCACGGCGACGGCGATGGTCGCGGCCCGGACGCCGCTCAGCTCGCGCATCATCCGCGCGTTCATCTCCTGCCGGGTCTGGTTCATCATCTGCTCCAGCGTTTCCAGCTCGTACTTCAGCCGGGACCGGATCTTCTCCTTGCTGGCGTAGTATTCGCTGCCCATCACCATGCTCTGGGCCAGGTCGGTCTGCTCCTCCGGGCTCCGGAAGGCGTCCTCCTCCGTCAGTTCGACGCTGCGCAGCTGCTCCGGATAGTCGGCCAGGTCCTTCGCCTCGATGATCAGCCTCATCGCGTAGTATTCGCGGTACATCAGCGTCTGGGATTCGCTCATGGCCTCCTGCAGCTGCTGCACGAGGGCCGCGTCGGTGTCCCCTTCGCTCATGGTAACGATGGCCGTCTCCCGGCGTTTGGAGGTGAAGGCCTCCTCGAAGTAGCTGTCCATGTACGCGGGATCCCCCTCGATCGTGAACCGCTGCACCATCTCCGTCAGGTAGTCGGAAGCCTCCATGAGGCTGTGCGCGGCCTTCTGGCGCACGATGTAGTTCCCGGTTTCCTTCGACAGGCTGTTGAAAACGCTGTAGGCCTGATACGTGGAGAAAACCAGCAAAAGCGCGATCACCACCGCGCAGATGATCATTGCGCCATGGATCAACCGGATGGAAATACCGCGGCCTTTCTGTTCTGATACCGTCATGTCCGCACCTCTGTTTCGCGCCTCTCGCGGCGTCTGAATGATGTAGATAAGATATTATATATCATCCCGCCCGTCCGGGCAAGCAAAAACGTCATGCAGGATGTTTTGATCGTCCTGCATGACGCTGCTGGGATTTGAAGATTCACGACGCGCCGGAGGACAGTTACGCGGCGCGGTCTGCCCGTACCAACAGTATCCCTGTCGTGCCGGAGCCTTAAGGGGCGGGAGCGGTATGGACCGGAGACCGCTTCGTCAGCTCGTTCAGGTTGAGCACAACCTCGGACAGCATGTTGGCGCCGAAGGCGCCGATGCCGGAGGGGGCCGGAAGCCGCATGACCTGGGTGAAGCCGGCCTTTTCGGCAGTCCGGACGGCCCGGTCCATATGGTAATCGCTGCTGATCATCACGACGGGATCCTCAGGGGAAAATCCCTCCATCCCGGCAATATTCATGAAGTTCTGCCGGGTGGAGGAGGCCTGGTCTTCAAGAATCATGCGCTCTTCCGGCACGCCCTTGTCCATCAGAATATCATGCATGACCGCGGCTTCCGTCCGGCCCGAATCATCGGCGTTGCCGCCGGTCAGGATCAGCCGCGCTTCCGGGAATTTCTCCAGGTAGGCCCGTCCCGTTTCCAGCCTGGAGATCAGGTCCGGGGCGGCTTCCCCGTTTTCCAGCGCCAGTCCGAGCACGATGGCGCGGTCCGCCGGGCCGGAGGTATTGATCAGCCCGCCGATGATCACCTTCCCGCAGAAGAAGATGATCACCGCGCTGAACAGGCACATCGCCGCGCGCAGGATCCAGCCGATCCCTTTCAGGACCGCGGACTTCCACCGGGTAAGCAGGCCGAAGCGCAGATCCAGCGCGGTCAGCAGAAGCACGGCGCAAAGGATCAGCTCATGGATGAACACTTTCCGATAGTCGGCCTTCAGGACAACGGCGCTGATCCGCGCCGGCATGACCAGCAGCACATCGGCGGCCAGCAGAACGGCCAGCCCGATCAGGATATCGCCGATGATCCTCCCGGCCTTATGACTGCGGTGCTTTGCTTCCATCGTTATCCTCTTTCCGGGGCTGTCCGTTCTTATTCTTCCAGGGCAGCCGCCACTTTCTTCAGCAGCTCCCGGATGGGCAGATGCTGGGGGCAGACCTTCTCGCATTTGCCGCACCGGATGCATTCGGAGGCCTTGCCGTGTCCTCCGCGGGTCGCGACGCCGTAATACATTTTGCTGTTCCAGTCATGGAATGCTTCCTGGGCGTTCATGGCTGAAAAGATGTCAGGAATCAGAATATCCTTCGGGCAGTGGTTTTCCTCGATGCAGTACCGGCACGATGTGCAGGGGATCAGGTTCAGGCTGTGGAAAATATCGCAGACCTGCCGGATAGCCTTCCGTTCGGCCTCGTTCAGCGGTACAAAATCCCGCATGGCGCTGAGGTTGTCCTCCATCTGCGCCATATTGCCCATGCCGGACAGCACCATCGCCATGCTGGGAAAGGACGCGGCGAAGCGCAGCGCGTAGCTGGCGTTGCTGCCGCCGTTCAGGCCGCGCAGGATCCTGTCCGCCTCCGCGGGCAGGTTCACCAGGCTGCCGCCCTTGACCGGTTCCATGACGATGACGGGCTTGCCGTGCTTTTCGCACACCCCGTACACCTTGCCGCTTTCCACGGAGGCGTCCTCGTAATCCACGTAGTTGAACTGGATCTGCACGATC
>CAMVFE010000047.1 GCA_947166705.1 uncultured Clostridia bacterium
TGCTGTGATCGTGGCAATGGCCCGACTCCTGGCGGACGGACTGGTGAGGCGCGAGTCGCCCCTTGGAAGCAAAGAACGCTTCTCTTTCCAGGCACCGGAGCTTACAGAGGAGCTGCAGCAGTTAGATCGGGATGTGGACACGGTGTGTTTTGCTGAATTCACAGAAGAAGAAATTCGGCAGTACCGCATCCTGGAGGAACGGATCGGCAACTGTATTCTCCACCATCTGCAGGCCGAGACAGCAAAAGAATCGTAAGACTTGCTCTCAGTGAGCAGCATCGTGAAGCCATCAATTGTCCATGGTCACATACGTTCTGAGCTGCTCCTGCGCCATATGCTTGAGCATCGTGGATTTCCCCACCTGGCGCGCGCCAATGACCAGCACAGCCTTGAAAAACCGGCTTGCCTCCGCAAATTTCCGTTCCAATTCACGATGAATGTATTCCATGTCGTCCTCCGAATGGCGGTAATCTAAACTGCACTTTATTCTTCCGCCGATCAGATCCTTTCGCAAGAGCAAATATGGGTGTTTCGGATCCTGCTGATCATGAATATCAAAAAGCCGCCTCCGGAGAGACGGCCCATGTGGATCATGATGATGTATGAATCAGTTCAATGAGGGTTTCTTCGACCCGCTGCCGGATGCTGTACAGGCGCCAATTCTGAGCAGTTACATCATGGATTCATCTTGTTGTATTGTTTGCGCCGATATTCAGATCACGATGCTCTCGCCAGTGCTCAGATAATAGAGATTTTTCATATTTTCCTTCATGAACCGGTACTGTTCTGTGCCAGTGCAGTGGCCGGTGTAATATGCTGTAGGATATGAATCCAGTTCCTTTGCAATCCTGGCCAGTGTTTCATCCATGGGAAACTTGGATAAATGGAACCCTCCGATAAGGATATCGGGGTGGAACCAGTTCATGATATTCAGGATACCCCTGTGTGAGCAGCCGCTGAAAAGGATCTTTTTCCCTTTCTCTTCCACCAGCAGGTATTGTTCATGCCGGAAATCGTCTTCCAGCATCTTTCCTTCCTGGACCATATTCAGCCCGCAGGAGCCGAAATCAGCTGTCCTTGGCGCATGATGGCAGCCGTATAAGGTAATGCCATCCGCAATGCTCTTCTCTTCATCGACAAAGATGATCCGGCCAGACCCTGCAAGACTCCGGTCGAGGCCGATGTACTTCTCTGTTCCGTTGTAATGCGGCTCAAAAGCATAGCGGCTCATATACACCGGCGCGTGACTGTTGATCGAACAGAATGTCCGCAGGCCGCCTCCATGATCATAATGCCCGTGGGACAACACAGCGAAATCTGCGGCGCTCAGATCGATTCCCAGCGTCTCCGCGTTCCGCGCAAATAAATCTGTCTGGCCCGTGTCGAACAGGAAACGATGGCCTTCCATTTCCACAAACAGGCTGAGACCGTGCTCCGTGGGAAGACCGCATGCGGAAGTGTTTTCAAGCAAAGCAGTGATTTTCATACTCAATTCCCATGACAGTGGTGATCCGCGCAATGATCGTGGCCGCAATCGCCCTCATGATGCTCGTGATGATCGCAGCGGGCGTCAGGATCATATTCCAGGTATCCTTCTGCCAGGGCTTTAGCCGCCATGTCAGCGTCACCGTGCACCCCGGCATACAGCCGGATACCTGCGTCCGCCAGCGCGATCTGTGCGCCCATGCCAATGCCGCCGCATATCAGCGCGTCTGCCTGGGCGGCCTGCAGGAAACCGGCCAGCGCTCCATGACCGCTGCCGTTGGTATCTACGATCTGCTCCCGGACGATTTTGCCATCCTCCACATCATACAGCTTGAACTGCTCCGTATGTCCGAAATGCTGAAAGATCTCTCCGTTTTCATAGGTGACTGCGATTCTCATGGCTTTGCTTCCTTTCTCATTGATGTTTTCTGGTATGGCGCACGGTGTGAATTCACATACTCCGCCGACGATCAATAGCCGCTTTCCCTGAACAAGCGCCTCCGCCACTTTTCTCCGGGCGCTCTCATAAATCGCGGTGACCGTCGTCCGGGCAATGTTCATCTGTCTCGCGCAGGCTTCCTGCGTAAGCCCCTCGCTGTCCAGCAAGCGCAGAGCTTCAAATTCGTCTACCGTCATACGGACTTGCTCTGAAGGAACAATATCGTCCGGTGAGAAGCTGCGATACAGCGGCATCTGCGCAATCCTGCGGCATCTGGCTGGTCTGGGCATACGGGCCTCCTTTCTGACATATGTCAAATATTATCATACACGATTTTTCGACATATATCAATATATAAGCCTTTATTTCTTTCCTGTGGTTTTCGGCATGTGCTCACAGTGGCATTTGAACACCGCGTGCAGTTTCCGCAGCGTGCTTTTCCAGAATACAGTCTCGCTCATGTTCAGCATTACGGTTCCCACGTAATACAGCAGCACCCAGTCCACCGATTCCTGCGCGCCGGATGCTGCCGTATCGTTAGCTTATTTGCCTTCTGGACAGTCTCTCCCTTTTTGAGTATCCTGTATGGGAGCCGGTTTTTCCCGCCTGCGCGGGATGACTTTCCACGATACGGAGGCACAGAAGATATGAGGCAGCTGGACAGCTATCCGACCCATGAGCTGAACGGGATCAAATACAGATGCGGCCATGTGCAGCCCTTCGGCGCGACGCTGATTTACGAAAACGCCGTCAATTTCTCGATCTTTTCGAAGGACGCCGAGGCCTGCGAGCTGCTCCTCTATCACGCCGGTGAGGAGGAGCCCTTCGCCGTCATTCCCTTCCCGGATGAGTTCAGGATCGGAAACGTCTTTTCCATGATCGTCTACGGCCTGAATTTTGAAGAGTTTGAATATGCCTACCGGATGGACGGTCCCTTCGATCCTGCCCGCGGCTATCGTTTCGACAGGACGAAGGTGCTGGTCGATCCGTATGCCAAAATGATCTCCGGCCAGATGTCCTGGGGCGCGCGCGGCAGCGGGCGCAGGGGCATGGTCATCCCGGAGGATTACAACTGGGAAGGCGATAAGCCCCTGGAGTTCCCGCTCGGCGACCTGGTGATCTACGAAGCCCATGTCCGGGGCTTTACGATGGATGAAAGCAGCCGGGTCAGATACAGGGGCACCTATGCCGGCCTGGCCGAAAAAATCCCCTACCTGAAGGAGCTGGGCGTGAACTGCGTGGAGCTGCTGCCGATCTTTGAGTTTGACGAGTTCGAAAACAGCCGGGTCGTCGACGGCCGCCGGCTGATGAATTACTGGGGATATTCCACCGTCGGTTTTTTCGCGCCTAAGGCCGGGTACGCGCAGGCGGGCGCCCTGGGCCTTGCGGCCGAAGAGCTGAAATTCCTGGTGAAAACCCTTCACCAGAACGGCATCGAGATCATGCTGGACGTGGTTTTCAACCACACGGCGGAGGGAAACGAGCGCGGTCCGTACATCTCCTTCCGGGGCATTGACAACCGAACCTATTACCTGCTGACGCCCGACGGCTGGTATTACAATTTCAGCGGCTGCGGAAACACCATGAACTGCAACAACGCCGTGGTCCGCAGCTTCATCCTCGACTGCCTGCGCTACTGGGTCTCCGTCTATCATATCGACGGTTTCCGGTTCGATCTGGCGTCCATCCTCTCCCGGGACGAGAGCGGCGCGCCCATGGCCAGCCCGCCTCTGCTCGAAGAGCTGGCCCACGATCCCGTGCTGGGGAAGGCGAAGCTGATCGCCGAGGCCTGGGACGCGGGCGGCCTCTACCAGGTCGGGAGCTTTCCCGCCTGGGGCCGCTGGGCGGAGTGGAACGGACGGTACCGGGACTGCATCCGCCGCTTCATTAAGAGCGACGCCGCCTGCGGGCCGGAGCTGCTGCAGCGGCTGCAGGGCTCGCCCGACCTCTATTCGAACCGAAGCGCCGAGGCCGGCATCAATTTCATCACCTGCCACGACGGCTTTACCCTCAACGATCTGGTATCCTACAACGGCAAGCACAACGAAGCCAACGGCGAGGAGAACCGGGACGGCACGAACGACAATTACAGCTGGAACTGCGGCGCCGAAGGGGAAACGGAGGACAGCGGGATCAACGCCCTGCGCGCAAGGCAGGTCAAGAACGCCGCCGCCCTTCTGCTGCTGAGCCGCGGCGTTCCCATGCTGCTCTCGGGCGATGAATTCCGCAACTCGCAGGGAGGGAACAACAACGCCTACTGTCAGGACAATCCGGTTTCCTGGCTCAACTGGGAGAACCTGGAGGAAAACCGCGGCACCTTTGAGTTTTTCCGGCTGCTGATCGCCTTCCGCAGGGCCCATCCGGTGCTCCGCCGCACGGACTTCTATACGGGCATCAACAGCAGCGGCTATCCCGAGCTGTCCTTTCACGGAAAAAGGGCCTGGAACCTGGACGGTTCCAAGCCCTTCCACACCTTCGGTTTCATGTACGCGGAAACGGCGAAGGATCACGGTGCGGAGGAAGACTGTTTTATCTACTGCGGCGTCAACGCCTTCTGGGAGGAACGCTCTCTGGAGCTTCCCGTCATTCCCGGTAATATGAAGTGGCGGCGGGTGGCCGCCACCCAGGATACCGAATACCGGGAGGAAGAGGTTTCCGGGCCTTCCGTCACGCTTCCGCCCAGAAGCCTCGTCCTGCTGATCGCGAAGGCGCCCGCGGCATCCGTCTGATTTCGTCCGCCTCCGGCTTAATTTATCCCGAGTTCCTTCCAGGCTCTCTGGAGGGATTCAATAATCGGCAGGTGCTGCGGGCAGGCGGCCTCGCACGCGCCGCAGCCGACGCACCGGTCGGCGCCGCGGCCGTTTTCCCGGATGCCCCGCAAATTCCAGTCCGTCGCCGGGTTCGTCTCGTACAGGGACACATTGTTCCACGCGGAGAAGAGGCCGGGAATATCCACGCCGTTCGGGCAGGGCATGCAGTAGCGGCATCCGGTGCAGCCGATCTTCGTCCGGCTGAGATAGGCCTCCCGCACGCTGTCCATCAGCGCCAGCTCCTCCGGGCTCATGATCCCGGGGGCAGCCGTGCTGAAGATCCTCAGATTGTCGTCGATCTGTTCCGCTTCATTGCAGCCGGACAGCACCACGGAAACCTCCGGATGGTTGCACAGCCACCGGAAGGCCCATTCCACGGGGCTCCGCTTCTCCGGGAAGGCGTCGTACAGCGCCTGCACGTTGGACGGAGCCTTGGCCAGCCGGCCGCCCAGCAGTCCTTCCATGATCACGACCGGGATTCCCTTCTCCCCCGCCAGCTTCAGGCCCTTCAGTCCGGCCTGGTTGTTGACGTCCATGAAGTTGAACTGGATCTGGACCATGTCCCAGTCCCAGTCGTTCAGAATATACGCGAACTCCTCGTAGGGGCCGTGGAAGCTGAAGCACTTGTAGCGGATTTTCCCGGCCTTCTTCATGTCCTCGAAGAACTCCGGGGCCCCGATGGATTTGAAATACTCCCATTTTTCGCGGTTGATGCCGTGCATCAGGTAAAAATCGATGTGGTCCGTCTGCAGCTTTTTCAGTTCGCTCTCCAGCAGCGCTTCCATTTCCTCCCGGTTATGCACGTATTCCATCGGCATTTTCGTCGCGATGGTCACCTTTTCCCGGTACCCGTCCCGGAGCGCCTTCCCTACCACGGTTTCGGAGGTCTTGTCCAGGTATACGTACGCGGTGTCCAGGTAGTTCACGCCGCCGTCGATCGCCCTGCGGATCAAGGAGACGGCCTTTTCCTCGTCAATCACGCTGTCTCCGGACGCCGCGCCGTTGAAGCGCATGCAGCCAAGCCCGAAGGCGGACGCCCGGATTCCCAGCTTGCCCATGGTACGGTAATTCATTTTTCCCTCCCCGTCTGCTTTCGCGGTCATGATCGTTTTTCCTTCGGTCGGTTCAGTTTCAGCGCGCCTGCAGCCGAAGCAGCTTTGCGGCGTTCCCGCCGAGAATCAGGTCCTTCTCCCCGTCCTTCAGCGGCAGATTCCGGATCTTCCGGATCTCAGCCCCGGGATCCGCCCACGGGCTGTCCGTCCCGAACAGGACGCGGTCCGCGCCGAAGCGTCCGGCCAGCTTACAGAATTCTTCCTCCGTCAGCATCCGGAGCTCATCCCCGCGCCAGGGGTGCCCGTCCTCGGCCGGCGTCAGGGAGCCGAGGGAAAAGGACGTATCCAGATACGCGCCGGTCTCCGGCAGCAGCCTCCCGGCCTCTTTCCATCTCTTCCATCCGCCCATGTGCGCGGCAATGATCCGGAGGGGCCCCGTCCGGTCCAGCGCCCTGCGAATCTTTTCGGGCACGGCGGCCAGGGATCCCGGAATGCCGATGTCAAGCCCGCTGTGGATCAGCACGGCCAGCCCCAGTTCGCCGCATTTGCGGAGGATCCGGATGCTCCGCGGGTCGTCGATGTCGATCCCCGCATAGGGCGGATGAAGCTTGACGCCGGGAACGCCCGCGGCTTTCAGGCGCTCCAGCTCCTCCTCCCAGACCGCGCAGGCCGGATGCATCGCGCCGAAGGAGATCAGCCCCTCCGCCCGCGCCTCCTGATTCAGGCGGATCGCCCAGTCGTTCAGGTGCGGGACCTTTTCCGGATTGGTCGCGACCGGCTGGATCACCGCCAGATCCGTTCCTGCCCGCTTCCCGGATTCGGCCAGCCCCTTCCCGGTGCCGTCCGAAAACAGCGCGGTATGGCACTGCCCCTGCATCTTCCGCAGTGCCGCCTGCGCGATTTTGTCCGGAAAGGCGTGGGTGTGAATATCGATGATCATCCTGTCCTGTTCCTGCCGTCCTCTTCTGTCTGCCGCTTGCCGGGATGGGTGCTCCTGATCTGGATTATAGAGGATTGTCCGATGAATTGCAAGCCGCTTCGGCCCCCTCGCTGCTGTTCGCGGCGGCCTCCGCGCGGCGTTTGCGGGATGCGGGCCCTGAGAGCGGCAACATTCCTTCCGGGGCGGATGCGCCGTTCTCCGCGGGGATCTGGACTTTTTCCGTCCGTTCGTGTAGGATAAGGGAAGACCTGCAACTGACAGAGGGGATCAAAATGGCTTCAGAAACCGGTGATTTCTCAAAGGGAAAGGTTTCCCTGGTCATCCTGCGTCTGGGGCTGCCGTCCATGCTGGCCGAGCTTGTGTACGTCCTGTACAGCATTGTGGACAGGATGTACATCGGCCATATGCCGGAGGGCGGCACGCTTGCGCTGACCGGCCTGGGAATCTGCTTTCCGCTGATCACGCTGATCGGAGCTTTCGCCAGCCTTTATTCCACGGGCGGCTCCACGCTGGCCACGATCGCTCGCGGCGCCGGGAAGGACCGGCGTGCGGAGAAGATCATGGCCACCTCGTTCTCCATGCTGGTGCTGACCGGGCTCCTTCTGACGGTCCTTCTGTACCTTTCGGCGCCCCTGACGCTGCGCTGGCTCGGCGGGGATGAGGAAACCCTCCCCTCCGCCATGGCCTATTTCGAAATCTACGTGACGGGAACGGTGCCGATGCTGATCAGCCTGGGCATGAATCCCTTCATCAACGCCCAGGGCTTCCCCCGGACGGGGATGATGACCATCCTGATCGGCGCGGCGCTGAACATCCTGCTGGATCCCCTGATGATCTATACCCTGGGCATGGGCGTGCGCGGAGCGGCGCTGGCCACGGTGATCTCGCAGACCGCCGGCGCGGTCTGGGTGCTGGCCTTCCTCCGGGGCCGCCGGGCGGTGCTCCGCCTGACCGGCTTTCATCTGGACCGGAACGAGCTTTCCGGCATCCTGCGCCTGGGCGTGACCGGCTTCACCTTCCGGGTCACGAACAGCGTCACCCAGGCCATCGTCAATATCATGCTGAAGGTCTGGGGCGGGCCCCTGAGCACGGTTTATGTCGGCGCGATGAGCCTGATCAATTCCCTCCGGGAAATCCTGACCCTGCCCAACAGCGGCATCGTCGCGGGCGGGCAGAGCGTCATGAGCTTCAATTACGGCGCAAAGCTGTACCGCAGGGTTTCGCAGAGCATCCGCTTCATTTTCCTCAGCGGGCTGCTCGCCAATGTGGTGATCTGGCTGCTGATCATGATCATTCCGGAGCGCATGCTCGGCATCTTCACCTCCGACAGTCAGCTGATCGGCACATCCGCGGCCTGCGCCAGGATCTACTTCGGCGCCTTCCCCTTCATGGCGCTGCAGCAGGCCGGCCAGTCCACCTTCGTGTCGCTGAACCGTCCGCGCCACGCGCTCTTCTTCTCCCTGCTCCGGAAGATTGTGCTGGTGGCGCCCCTCACCCTGCTCCTGCCGGAGCTCGGGCTGGGCGTGTCCGGTGTCTTCTGGGCCGAGTTTGCCAGCCAGGTCATCGGCGCCAGCGCGTGCTTCGCGACGATGTGCGCGGTCATCTGGCGCCCCGTTCTTTCCGCCGCTTCCTCCGGCAGCGGCTCCCCGTGAGCCCCATGGGCTCCGCCGCGGGAGGCTGCCTCCGCCGCGAACGTGAAAGCCGCATTCTTCTCCCGGCAGGGCGTAAAACGCGCCCGCGGGCCGTGCATCCGGATGATCCGCACGGTTCCGCGGGCGCTTTTCTCTGCGTATGCTTTCTTCCCGTCCCCGGGGCGCTGCTTATTCGGCCATCACCTTGGTCCACAGGTCGGGCTGGCGGGACTGCCAGTCCGCGGGCAGATCGACGTAGACCTCGTCCAGCTCATACCCGGACCGGGGCAGGTAGGCGGCGTTGTCCTCGTATTCCCCGCCGGCGCCGCTCAGCTCTTCCAGCACCCGCGCGTTCGCGGAGGCATATCCGACCTCCAGGGAATTCGCCTTGCTGGCCTCATAGTCCAGCATATATCTGATGAAAAGGTTCGCCAGCTTCGGGTTCTTCGCGTTGGCGGGGATCACCATGGCGTCCACCGCGATGTTGGTTCCCTGGGAGGGCACGCAGTAGCTCATGTCCTCGTTCTCTCCGAGGATGTACGCGGCGTCGCCGCTGTAGACGAGGGCCATCCACTTCAGGCCTTCCGCCATGCTGTCGATCACCTCGTCCGTCACATAGGAGGGCTTCAGCGTCCGATGCATGTTCCGCAGCCACTCATAGGCCGCGTTGATCTCGTTCTCGTCCGTCGTGTTGGCGGAGTATCCCAGGGCCTTTTCCGCGATCATGAAGGCGTCCCGGGAGGAATCGTACATGTAGGCATGCCCGGCGTAGGCTTCGTTCTGGAAGGCGTTCCAGCCCTGGGCCTCCATCTCCTCCTCCGGGATCTTCGTGGTGTCGTACACGATGCCCATCGTCTGCCAGAAATACGGAACCGAATAGGTGTTGTCCGGATCGTAGGCCTGATTCTTCACGCCCTCAGCCAGCTGATCCAGGTTGTCCACGATGTTTTTGTCGATGGGCTGCAGCTTTTTGGCCGCGATCAGCCGCTCGATCATATAGTCGCTGGGCACGACGACGTCCCACGCGTCCTCGGACTGCAGCTGAAGCCACAGGTACTCGTTGGACTCGAAGGTCTTGTAGTTCACCCGGACATTGTATTCCTTCTCAAAGTCCCGGATGACCTCCATGTCCACGTACTCGCCCCAGTTGTACACGTTCAGCGTCGTGCCGGCCACCTCCGCGGGATCAAAGCCCCCGGCGGAGCTCATCACGGGCAGGAGCGCCAGGCAGGCGGCAATCATCGCCAGGATCAGTCTTTTCATTCTTGGTATTCCTCCTTTTTATTCTTTCTCTCCCTGAGAGCGGGAATCAGGTTGGCCAGCACCAGGATGATCGTCACCGCGACGACGATCAGCGCGGAAAGCGCGTTGACGCTGGGGTTGAAGCGCTTCATGGAATATACGTACATCGAGATATTCTGGACGTCCACGCCGGCGGTGAAGAACGAGATGACGAAATCGTCGAAGCTCATGCTGAAGGCGATCAGCGCGCCGGAAAGGATCGCCGGATAAATCTGCGGGATAATCACCTTGGTCAGCGCCTGCCGGGGGCTGGCCCCGAGGTCCAGCGCCGCCTCCGCCACGTTGTCGTCCAGCTGCCGCAGCTTGGGCATGATCGAAAGGATGACGTAGGGGATGCAGAAGGTGATATGCGCCAGGGTCAGCGTGACGATGCTGCGCTGGATCTTCGCCGACAGGAACAGCAGCATCAGGCTGATCGCCGTCACGATGTCCGGGTTCAGCACCGGCAGGTTGTTGATCTCCAGCGCAATGCTCCTCAGCAGTGGCCGGGCCTTGCTCAGGCCGATGGCCGCGACGGTTCCGACCACGGTCGACACCGCCGTCGCGATCAGGGCCACCACCACGGTGTAATAGATGCTCTCCAGCATTTCCCGGTTCTCGAACATGGCCTCGTACCATCTCAGTGAAAAGCCGGAGAAGGAGATCATGGACTTGCTGTCGTTGAAGGAAAACAGCATCACATACCCGATCGGGAGGTAGATGAACAGCAGTACGAGGATCAGATATCCGGAGGAGAAGAAGCGCCACGGCGATTTTCTGTTTTCCATGCTCTTATTCCTCCACCGCGCTGCGGTCCAGCCTCTTGGTCAGATACATGGACGCGATGATGATCAGCGCCATGATCAGGGAAATCGCGCTGCCGAAGTTCCAGTCTCCCGCCACCAGGAAATAGGTTTCGATCAGGTTTCCGATCAGCACATAGTTTCCGCCGCCCAGCAGCTTCGGAATCACGAAGCTGGAGACGGCCGGCAGGAAGACCAGCGTGATTCCGGAAATGATGCCGGGCACGCTCAGGGGAAGCGTCACCTTCAGGAAGGTTTTCCACCGGTTCGCGCCCAGGTCATAGCTCGCCACGATCAGGTTCCGGTCCAGCTTGGCGATGGCCGTATGGATCTGCAGGATCATGTAGGGCAGGAAATCGTACACCATGCCGATGAACACCTTGATCTCGCTTTCCAGGTCGAAGTTCATCAGGATGCCGCGCCAGGCATAGGTCTTCAGCAGCATGTTGATCCACATGGGCAGCGTCAGCAGCAGCACCATCAGCGTCTGCCGCTTTTCCGGCAGGTTGGCGATGAACAGCGCCGCGGGATAGCCGATCAGGATGCAGAAGACCGTAGTCAGCAGCGCGATCCTGAGGGAGGTCCAGAGCACCTTCAGGAAGGTCGTGTCGCTCAGGAAGCGGCCGAAATTGTCCAGGGTGAAGCTGAAGGTGATCGTGCCGCTGCCGGAGCGCGTCACGGCATACAGCAGGATCATGATCATCGGCGCGACGATGAACAGCGCAATCCACAGCAGATAGGGATAGCTCATCCGAACAAACGATTTCATGCGTCCGTCACTTCCTTATGCATCACATGGATGTCCCCGGGGCCGAACGCGAGCCCGACCCGGTCGCCGACCTCCAGCCGGGAGGTGGTTTCCACCTTGAAGACGCGGCCGCGCGTCGCGAAGGTGATGTCGTAGGAGCCCTCCTTCACATCCGCGGGATCGAAATCGAACCGCACGTCCGTAATCTCCACGGAGGAATCGTCCTGCAGGTTCCACGCCTCCGCGCTGGCCCAGGTTTTCAGGTCCGTTGAAATGGCCATGGATTCCCGGATCTCATCGGCCGTGATGAAGAAATCCAGCGCGCTGATGCCGATGTTGTGCCGCGCGTCCTCCACGTATTCGGGGGAAATGACGTGGACGTTGACGGTGACCTCCGTCCCCTTGTCGGTTCCGAAGGTGATGGTATAGACGCCGGGCGCCTTCTCGATGTTGTGCGTGACCCTCGTCAGCGAAAGATCCCGGTTTTCCTCATCCCACGCCTGCGCGTTGGCGATGGAGACGAAATCCTGGTCGGTCATCTCCTTGTTCTGCAGGTCGTCCAGGTCCACGTAGAAGTCGTTGGCGCTGATCTTCTCCCCGGCCTGTTCGTTGGTGATGTCGTGCTGCGTCACCACGTGCATCTGGACGGTCTTGCTGGTGCCCGTGCGCGTTTCCACCATCAGCTCGTAGTGCACGCCCTTGAACACCACATTCTTCACCTCGCCGCGGAGCACCCCGTCCCGGGGCTTCACCACCGTCAGGTCCTCCGGCCGGATCAGCACGTCCACCGGCTCGTCCGGGCGGAATCCGAAGTCCACGCATTCGAAGTTCTTGTCGTCGAAGCGCACCTTGTAGTCGGCAGGCATGACGCCCTCCACGATGTTGCTCTCGCCGATGAAGCGGGCCACATAGGCGTTGACCGGCTCGTTGTAGATCTCCAGCGGCGTCCCGATCTGCTTGATCTCGCCGGCGTTCATGACCACAATCTTGTCGCTCATGGTCAGCGCTTCCTCCTGGTCGTGCGTCACGTAGATAAAGGTGATGCCGACCTCCTGCTGGATGCGCTTCAGCTCGCGCTGCATTTCCTTCCGCAGCTTGAGGTCCAGTGCGCCCAGCGGCTCATCCAGCAGAAGCACGTTCGGCTCGTTGACCAGCGCCCGCGCGATGGCGACGCGCTGCTGCTGCCCGCCGGACAGCTTCGTCACGTTCCGCTTCTCGTAACCCTCCAGATTCACGAGGCTCAGCATCCTCGTCACCTTCTGGCGGATGATGTCCTCGCCCATCTTCTTGATCCGCAGGCCGAAGGCGATGTTCTCGTAGACGTTCAGGTGCGGGAACAGCGCGTAGCGCTGAAAGACGGTATTGATCTCCCGCTTGTAGGGCGGCACGTTGTCAATGCACTGCCCGTCGAAGATCACGGTTCCCTCGTCCTGGTCGAGAAAGCCGCCCAGGATCCGCAGCAGCGTGGTCTTCCCGCAGCCGGAGGGGCCGAGGAGCGTTACAAACTCGTTCTCGTTGATGTTCAGGTTCACGCCCTTGAGCACGACCTGCCCGTCAAAGCTCTTGACGATGTTCCGGAATTCAATCAGCTTCCGCATATTCTGTCCCTCCGAATCTTAAAATGAAGGCGGATTGGAAACCCATAGCACCCTGGCGCGGCTTTTCCCGGCGTTCTCCAGGTGGTGCTCCTCCCGCGGGTGCAGGCAGAAGCTGCATCCGTTCCTCACGCGGGTCTTCTTCCCGCCGTTCACGAGAAAAATGCTGCCGCTCAGCACATACCCGAATTCCTCCCCCTCGTGGGGCGGCATGTCGTAACTCCGCCCTCCGGGGCCGAAATCCAGCAGGATGGGCTCCATTTTGTTCTTCTGCGCGTCGGGAATCAGCCAGGTGATCGTCCCCTTCAGCGATTCCTCGTCCGTCTTGACAAACATGTCCTCCGGAGAGAACGCCGTCTTCTCCTCCGCCTGTTCGGAGAAAAAGTCCTGCAGCGTCGTTCCGAGGCATTCCAGCAGGTCCATCAGTGTGGCGATGGAGGGAGAGGACAGGTTCCTTTCCACCTGGCTGATGAAGCCCTTGCTCAGCTCGCAGCGGTCCCCCAGCTCCTCCTGGGTCAGGTTTCGCTGGATCCGCAGCGACCGCAGCTTCCTTCCGATATCCATCCGCGTCTTCCTCCCCTCCGGGCCGTATATTCCGGAGATCCGTTTCGCCGACCCTGTTGATTCCTGCCAGACGGAGGATTCAGCTCCGGAGTTTAGTTAAAATAAACTTCGAAGCGCAAGATATTAAACCACAGGAAAGAGTGGCTGTCAATTCCCGATCTGTAAAATTTTACGGAGAAAATGAATTTTTTCAGTTTTTCCGGTTCAGGCAGGCCATCAGCGCGTCCCGGTTCTGCACGGGGGTGGTTGTCGGCCGTCCCAGATCGGCCCTGGCCCCGTTGGCGCACCGGATTTCAAGCAGGATCGGCCCCCGCTCCTGTTCCGCCCAGCGCGCAAGACGCCGCAGCTCCTCCGGATCCTCCGCGCTGCCGCATCCCGCGTATCCCGCGGCCTCCGCCAGCCCGGTCAGGTTCAGCTGCCCGGCGCATACGGGCATCCCTCCCACGGTTTCGTGCGCGCCGTTGTTGATCACCGCGTGAATCAGGTTCGCGGGCTGTTTTTCGCCGATCAGCGGCATCGCGCCCAGGTGCATCATCACCGCCCCGTCGCCGTCGAGGCACCACACCCGCCGGTCCGGCTTTTCCCGGGCGATCTGCAGGGCGATCATGGAGGCGTGTCCCATGGAGCCCACGGTCAGGAAGTCCTTCTCGTGGCCTTCTCCCCGGGCCTCCCGGATCTCAAACACCTCCCGGGACAGCTTTCCGGTGGTGCAGACGAAAACGTCTCTCTCCCCGGCCTCCGCCAGGATCACCCGCAGGGCTTCCTCCCGGGTCATCCGGTATCCGTTCCCGTAGGACGGCTTTCTGGCGGTGGTCAGCGCGCCTTTCCGGACCACCAGGGCGGCCACCCGCCCCCGGGCCGTCTCCGCCTGCAGCGCGTGGAATTTCTCCTCCGCGGCCTCGTCCGTGTCCTCCGCGTTCAGAATCTGATACGGAATATTCATCAGCTCCAGCTGCCCAAGGGTGATTTTCCCCTGGGTCACATGCTGCGGCTCGTCCTTCGTTCCGGGTTCCCCGCGCCATCCGATCACCAGCAGGCAGGGTATGCGGTACACCTCTCCGTCCATCAGCGAGGCCAGCGGATTCACCGCGTTCCCCAGCCCGCTGTTCTGCATGTAGCA
>CAMVFE010000048.1 GCA_947166705.1 uncultured Clostridia bacterium
CTCCCAAGGATTACTTGAATTCATTCACTGTCCAAAATGTTTGACAAACCTACACACTTTGCACGCGTGGACATACCGAGCGGGATAATTGTGTTAAGGTGCGGTTACGGTGCAAAGCACCAGGAAGCCATGACCGGACGCCTGATTGTGCACAGGCGCTGCACGACAGATGCGGGAGAATCTCAGTCCCGACCGAAGATATCGCGGGTGTAGACCTTGTCCCGGACATCATCCAGTTCCATGCTGTAGCGGTTGGCCACGATGACGTCCGCCCTGCGCTTGAAGGCTTCCAGATCGTTCACGACTTCCGAGTTGAAGAATGTGCTCCCGTCCGCAAGCGTGGGTTCATGGACAATCACCTCCGCGCCCTTCGCGCGGATACGTTTCATCACGCCCTGGATTGCGCTGGATCTGAAATTGTCGGAGCCGGTCTTCATGGTCAGGCGGTAAATGCCGATGACCACCTTCTTCTCCCTGGCTTCCTCGTAGTTCCCTTCCGAATAGCTGTAGCCCCCCGCCTTCTCCAGCACGCGGTCCGCGATGAAGTCCTTCCGGGTCCGGTTGGACTCCACGATCGCCGCGATCAGGTTCTCCGGGACATCGGCGTAGTTGGCCAGCAGCTGCTTCGAATCCTTCGGCAGGCAGTAGCCCCCGAAGCCGAAGGAGGGGGCGTTGTAGTAATCCCCGATGCGGGGATCCAGGCATACGCCCCGGATGATGGACGCGGTATCCAGTCCCTTCAGTTCCGCGTAGGTGTCCAGCTCGTTGAAATACGCCACGCGCAGGGCCAGGTAGGTGTTGGCGAACAGCTTGACCGCCTCCGCCTCCGTCAGGCCCATCAGGAGGACTTCCACGTCCTTTTTCTCGGCTCCTTCCGCCAGGAGGCCGGCAAAGGTTTCCGCAGCCTTTCGGGTTGCTTCGTCGCATCCGACGATGATCCGGCTGGGATACAGATTGTCGTACAGGGCCTTCGACTCCCGGAGGAACTCGGGGCTGAAGATGATCCGGGATGTCTGATACCTGGCACGGACGCGCTCGGTATATCCGACCGGGATGGTGGATTTGATCACCATCATGGCGGAATCGCTGACGCGGAGCACCTGCTCGATGACGGATTCCACCGCGGAAGTATCAAAATGCTGGGTTTTTGAATCATAATTTGTCGGCGCAGCGATGATGACATAATCCGCGTCTGCGTAGGCGCTGTCGCCGTCCGTCGTGGCCCGGAGGTTCAGCTTCCTCTCCTCATGCTCTGCCAGGTATTTCTCGATATAAGCGTCCTGGATGGGGCTGATCCAGCGGTTGAGCCTCTCAACCTTCTCCGGCACGATATCCACCGCCGTGACCTCGTGATGCTGAGACAGTAATATCGCCAGAGAAAGACCGACATACCCCGTTCCCGCAACCGCGATTTTCATGATGTGCTCTTTCTCCTTTGCGTTCTCGTTTCCTCAAATGTTATTCAAGGAAGCTGTAAACTCTCCCGGCTCCTTCGATCATGATCATAAGCCCTGGATGTTTTATGTTTATTATTTTAGCACCATTTTCACTTCCCTGACAACCGTTGGGATTCGCCTGGACTGTATTCGCAGTATAGAAGAAAGTATCGTATCTCAACGAAATGAAGCAAATTCTGAAGCGTAATTCTCTTATCCACTCGTTTTTTTGGAACAAAAGTACAAAAAGCCTGTTGGACAAATAAACAATTGTCCGGAACCGAGTAATGGTTCCGGACAAAAGGATGGGTCTGTTACTTCTCCGCCTCCGGCAGGCCGGCGAGGGCGAGCAGGAGGGCGGTGACGGCGCCGAAGGCGCCGGCGCTGAGCACGCCCAGCCAGTTGACGTCGCCGAGGACACAGGCCCCGGTGCCGATATAAGCCAGGGCCGCCTCAGCGAAGGTACGTACGGCGCGGATGAGCGCCGCCTTCAGCCATTCTTTCGTGAACATGATCTAAAATCTCCTTTCTGTGCTTTCATCTGCCGCCGCCGGGTTTTCCCGGTGGCATTCCTTTCCGGGCTATTCCCGGATCTCTCCGAAAACCAGGTACTCCTCGATCTGTTTCAGCATCGCCTTCAGATTGTTCACGCTGTTTCCATCGATGGAGTGGTGCAGCATGACAATCTGGGAGCGGAGGAGAAGCTTCAGCTCCGTCTCCTGCCGTTCGGTGGACTGCTCCAGCTTCGTCAGCCTTTCGTGATCGCTCTGGAGCTTTTCCCGGACGGTTCTTTCGTCCAGCAGCCGCGGATGGCGCAGCTCCCGGAAGATTTTGACCAGCTGCAGGATCATCAGCGCCGCCGCTGCAAGAGCCAGCAACGTACCCAGCGTAATCCACAGCGAGCGGGGATCAAACCCAACCCTTTCCACGGCATTTTCCATGCACGCACCCCTTTCTCAGGCTCCGGTTTTCATCGGCCTGTCCGTTTTTTCCGGTTGTTCCTGTTGTTCCGGTCGTTCCGTTACTTCGGATGATTCCGGTCATCCGGCGTCCTTCAGTACCGCTTCCATCAGATCCAGCTGGCGGCGCACAACGGCCAGCGCTTCCAGCAGCCGCGCGGCGGAATCCGATGAAACGGCTGCGCTTCCGGCATTTCCGGCACTTGTGTTTATTCTCATGCATCCTCCGCGATACTTCCACGCGCCGACCTTCGTATCCACCGTGATGCCCGGCGATGTCATGTGCAGGATCCTGAGCGGAGCGGAGCTTGTCACGATGCCCACGTGGTAGTAATCCCGCAGATCTCCGGTGAAGCTCTTTCCGCCCTTCCGGTATTTGTCCGGCAGGTCGTAGCCCGCGTCTTCCGGCTCCCGGGCCTTGTAAACCAGGTCGCCGATCCTCAGGCTGCCTGTGCCGGAGAAGGGCCCGAGCCCTTCCGTTTCGGACCGGGCGGCGTAATTACTGCCGTGGATGCCGGGCCAGGCGCCGCCGGCCAGCCGGATGGCGCCGATAATCAGCCCGATGCAGTCACAGGTGCCGTCAGCACCGGAACCGCCGCTCCGGTAGCGGGGCTTCAGGGCGGCGATTTCTTCCGCTTTCCTCAGAAAAGCCTCCAGTGGGATCTTGCTGACTCCCAATAGGCATCACACTCCTTTCCTGGCGCGGCACCCCTTATGGGAGTGCCACACCTTCCAACCCTCTGATCCGCCCCTTCATTCTTCCCGGATCCTGATCCCCGCCGGAACCGGAAACAGATCCCGGAGCGTAAGCCCGTCAGGGACTTCTCCGTCCATCCGGCAGGAAACGCTCCCGTCCAGCTGGTCGATCATTCTCGCGTTCTGCCCGGGAAGCGCCTCCTCCAGAACGCCCGCCAGACTTTCGTTCGTTCCGTCCCAACGGTGCGCAGCCATCCTGGCACGCAGCAGCATCCGATAGGTTTCGTCGGGAATCAGGGGCTTCGTCCTGGGAGCATTCATCAGCACGCCCAGCGCGTCCAGCTGCATGCCGGCGGCGGTGTCCAGGGCATAGGCCTCCGGGAATCCCTGCCGGATCAGTGTCATCATCTCCGCCGTCTGATCAAGCACAGCCCCGGCCAGCGCCATGAACCGGGACTTTTCCCGTACGGCTGGGGAAAACAGCTCCAGCCACTTCTCCGGGTATCCGGTCTCTTCAAAATTCATTTGCTTTCGACCTCCTTCTCAAGACACGGGAAGACACGGGGACGGTTCTTTTGTCTTGCCGGCCGCTTACCGGATACCGGCCTCCCGCAGGATGGTCTGCAGGACGGAGCCGCCCTGCTTCCCGACGCTTTTAGCCTTCGTTGCTCCGCCGGAGGATGGGGCAGAGGCGTAATCGTTGTGCGAGGCGCTTACGGCCGCGGGGTTTTCCGCCTGGGTGAAGGTCAGCGTCCCCGTCCATCCGTCCGGGCAGTTCTCGTCCTGCTGGATATTCAGGGATGTCAGCAGCATATTGCTGTAGGTCCGGAGGCTCGTCACCACCTGGCACAGGTACCGGTTTTTCTTGATGGACGCCAGGGTCGTCATCATCTGGCGGCTCCATCCGATCACGGGCACACTTGCGTCCGAGGCGACGACCGAAAGCGTTACCGTATCCGGCTCGTTCCGGGCGTTGTTCACGTAGTCCGCCCCGGCAGCCTCGTCCGCGTCCGTGGCCAGTTTCAGGCTCAGGGCATGGGAAATCGAAGTGACCCCGTCGAAGGAGTAACGGTATCCCAGGGATTTGACCAGGATGTAGGCGGTGGATGTGGCCATGGTTCATTGCCTTCCTTTCGGGAAACGAAAAGGATCGTCCCTATCGTTTCCCCTCGTTCCCTTCACGCAAACACGCCCTTCAGCGTTTTCAGCAGGGAGCGCTGGGCGGTGTCATAAATACTCTGTGCAACAGCCTCCGGCGACCCGGCCGGCGCCGTGACGTGGATGTTCACCGGCGCCTGCACGCTGGCGGGGCTTTTCCCGCCGCCCGAACCCGCTCCGGCTCCCAGGCCGGCACCGCCGAAAGCCCCGGAAAACAGCGCGCCGCGGGCGGAATCGGACAGCTCGGCGATCAGGCTCCGCAAAAGCGGTACAGCCCGTCCCTCATTGTCCGTCGGAATGACGTATTCCGCCTTTCCCTCCTCGGCGATCATGGCCAGCGTGGGCGATGCTACTCTTCCGCCGGTTCCCAGCAGCTGCACCCGGTTCCCGGTTCCGCCGCGGCTTCCGCCGCCCCCGCCGGACAGCGGAAGGCCGGAGGTATCCAGCTGCGCCCTGGCTGTGACGGGTACGGTGATCCGGATGGAGCTCAGCATGGCCCGGACTGACGCAACGGCGGAGGAGACCGCCGAGGTGATCCCGGAGGTGTTCACCGAAAGCCGGGGCCGCATCGCTTCCATTCGCACCCGGAAGGCGCCGAAGGCTTCCTCTGCCGCGGACAGATCCGCCGCCGCGGTGATCACGGTCCGTCCGCCGGATGCTCTGCCCACTGCGCTGTTCTCAGATCTTCCGCCCCCGGCGGAGCCGGAGGCTCCGGTCAGGGGCAGGCCGCCCGCGGCTCCCCCGCGCCAACCCGAGAGATAATCCTTCACACTGGCGGATTCGGACAACTCCTTCTTCAGCGATGCAAGCGCGTTACGCGCTGCGCTGAATACCTCCGCCAGCGCAGCCCCGCTTTCCCGGTTCTTTTCCAGCACAGCCTGCAGACGCCGGGCTCCGTCCTCGTCCACCTGCACCGCGTAGGAGGCCAGAAATTCCTGAAGGGCCAAGCCTCGTCACCTTCCTTTTCAGCAGAATTACACTATTTCAGGGAGCGATAAGGAACTTCCCTATTGTTCCCGGCTTCTGTCAGAGGGGCGATAAGGAACTTCCCTTTCGTCCCTCGCTAAAATCTTTCCGTTCCTGCTGCCCTTCGGGCGTTTTCGCGGGTGACCTGAATCAGTTCCACCGCGTCCAGCAGGTCGTCCAGCGTATAGGTTCCGTCCCAGAGCTCATGCTGCCGCCATATTCCCGCCGCCACCGGCAGGAAAGCCAGCTCGTCCAGGTTCGGCGCTTCCGCCGGCAGGAAGTCCGCCCCGCGGTTTATGAACCCGGGGAGCTTCCGGGAAAAAAACCGTCCATCGTCCACTGGATCACTTCCATCGTCAGCCGCAGGCAGGTCCACCCATCGTATTCCAGCTCCGGCACGCCCCAGCATCCGTCCTCCAGCGCCCGCACCGGGCCCGCCGGAAGCATGACCTCTACGCTGCGCAGGCAGGTCCGCATCAGCGCTTCGAGCTCCGCCTCCGGAAGCCCCAGCAGCAGCTCCTGCAGGTCCTCCGTCTCCGCCCCGGCAAGCAGTTTCAGCAGACGAGCCCCGGAGAAGGCATCCAGTTTCGTCAGCCGGAATTCCTTTTTCCCTTCCCCCGTCGGGAGGGTGATCATTTTCGTGATGGTTCGCATTCAACTTCTCCTCCTTATCCGTCCTGTCGGACCAGCACCTGGACCATGCCGCGCTGGATCACGTACCGCTGGTTCCACGCCGCCGTCAGGACATCCCCGGTGCTCACACCCTGCGCCGTCGCTGTCAGCAGGGAGATCGTAAACCCGGGCTCCCCGTCCCCCGCGGCGCCGTAGGCCGCCGCGTAGAGCGTGGACACCACCAGGTCCTGCGCAATCTGCATCCCTTCCCCCTGGGCTGCCATCGCGTCCTTAATCCGCTCGACAACACCGGAATCGAAGCCTTCCTTCGGCGTCAGCTCGATGGACAGCGCCACCGGCGTCTGAACCGCCCGCATCAGTTTCACCGTATGGGAAATGCCCCAGGTGTCCCGCACGTTCGAGGAAACGGTGCCGTGGGTTCCGATTCCAGGCGCCTTTTTCCGGAAGATGATCTGCGCCAGCGCCGTTGTCAGCCCTCCCGCGGCCACAACACAGATGGAGTGTCCCGGGATACCGTGCTCGTCCGCCGCGTCCGTATCGTTTTCATACACCTCGAGGGCCTGCACCCCCGAAACTGCCCGCAGGGAGGCCTTCAGGCCCTCCAGCGTGGACATCTCCGGGGCTGCGGCCGCAAGCCGCAGCCGTTTCCGGCAGGAGGCGTCCGATTCCGCCTCCCGTCCCGGAGTCGCGGCGGTCCGGTTCACAGCGGCGCTGAGCCCCGGAACCGGGCTCACAAGCCGGTGAACCGCGCCTACCGCCGCGGCGACCGCGCCCGGCGTCCCGCACACGGCCTCGACGACCGCCGAGCCCTCTCCGTTCAGCGTGATCCCCGCCGTCCGGCACCGCCAGATGTTCCCGGCGTCATCCATGGCCTCCGGCGCTGAGGGCAGCACGGCCCCCGGCGTCCCGCTCAGGGTAAGCAGGACTGTGGAATACGTGGCTCCCTCCCGGTGCAGCCCGAAGAGGGGCATCAGCAGATCCAGCCCTGTTCCGTTGGCATACCGGGGATTGCGGGAGTAGAAATCCACCAGCACCGACTGGGACAGGTCATCCAGCGCCCGGGCGAACACAGACAGCAGCTGGTAGTCGGGCGAGGAGATCTCCAGCCCGGCCTCCTGCCCGAAGATGGACTGATAGGAAGAAACCATCGCGTCCAGCCGGTCCTGATAGGTCGGCAGGTGAACTCCCTCCGTATCGATAATGGGTGCCGTATACATGCGGGACCTCCTCAAAAAAAGACTTTATCCAATGTGATTTGGCGATTTCCGATGGTTTTGCGGTTTCTGTTTTACCCGGCGAAAAACTCCACCGCCGCCTTCTCTCCCTGCTCCGTATGCGCCATGCAGGAGAAACGGAAGACACCGTCGCTGACGGAGGCCTGTACCTCCGTGACAGAGCTGATTCCCGGAAAATCCTGGATATACGAGCAGAGCCAGGAAGCAAGAGGACCGGCTTCCTTTTCGCTCAGGCGGGAGGCGGCGAGCAGATCCGGGAGCTCGTTGCCCCGTTCCGGGTCCTCCCACCAGTCGCCGGGAAACAGGTTCAGGTGATCCCGCAGCGCGGCGGCCGCGGCATCGGGACCGGTCAGCAGATCCGAAGCATTCAGAACCGGCAGGGCGTCTCCAGTTTCGTCAAAGGGTCTGTAGATCATCTTTTCATCTCCTCAGGGATCCCGCCAATGCTACCGCATCGGAAAGATCGTGCGCCCGGGGCGAGGGCGGGATCACCGGCTGGCCGGTTTCCAGCCAGCCGTCCATGCAGAAATCCATGACCAGCAGAATACAGGGATCGCCGGGGGAAACGGAGAAGCCCGCGGCGGGCAGGAAAACCGGGACATCCGCCAGCTCCGGCGCGGTCAGGATGCTGCCGTCTGCCGCTCTTCGCCGGAGCCCCGGCTGCACCCGGGCCAGCCCGGAGGCCGCGTCATATGAAACGACGGTCCCCGGCATGGCAGTATGGAGGTTCTCCATGATTTCCCGTTTCAGGGCGTCCAGGCTCTCCAAAAGGAAGGACTCCGTGATTTCCATGGGTCTGCCTCCGCTCACATCATTTCCAGCTCAATTTCCGTTTTCCAGGGCCCGTTCCGGTTATCCGCCTGCGTCAGGCAGGAAATGATCCGCCCGGTCCGGGAAACGCCCTGCCAGTTGATCTCGGCAAAGCCTCCCGGCATCCAGCCTGCCGGCTCCGCGGAAAGGATCATCCGGTTCCCGACCGTGACTGGCGCTGAAAGCAGATCTCTATCGGAGAGGCTGTATGCCGCGTCCCGGGCTTTCCGCCCGGAGACGCAGACCCCGGCGGAGCCGCAGAAGGCATCCGCGTCCGCGGTTTCCGCCAACAGCGCAAGGGCGTCGCAGGTTCTTCCGAAGAAGGCCTGCGGACGGGACAGGCTATGGTCTTCCGCAGCGAAAGCCGCCAGGGGAACCCCGGTTCCGGAAGCCTCCAGCAGCCGGCGCATTACCTCGGAGATCCGCATTCCTGCCGGTATGGAGAAGGAAACCGCCGAGCGCCAGAGGGAAAGCCCCGGGGAGAAAATTACGGTTGTCAGCCTGCGGCCGGATTCCGGGCGGGTATACGCCTCCGTGATTTCCCCGGAAGCCAGCACGGCGATGCCGCGGATCACCTCCAGGCGGCGGCCTCCGGCCAGCAGGGCGGCGGAGGACTCGGACAGATCCGCGATCTCCAGCCGGTGCAGGGGCGGGCGCAGGCTCAGCGTCGTCCCCGCAGTCAGCCGCAGGCGGCAGCCCTGGGCGATCTCCACCCCGTCGACCAGGATCCGGAGGCTGCGGTCAAAGGTGTTCTTCTCAGACATACCGGTCCCCCCACAGGATCTGAAACTCCTTCAGGTTCCCGCGCCCGGGATCCGCGGAACTCGGCTGATCCACAGCCTTCAGGCAGAATAGGGAACCGATGCCGGCGCCCTGGAACAGCCACCGGAAGGGAAACAGCAGGTCGTTGATCTCCTCATAGGAGCAGATGACGGGAATCTGATTCACATACGGTTCGCCAGTCACCGCGTCCCCGATGGAAAGGATCCACTTCCCCGCCGCTTCCATCCATCTCAGCTCCACCCGGGCCTGAAAAGCGTGCCCTTCCGGGGAGACCGGCAGATAAAGCACCTGCCGGGCCTGGTCCGTCACGGGCAGAATGATGTAATCCATGCAATTCTTACCCCTCCGAAATGCTGGCGGCCAGCAGCGTCCAGCTGACGTTCCCGCTGGTCTGGTCGTAGACCCGGTCGGGGATCTTCTGGGGCGTGACGCCCTCGCAGCAGATCGTGAAGCCTCCCGCCTGGTCCACGATGTTCAGCGCCGTCAGCGCGAACTGCCAGCTCTGGGCGTTCTTCAGATACCGCGCCCACTTCCGCAGGAACTCGTCCGCGGAGGAGTTCTGGGGCACCTCCAGGGTGACGGTCCCGTGGCTGCTGCGCAGCCGGTTCACGACCACATAGCCGTCCGCCGTGGCGGTGTGGGAGGACAGGTCCCCGGCATGCGTGACGGAAATCTTCCCGACGCCCTGGCTGGACAGCACGCACTGCCCCACGTCCTGGTGGTACATCACCGTCCGGACGTCGGCGAGGGAATAAACGGTGGTTTTAGCCAATACGGAGAACCTCCTTTTCTTCAGGCGCCCGATCATGATGCGCCCGGTTTCCGGCGTGAAGCTGGCCGCCCTGCTTTCAGGTGCCCGGCTTTGCCGGGGAGTCTGTCAGGGTGTACCGGCAGCCTGAGATGCTCCCGTTTACAGACTCACGTCGACGTCGATGACCAGCGTCTCGATGCTTCCGGCCAGGCACAGCGCTGCGTGGATCGGCATCGCCTTATGGGCGGCGCGGTCGGCGTCGCTCTGCAGGTCGTAGGAATCCGCCCACAGCCGATATCCGTTCTCGATGGTGTCCCCGGGCGTCAGGCTGCCGAGGGCGCCGCCGCGCCACCGTCCCGTCGCAAGAATGCCTGCAGCGGCGTATTCCGCCAGCACGGCGGAGAAGCGGTTGATGAACACGGCGGAGGCTTCGTCCGTCTGGGGCAGCCTGGCCGCCCCGCCGGTCAGCAGGTCCACCGCCGCCTCCTGCAGGGACGCGGCGATCCGGTCCAGGGAGAGGACCTCGTCGAAGCGCCGCCCGGAGGCGGCGGTGCCGTTCTCCAGCAGCCTGCGGGAAGCGCCGCGGGTGATATAGACATTCGCGTTCAGGGCCTTCAGCGCGGCGATTTCCGACTCCGTCAACTCCGTCGGCAGCATGCCGGGGACCTGCCGGTAGCACAGCGTGAAAGCATCCCCCGCGTGCGCCCGGGCGAGGCCCAGGGCCGTGCCCATGACCGCCGGGGCGGCGTAGATGTCGCTGCCGAAGACGCCGAGGACCCGGTCGGACCCGGTGTCGAAGGCCTTTTTGAGTATGCCGGTGGGCGAAACTGCGGCAGCCGGACTGCCCGTCCCCGCGCAGAAGAGCATCCGCGCCCCGCAGATCTCCGGGAAAGCCTCCATGAACGCGGCAGCCTTCACCTCCGAGGTTTCCGCGAGGCAGACGCCATAGAAGTCCGCCGCCTCGATCAGGATCTCCCGGAAGGCGTCCGCCGGGTCTTCGTCCGGCGCATACAGCCCCAGGTACATCCGCTCCGGGGCGGGGTCGGCGGCGAAATATGCCTTCGCGGCCAGATACGCCGGGTCCGAGGGCGTGAAGCCGCCGGTGAGCAGGTCCTCCGCGGACGCATACATTCGGAGGCGGGTTTCCTCCGTGGCCTCGGATGCAACCGGCGCCAGGATGAGCCCCGTGGAAAAGGCCGTGCCGCCGGCCCCGGCGGACGCCGCGTTCACCTGCACCCGCACAATGGAAGAAAGAGAAAGCATCTTGTCACCTCGCATCAGAAAATCGGGGAGGGAAATCGTTTCAGGGAAAAACACAGAAGGAAGCGAAAAATCCGATAGAATCGGAGGAGGGATTGGGACGAATCGGCGGAAGCCGATAAAAACCGGAAGGGTCAGGGAGAAGGCGGATTCACGTTCAGCCTGATTTCCGGCGCCGTCCGGAGGACATCCGGATCGTCGGATTCCTCCTCCAGGCCGGCGGCGATCCAGACCGGGACGGAGTAATCCACCCGGGGCCGGTGCTCCTTTCCGAGCTCCTCCCAGAGCAGCTGCGGCATCCGGGGAACGGAGAGGGGATAGATGCCGCCCCGGCGGAGAATCTGGCGCGCCTGCCTGGCCTCGTCCAGGTAGAGGATGTCGTAAACCTCCCAGGAGCGGGACAGCGCGTGCCGCCCGTAGAAAACCATGTTCAGCCGCCAGGGCGCGAAGCGGAAAAGCGAGGCGTTTCCGCCGCTGCCCCGGCTTTTTTCCATCCGCGGAGCCGCGTCCTCCGGGACCAGGTGGTAATAGACGATATCCCGCTCGGGATCCTCCGGCTGCGGGGGCGGCGGGTTGACAAAGGCGCGGAGGATCTGCGTATCCGGCCGGGGCTGCGCGCGGCGCCCGTTCAGGGCGGCGTCCAGCGCCCGGAAAACCGTCCGGTTGAGGGATTCCAGCAGCTCAGCTTCGTTCATATCCTTACAGCCCATCCTTTCCAGAAGCCCCAAGCCTGCCAGGGCCGGATTTGGAACACCCGGAAGGCCCGGCCGCCCAGAAGGATTTCATCCGGGGCGGTCCAGGCATCCCCGTCCTGCTCGCCCAGGGACAGGGGCTCCGTGGAGTGAATCAGGACTACCGGCGCGCGGCGGCTTTCCTCCGGCAGCAGATCCAGCCGGACGGGATCCGCCGGATGGACGGTTCCCCAGGCGTGAATCTCCTCCAGGCCGAGGAGCAGCGGAACGCCGGATTCCTGGGTCCAGGTCTTTCGGAGAATGACGAAATCCGTGCCGCCCAGCTCGGGATCGGCAAGCACATCCGCAAAAGCGTTCAATCCCGGAACCTCCTGTTCATGTCCTGATCTCGTAGTCAAAGGAGCTGTACAGCTCCCCGGTGTCGTACAGGGGCTTGTCGAAGCCCTTTCCCTCCACATGCGTCGGTTTCCCGGAGGAGAAATTCCGGATCCACCCGCCGGATACGGTCAGCGGCGCGTTGGCCGGCGGGACGCCGGCGTCGATGTACGCCCGGATGCCGTCCGCGCCGGCCTGGCCGGCAGCTTCAAAGCTGGCGCGGACCGCCGCCGGATCGCCCTTCGCCGCGGCTTCGCAGGCTTTGGCCAGCCCGTCCGCGATGCTCTCCCACGTCTCCGGCCGGGCCAGCGCCGGGCCGACGACAGGCCGGGGCGGAATATGCGCTCCCGGCGCGCCGCGCTCATGCAGGGCCAGCAGCCACCGGCTCCGCTCCGGCGCGGAATCCGGCAGCCCGATCTCCACCGAGGAGGATTTCAGCAGCCCGCGCGCCTTTTCCAGGGAATCCAGCAGCCTGCTGTCTTCCGTAAAATGAAAGTTCATCGGGTTCCCTCCCTGAAGCATCGATAACATTCCGACGGATACTTATTCGGAGAAGCGGGTACGGAGAAGTCAGCCATGCGCGCGGCGTTTTTTTAGCAAATATTTCGGGCATGCCAGCCCCCCTAAGGCACATATCGGGTGTAGGCTTGCATCCGCAGCAGGGAGAGCAGCTGCTGCCCGTACAGGGTTTCCGCCAGGTCCGCCAGCGCGGAGGAGGCGGAGCCGGAGGCTCCGCTTGCGTAGGTCACCGCCACGTCATCCACCTTTTTGCTGGTGATTTTCGTCCCATCCCCCGAGGAGGCCAGGGCGGAGAAGGAGGAAACTCCGCCCCCGGCCTCCATCCCGGCGGGTACGGTCTTCGCGTACAGGGTCAGCCTGTGGGCGGCGTAAAGCCGCCGGGCGTCCTCCGCGTCCTCGCCGAACTCGTCGAAGCGGAGGTTCGCGGAGTCCACGGCGGAGGCCAGCACGATTTCCGGGTACACGCCGGCGAACTGGGGATAGAAGGCCAGGAAATCAGCCGCCGTCATTTTTCCGCCTTCCGCACGCGCCGGGCGGCCGGGGCGGCGCCAGAGGGTACCGGCGCAGCGGTTTCCGCGGCGGCAGGATCAGAGGCTGAGGCAGTGCCAGAAGCGGCGGCGGGGGCGTCCGGAGCGACTTCGGCCGGAGAGGAAGCCGGGGCATCCTCAGCCCCGGCAGCCTCCGCCGCGACGGGCGGAGGAGACTGTCTCCTGCCCTCGGGCGTCGCGCCGGCGAGAGGATCCGCCTCCAGGCTGCGCTGCCGGTCCACATTGCGGACGGCCTCCAGGGAGCCGTCCCGCAGCATCAGGGAAAAGAGCGGATCCTCCTGAATCTCCTCCGGCGCCTCCAGGAAGGAAAGCAGGTTCCGGGGAGTGATGGAAAACACGGTCTCGCCGAGCCGGTTCCGGAACTCGGCGCAGACCCGGGATAGTATCAGCATATCTGTCTCCTTTCAGGGTAAAAGGGTGGGTGGTGAGATCTGAGGCGGCGAAATATCCGCTACAGGCGGTCGCTGCCTCTCTTTCCGCAAGCTCAATAGTCGCAACTCCGCACTGCGGAGATTGCTCCTTTTCGCTTGAGATTTGACGTTTTTAAATTTCCGCCACCGGCGGTCAAAACGTCAAATCCCATCCATGTACCTGACGGTCTGAGGATACAGGAAGCGGACCTCGGAGAACTGGGCGATGTAGGGAATGCGGATCCGCATCTCGGCGTACTCCGTGTCCATGCGGCGCAGGGGCTGGGTCAGGTTGAAGCAGAT
>CAMVFE010000049.1 GCA_947166705.1 uncultured Clostridia bacterium
ACTTCCTCATCCATCGCGCCGATAATTCCCGTTTTGACAGATGACTCCGCCTTTGCATTGCAGTCCGGGAACGCGGATACAATCAGAAGGGCAACAAGCAGAAGGCTCATGATCGTTCTCAGTTTTTTCATCTGAAAATCTTCCTTTCAATATTTTAAGTGGTTAGAAAGACCTTTCCCAATATAGCATAAACCACAATCAAGATCCATTGACAAACAGGGAGTAATCACTTACCACAAACTGGGAGTAATCACTTACCAATCAAATACATTATTTTACCACGCCCGGTATACCGGGCATTTTTTGTGCTTTCATGGTTCTGAATGGAACAAAGGGGTGTCATTATCCCTTCAGCCCTGGCTGAGTTCCTGTCCGATCATTTCATTCTGGTCCGTAAAGTATCTTATTAGCGCTCATGACCCAAAGGAATTATTCAAAAAGAGGGGAAACGATGTATTGTCTCCTGCCGGGCGACCCGAAACGCTTCTTCTGCAGATATGATGCTGATGCCGGGGATAAGGAACCAGGAACGCACACGCTGCACGAATCCATTGGTTTTTGAGTACATTTCCGTGAAATAAATGTACAGCTGAACAAAAAAGGATCTGCTGTTTGACAGTCCGGAATTTCGACAAGCGTGGAGAGCGCCTGAGAAGACAGAGAACCTGGATTGCCCGGAATTCGGGCTTTCCAGGGCTTTTTTTGTCTTTGGGAATATGGTATCATAAAGGCACTTGTTCGATAGGAGAATGAACCCGGCCGGGTCCTTCAGAAACAGTACGGAGATTACCGCTCCGGTCGCGGCTCTAACCGGGAAGGAAAGCCGGCACGATTATTATCGAGGAGGAAGTGAGATGAAAAAAGCGAGTATGACCATTCATCCGGATTTCCGGATCGGCGAAATCTCCGGGCGGCTGTTCGGTGCCTTCCTGGAACCGATCGGCTCCATGGTCAACGGAAGCATGTATAATCCGAAACATCCCGCGGCGGACGAGCAGGGTATGCGGGCGGACTTCTATGAAGCGCTGAAGGAAAGCGGCCTGCCTGCGGTGCGCCTGCCGGGCGGCAATTTCGTTTCCGGCTGGCAGTGGAAGGATTCCGTCGGCCCCATGGATCAGCGGAAAACCCACCTGGATATGGCGTGGTTCCAGTATATCCCGAACGATGTTGGTCACGATGAATATCTGCAATGGGCGGAAAAGGCCGGAGCGGAGGCGATCTATACCGTGAATCTCGGCACAGGTACGCTTCAGGATGCAGCGGACTGCGTGGAATATACCAATTTTGAAGGCGGCACGTTCTGGTCGGACCTGCGGAAAAAGAACGGGCACGCGGCTCCGTACGGGGTGAAGACATGGTGCCTGGGCAACGAGATGGATGGACCGTGGCAGATCGCGTCATGGGAAAAGAACCCGCGGGGGTACGGTGTGCTTGCGCATGAAACCAGCAAGGCGATGAAGTGGGTGGATCCTTCCATTGAGACCATCGCCTGCGTTTCCAGTTCGCCTTTCCTGAATCATTATCCGGACTGGGACCTTTCCGCACTGGAGGAATGCTACAGCGCGGTGGACTATATTTCTCTCCATCATTATCATTCCGCACCGCCGAACCTGCCGCAGGCGCTGATGGCCGGATACCAGGCTTACGAGGACTATATCCGGACAGAGATCGCCCTGTGCGATTTCGTAAAGACCAAGCTGCGCTCAAAGAAGACGATGATGCTGGCGCTGGACGAGTATGCCAGCATGTTCCGCCCGCTGGGCGAGGTGCACCTGGGCATGGGCGGACGACAGAACGCGGAGATGTTTGACGTCTTCGTGCCTGGAAGGAAGTATGTCCGTCACGATCCGGATGACTGGTCCACACGCCGGAACCGGCCGCGGGATCATGAGATGCTCCAGACGCTGGGCCTGGCCGGCACCATGCTGGTGATGCTGAATCACGCGGACCGGATCAAAATCGGCTGTGCGACCGGAGGCCTGGACGCGCTGTGCAGCACTGACCGGGAGCATGTCTGGAAAGGTGCGGCGCATTATCCCTTCACCCAGATGATCCGTTGGGCAAAAGGAGAAGCACTCCGGTGCGAAATTCGGTGCGAAACCTACGACGTGCCCGGATACGCGATTGACGACATGAATCAGTATGGCGGATTCACCGGTGTGCAGACGATTCAGGCAGCTGCGGCGCTGAATGAGGAGGCGGGCGAGCTGACCGTGTTTGTCATCAACGCAGATGCCGAGGAAGAGCAGGAACTGAAGCTGGATGTGCGCGGATTTGAGGGATGGGAGTTCACGGAGCATATTGAGATGTCCGTGGACGATCCGGACGCGCAGAACACATGGGAGCATCCGGACAGGATCCTTCCGGTGAAAAACGCCGGAACCCGGGTGGAAAAGGGAATCCTGACCGCGCAGCTGAAGAAGGAATCCTGGAATGTGCTGCGTTTCAGAAAATGAGAATCATCAGTTTTCCGGCGCATTGACGGATGATTCCGGGTTTGAATTACTTCTGCAAATTGCGCCATGATCTTCGTCACCAGATACGCTGCGGGCAGATGGCCATCGATTATCAACGCAGAGAACCAGTTTCCAGCTTTGACGATTCAGAAGGAGGAAAAAAGAATGCAGCTTGTACAGAACACTCTCAATCGCTTTGTGACTTCCGGGCAGATCGCCGGATACGCGGTAAGAATTCTGCAGCATGACGAGGTCCGCTTCGAAGGAAGCTTCGGCTTCGCGGATGTGGAGAAGAAGGTGGAGATGTCCGCCGGGAACACCATCTTTCCGATTGCTTCCATGTCCAAGGTGATCACCGTGGCGGGAATCATGCGCCTCTATGAGCAGGGCCTCTTCAAAATGTGGGATCCTGTAAGCGAGTTCCTTCCGGGATTCAGGAAGCCGAAGATCGCAAGGGAAAAAGCAGACGGTTCCTATACGATCGAAGACGCGAAAGGCGAGGTGACCATGCGGCAGCTGTTCACCATGACCAGCGGCGTTCCTTATCCCTGGCCTGACACGGCTGCGGGCCGCATACGGGCAGAGGAGGAAAGGAAATGGGAGAAAACGGGAAAACCCGTTCCCGGCACGGTGGAATACGCCAATCTGGTCGGGCAGCTTCCGCTGGCCTTCGAGCCCGGGGAACGTTGGATGTACGGTTTTTCCATTGACGTGCTTGGCGCTGTGATTGAAGTTCTGTCCGGGAAGACCCTGGGCGAATACCTGAAGGAAAACATCTTCGACCCTCTGGGGATGAAAGACACCGGGTTCTTCGTGCCGGAGGATCAGCATTACCGGATCGCGACCCTGTATCATATCAACGAGGGGATGAAGCCGGATACACGCGACTATCCCTCCCGGAAGCCTGCTTTTGAAAGCGGCGGCGGCGGACTCTTCTCCACCGTCCGGGATTATTCCCGCTTTGCGCAGATGCTGCTTCACGGCGGCACGCTGGACGGCGAACGGATTCTGGGCCGGAAAACGATTGACCTGATCTCCACGGATCATCTGACGCCGGAACAGCGGAAAGGGGATAACTGGGACACGCAGCGCGGATACGGCTACGGGCTGGGCGTACGCGTGTTGACAAATCCGGAGCTGGCCGGAATCAACGGTTCTGTCGGAGAATGGGGCTGGGACGGCGCATTCGGAAACTGGTTCTGCGTGGATCCGAAGGAAGACCTCACCTGCGTATATCTGACGACCAATCTTCCGGGCGACCATTACCGGTTTATTCCCAGGCTGATGGCGTCCATGTACGCATCCCTGTAAATACGGGCTTTTTTCCAAGCTCAAAGGACGGAGCGGGAGGACCTGACTGCTTACGTTTCCCCGGAATGATCCCCGTTCCAGAAATTGGAAACGCTGCCGGCCGGAATCCACACGCGGTGGGTTCCGTCATATCCGTCATCCTCATACCAGTAATCCACGTCCACGTATCCGTTTTCCTGCGCATAGATGTTTCCCACCGCGTATCGGGTAATGGGCAGGTTCGACTTCGCGTAATCGCCGCCGGGCCCGAGACGGACGTCGCTCGTGGGGCTGATGTCGCACTCATAGGTCCATTTGTCTTCCGCGACCTTGTCCAGATCCACATCCACCCGCTTCGCGCCGGTCCATACCCGGTAGTGGCCCTTCGAGCCGTTGCGGAAATCCAGCTGCACCCACCAGACGCCGTTGGCGAAGCTCTTTTTCAGCACCCGCACCGTCTGCGTCCGCCAGGTGTCCGGAAAGAAGGTTTTTGTGTCCTCGTAGTGGGTGCCGGGGCCGCTGCGCGTGGCGATTTTACTCAGCAGCCCGACGCCCGTAACGCTCGGCCGGCTTTCATAGACAACCGCAGCCTGCGTATCCTGCGGGCTCACGGCTGTCTGCGCGGAAGCGTGCCGAACCATCATGACCTCGGAGAGGCAGACATCGTTCGGGAAGGAGCTTCCCTTGTAGACGGACACCACGGCGATCCGGACCTGAGATACATTCTCGCGGTGCCCGACGGAAAACCGCTGCCATCCGTTCCGGCTCTCGTCCGCGAGGGTAAGCTCGACCGGATCGCGAAATTTCTTTTCTTCCGCATAAAGGAACTGCACCTTCACCGCCTTCAGCCGGGCATTGATCGGATACTGATCCTTCCCTTTGTCGTTCACCGCCCAGAAGCCGTTTTTGAACCAGATTTCGTCCATGACGGCGCCGGAGCCGAAGTCCAGCTGAAGCCAGGACTTACCCTTCAGCCCCTTCTTTGCGGAAAACTGCCAGCAGGTGGTTTCATTTCCGTCCGTCGCGTTTGCCGGGTTCCAGAGGTCCGGATTCTTTTTGTTTTTGATAAAGCTGGAGGCTTCGGTCCCGGTGGGAATGACCTTTACCTTCTCCGTCTCTCCGGGAATCTGCTCCAGGGTCGGATCCGCCACCGCGGCCTGACCGGCCTGCGCGAAGAGCGGCAGAATCATCATCAGGGCCAGAAGCCACGCAGTCCATCTTTTCCGCATTATTATGCACCCTCCTCTGCTTCGTTTTTTCAACTCATGGGCGGTTGCCGGGAAATCAGTTCTTATTCTTTTTGCGCCGCTGCTTTCGGGATGATCGTTTGCTGAAGCTATTGTACCACAGACGTTGATGCTTTGGGAATTACAAAATTGCAAATCTTCGGAACGGGTGTATACTGGAGGCAGATGCAGGACCGAAAACAAAAACGACGACCGGAAGCGGACGGCTGAGACCGCCGCGGAAAGAAGGGACGCAGGATGAAAAAGAGAGTGTTCATCGTTCTGATGCTGGCGGCGCTGTGGCTGGGAAGCGCCGGCGCCGATCCGGATCTGGCGCTTCAGGATTCCTCCGTGCGCACAGAGCCGTGGCAGACGGCCTACACGCAGATTCTGCAGGAACGGGAAGCGGGGATCCTGGCTTACCGGGAATATGTGAAAGAGGTCACATCCCTGCCGGACTGCCGGCCTGTGGGCCTGACGGACCTGACCGGGGACGGCGTTCCGGAGCTGATCTTTCTGGACCTGGTCGAGGAAACGGAGTACGGATTCAAGGTGGGCAGGCTGTGGATTTACACGCAGGGGAAAAAAGGCGTTCACTGCATGCTGAGCCTGCAGCCGGAGATTGACGACCTGCTGTATTCCAGCGTTTATCTCGGGAAGAAAGGCGTTCTGACGCTGTACTTCAACGACTGCGAGATGGGCTGGAAGATGCAGCTTCAGATCGGCAAGAACGGGAAATATCAGGCCAAGACGATCCTGAACGAGCAGGAGGATTTCTCCGGGGAAGGACCGGACACCTACTACCGGAACGGAAAGAAGATCTCCCGGAAAACCTATCAGTCGGCGGTGAAAAAAATGAAGGCCGCGCAGGGCACCCTGATCGGCAGCCTTCAGCCGGATGACGGAGATGCCGGATTCTCCCTGACACCCGAGGAAGCGCTGCGGGAGCTCGCGGCCGGAGAGAGCGGAAAATGAACGAACTTGCGGAAATCATCCGGAAGTCCCGGAGGATCGTCTTTTTCGGTGGAGCCGGCGTATCCACGGCCAGCGGCATCCCCGACTTTCGCTCCGGGGACGGACTGCGGGGCGGGAATGGGCTCTCTCCGGAGGAAATTCTGAGCAAAAGCTTCTTTTACCTGCAGACGGAGGCCTTCTTCGACTTCTACCGGAAGCATATGCTTCACCCGGAGGCGAAGCCGAACGCGGCGCACCGATATCTGTACAGGCTGGAAAAAGAGGACAGGCTTCGGGGAATCGTGACGCAGAATATCGACGGACTGCATAAAGCCGCCGGAAATATCAGGGTATACGAACTGCACGGAAACGTTCATGACAACCACTGCCTGGAATGCAACGCCGCGTATCCGATGGAAAAGATTCTTCATTCGGAGGGCATTCCGCGGTGCGAATGCGGCGGGGTGATCAAGCCGGATGTGGCGCTGTACGGAGAACCGCTGGAGAAGTATGTCTGCATCGGGGCAAGACGGGAAATCACCAACGCGGATACGCTGATCGTTGCGGGAACCTCGCTGGCCGTGGAGCCGGCCGCTTCCTTTATCGATGATTTCCGGGGAAAGCATCTTGTCGTGATCAATCTGACGCCGACGCAGGCGGACGAAAGGGCGGACCTGGTGATCCGCGGGGACGTGGCGAAGGTGTTTGAGAAACTGGAGGAGATTCCGCCGGGGCCGCAGTAAGGCTCCGGGGGAAAATGCTTACAGCGCCAGGCTGTCCACCTGGAAAACGAGCTCCTTCAGCTCTTCCGAGGCATGCCGGACCTGGAGCTTTTTCAGGGGTGTGTCAACGCCGCTCTGCTCGAGAAGCAGGATCTTCAGGAAGCGCAGGAGGCTCAGCGCCCGAACCTTTGCCCCGGCCGTGGCGAAAGCTTCTTCGTCCGGATTCCCCAGACAGGCGCGCAGGGTTTCCGCGTAAATCCGCCTCGAATTCTCCGCGCTGATGCCGAAAAACTCCATGGAATCATTCGGGCTGTCCTCGTTGAAGAGCACATAGGTAGCGCACAGGCTGGCAAACTCGAAGACGGGGTTCCCGGTGCAGAGCTTGTCCATGTCGATCAGGATCATCTCCCCGGAAGAGGTCATCAGGTTCTTCAGGTGTATGTCCCCGTGCACCAGATGAAGATCCTCCGGCATGCTTTCCAGCAGGTATTTCAGCCGCTCGCTGACCCGCCCGTCCAGGCTGGCGGAGATGACTGAAAGGTATTTCAGAAACAGGGCGCGCGCGGAGGGCAGAACGCCCGGCCGGGCCTCGATCGCATGAAGCCTGTTCAGAAACGCGGCGTAGCGGGGGAGCAGATCGTCAAGGACCGACGGATCCCGCGCCACAAGATCATTGCAGTTCTGCGCGTTGATCATTTCAAAGACGGAACCGTACTGATCGCCCACCCGGACGATATCGAAGGGGATCGCCGTCGGGACGCCCATGAGGAACGCCTGACGCGCCCTGTTCGTTTCGTCCCGGATGATGGGAAGGGAGGCTTCCCCGTCGCGGAAAACCTTGACCACCGTGTCGCTGTTCAGCCGGTACACCGTGCCGAAGGCCCCGACGCCGATTACCGGACAGTCCGCCACGTCAAGGCGGCGCAGCTGCTTCTCTACGGGGATCAGCGTATTGATGCCGGTGACCTCGAAAACCTCATAAACCGCCGGAGAGGCGTTGACGACGGCCAGGGCCTTCCCGTCTTCCCGGATGAGCTTCAGGATCACGCGCAGGCCGGTGCTGGAAATGTACTCCAGCTGATCCGCGTCCAGGGTCAGCGGAAGGTCCGGATGCTGCGATATGGCCTGCCGCAGCAGGCGGTCTACCTCCGGAGCGGTGGATGCATCTATTTTCCCGATGAGCTCCGCCACCAGGCGCCCGTTCTTCACGTATGTATTCAAGGAATATTCTCCTTTCGCAAGGTATGTACGCGGGATATTTCAGATGAAGCCGCCGCGGCGGTAAAGATTGTTTCATATTTCGCCGGGAAGGATTCCTTTTCCTTCCGCGCAAATCGCTTTTTATAACCCGGCCGGCGGGCCCCGGAAGACGCGGCGCGGGAGGATGCGCGGCTTCGCCGCCAAAATGCCGAAAAACGAAAAAAGATGCTTGACAGCGGGAGAGGGCTTTGCTATAATAGCTCCCGCAGCCAAGAGCTGATGTTGGGGAATGGTGTAACGGCAGCACCTACGACTCTGACTCGTATTGTCTAGGTTCGAATCCTAGTTCCCCAGCTTTTCTTTTTGGCTCCGTTGTCTAGAGGCCTAGGACGCCGCCCTCTCAAGGCGGAAACACGGGTTCGAATCCCGTCGGAGCTGCTCGAGCGACCCAAACGGGTCGTTTTTTTGTGCCCAGCGCGAAAAGCGGAGCGCCCCGCGATAACCGGGGAAGCGCGGCCAGGACGCCGTGCTTCGCGCCCGGGAGATACAAGAACGCCTGACGCAAGCGGAACCGCGGAAGATCCGGATCATTTACAGAACGTTCACACGATGCGCCTTGCCCGGAGCCCTGTTTTGTTTTATAATAGCTTCATGATGCCGGGAAGCCGGCGCTGAAAGGAGATTACCGGAAAATGAAGATTTTTTCCTCTGGAAAAACGCTGACTGCCATCCTGCTGGCCGTGATGATGCTGGCGGGCGGAATGACGGGAGTTCTGGCCGAGGGAACGGAAGCGGCCGCCCCGGCGGAAGCAACGGAAGCCCCTGCCGCTGAGGAGCAGGCTGAAGCCCCCGCGGAGCAGGCTGAGGGCGCCGAGGAGCAGACTGTTGTGCCGGCCGAAAACGCGGAGGAGCCCGTGCTGCTGGCTTCCGTGAACGGCGACGAGCTCTGGAGCAATAACCAGAAGATGCAGAGCCTGATCAACAGCGTGGTCAGCTACTACGCGTCCTTCGGATATGATACGACGGATCCCTCCATGATGGCTGTTGCCAAATCCTACGGCCTGGAGTGGGCGATCGACGGCATCCTGTACGACCAGAAGGCCAGGGAGCTGGGCGTGACCGCCATGACCGAGGAACAGCAGGCCGCGCTGGAAGCCGAGGCGAAGGCTGAGTGGGATGAGATCCTGAACTACTACATGCAGAACGTCGGCGGAATGACGGACACCTCCACGGACGAGGAGAAGGCCCAGGCTAAGGAGACCGCGCTGGCCTACATCCAGCAGAATTACGGATACACCGAGGAGTCCTTCACCAGTGAATATACCCAGAGCTCCCAGGAGTCCCAGCTGCGCAAGAACGTCCAGACCGCCGTGCTGGGCGAGATCACGGCGACGGACGACGAAGTAACCGGCTATTTCAACGAGCTGGTCGAAGAGGATAAGGGAAACTACGAGGGCAATATCCCCATGTATGAGTACTACACGAACTACATGGGCGAAAAGAGCTACTATGTTCCGGAAGGATACCGGGGTGTCACCCATATCCTGCTGAATGTGGACAGCGAGCTGATGAACGCGTATACGTCCCTGGCGGCGAAGCTGGAGGAGCAGCAGGACAAGGAAACCGCGAACGCGGACGCCGAGGACACCGCCGAACAGCCGGCGGACGGTGCGGAGGAGACTCCCGCCACGGCCGAGGAGACCCCTGCCGCCGCGGAGCCTACCGCGGAGCCGGAAGAGCCGGTGACCCAGGAGATGGTGGACGCCGCGAAGCAGGCGATTCTGGACAGCGTGCAGGATCAGGTGAAGGAGATCATGGCGAAGTATGAGGCGGGAACGCCCTTCGCGGATCTGATCACCGAATACGGCAAGGATCCCGGCATGCAGCAGGAGGCCAACCGGACCAACGGCTATGCCGTGCACAAGGAAAGCATCCTGTGGGATCCCGCCTTCACGGAAGGCGCCATGTCGCTGCAGAAGATCGGCGATGTCAGCGAGCCCGTGCTGGGCACCAAAGGCATTCACCTGATCCACTACACGCGGGACATTCCCGCCGGCGCGGTGGAGCTGACGGAGGAGATCCGGACCCAGCTGAAGGAAGAGCTGCTGAGCGAGAAGGAGAACACCGCGGTCAGCGAGATGCTGGAGCAGTGGAGAGCGGCGGCCGAGATCGTCTACACGGAGGAAGGCCAGGCCATCCTCGACGCCGCGAAGGAAGCGGGCAGCGAGAGCGTGGAGACCACCGAAGCCACCGAGGAAACGCTGACGGACGGCGAATAAGCATGGACGGAAAAACCCGTGTTGAAGTAATCTGCATGGATGTCACACCGCTGGAGGACGAGCGCCTGTTCCGCGCATGGCTGGAACGGATGCCCGAAAGCCGGCGGGAAAAGGTGGAATCCATGCGGTTCGCGGAAGACCGGCGCCTGAGACTGGGCGCCGGTATTCTGCTTTTCCGGCTGATGGAGAGCCGGGGGCTGGACGGAAAAAGGACGGAGATCCGCGAGGGGGAGCAGGGAAAGCCCTGGATCCCGCGGATGCCGGATCTGTACTTCAGCCTGAGCCACGCCGGAATATGGGCGATGTGCGCGTCCGGCCGCGCGCCGGTCGGCTGCGACGTGGAGCAGACCGGGCGGGGAAGCGAAAAGATCGCGGACTTCTGCTTCACCCGGGAGGAGGCGGACAGCCTTCGCCGGATTCCCGGGGAGGCGGAGCGGCAGCGCGAATTCGCCCGGATCTGGACGCGGAAGGAGAGCTACCTGAAGGCCGTCGGGAAGGGCCTGAGCCTTTCCATGAAAAGCTTTTCCGTGCTGGAGCCCGAAGCCGGGGTCTGGTACGCGGAGCGGGAGATGGCGGAGGGATACGCGTTCTCCGTCTGCGGCCTGGGGGAGAAACCGGAGGAGATTCTCTGGCGGACGGAGATGCCCTGAGGAGCGGGAAGCGGGCCGCGGAAAGGCATGAAAAACAGCGCCGGAAAAGGGGAGATTTTCCCGTTCCGACGCTTTCTTTTTTGCCCGGAATGTGATATAATAAACAGGTTGGAAACGCCTTATTTTTCAAGAGGAAGAGGCATTTCCGGGAACGCGCCGGAGGCCCCCGGAAAACGGGGGAGGGAAGGATGCGCTCGGGAGATTTACAGGCGAACGGAAAGGGAAAAAATGTCTGAAGAATTCGAACTGGACCTGGAAAAGGAAATGGCTGTCACCTCGGACTACGGTGAAGAACAGATTCAGGTGCTGGAGGGCCTTGAGGCCGTCCGGAAGCGGCCGGGCATGTACATCGGCTCCACGGACGTGCGGGGGCTGCACCACCTGGTTTATGAAATCGTGGACAACTCGGTGGACGAAGCCCTGGCCGGCTTCTGCCACGAGATTGACGTAACGCTGAACAAGGACGGGAGCGTGACCGTACAGGACGACGGGCGCGGGTTTCCCGTGGGCCTGCATCCGAAGATGCACCGTCCCGCCGTCGAGGTCTGCCTGACCATCCTGCATGCCGGCGGCAAATTCGGCGGAGGGGGATACAAGGTTTCCGGCGGCCTGCACGGCGTCGGCGCCTCCGTGGTGAACGCCCTGAGCGAGCACTTCACGGTGACGGTGTACCAGAACGGGCAGATCTATCAGCAGGAGTATTCCCGGGGCAAGTATCTGTACGACCTGAAGGTCATCGGCACGACGGACCGGACGGGAACGACCATCCAGTTCTGGCCCGACGTGAAGAGCGAGGAGAATCCGGAAGGCATTTTTGAGACAGGGGAGTTCGAGTATGAAACGCTTCGGAACCGCCTGCGGGAGATGGCTTTCCTGAACAAGGGAATCCGCATCGTGTTCCGGGACGACCGGCCGGAGGAGCCGAAGGTCCAGGATTTCTGCTACGAAGGCGGGCTGAAGGAATTCGTCCTCTTCCTGAACCAGAACAAGCAGGTGCTGTTCCCGGAGCCGATTTACACCGAGGGCCTGAAGGACGGGATCCTGGTGGAAATGGCGATGCAGTACAACGACAGCTACGCCGAGAACGTCTACTCCTTCGCCAACAACATCGCGACGCCGGACGGGGGCACCCATCTGGCGGGCTTCAACACGGCGCTGACGCGGGCGATCAATGATTACGCCTTCCGGTACAAGCTGCTGAAGGAAAACGAGCCGAAGCTGAAGGGCGAGGACGTGCGGGAGAGCCTGACGGCCATCATCTCCATCAAGATGGAGGATCCGCAGTTCGAGAGCCAGACCAAGAGCAAGCTCGGGAGCGGGCAGGTGCGCGGCGTGGTCGACAGCCTCGTGAGCGAGGAGCTGACCACCTACCTGGAGGAGAATCCCACGGTGGCGAAGGCCATCGTCGGCCGGTGCGTGGACGCGCAGCGGGCGCGGGAGGCGGCCCGGAAGGCCCGGGAAGCCACGCGGAGGAAGACCGTGCTGGAATCCGCCTCCCTGCCGGGCAAGCTGGCCGACTGCAGCGAGCGGGATCCCGCGAAGTGCGAGATCTTTATGGTGGAGGGCGACTCCGCCGGCGGCAGCGCCAAGGGCGGCCGGGACAGCAAGACGCAGGCGATCCTGCCCCTGCGCGGAAAGATCCTGAACGTCGAGAAGGTGCGGCTGGACCGCGCGCTCGAGAACCAGGAGATCCGGGCGATGATCACCGCCTTCGGCTGCGGATTCGGGGATCAGTTTGACGAGAGCAAGCTGCGGTATCACCGGATCGTCTGCATGACGGACGCGGACGTCGACGGCGCGCATATCCGGATCCTGCTGCTGACGTTCTTCTACCGGTTCATGCGGCCCCTGGTGGAAAAGGGATATGTCTACGCCGCGATGCCGCCGCTGTACAAGGTCACCAAGGGAAAGACCTCGCGGTACGTCTACGATGACGACGAGCTGGACCGCCTGCTGGACGAGATCGGCCGGGATCCCAAGCCGGATATCCAGCGGTACAAGGGCCTCGGCGAGATGAGCGCCCAGCAGCTCTGGGACACGACCATGAACCCGGAAACCCGCATGATGATGCAGATTACCCCGGACGATGCCATGGAGGCCGACCGGCTGTTCACCCTGCTGATGGGCGACCAGGTGGAGCCGCGGAAGCAGTTTATTCAGGAGAACAGCGACCTGGTCAAGGACCTCGACGTATAACCCGGGAGATACCGGCGCGCGCGGATCGGGGATCCGCCGGAAGAGGCGCGCCGCCGCGGCCCCGGCGCGGGGCGGCGGAGAGAGCATGAACGGAAAAGGAAACAGAGAAGCATGATTCAGGATAAGCTGATACCGGTCAATCTTGAGCAGGAGATGAAGAAGAGCTTCATCGCCTACGCCATGGCGGTCATCGTGGACCGCGCACTGCCGGATGTGCGGGACGGACTGAAGCCCGTGCACCGCCGGATTCTGTACGACATGTCCGAAGAGCTGGGCATGACCCCGGACAAGCCGACCCGCAAGAGCGCCCGCGTGGTGGGCGACGTGCTGGGTAAATTCCACCCCCACGGGGATACCTCCGTGTACGACGCGATGGTGCGCCTGGCGCAGCCCTTCAACATCCGCTATCCCCTGATCGAGGGACAGGGCAACTTCGGATCCGTGGACGGCGACGGCGCCGCGGCCATGCGGTACACCGAGGCCAGGCTGCAGAAGCTGACCATGCACCTGCTGGACGGCATCGACA
>CAMVFE010000050.1 GCA_947166705.1 uncultured Clostridia bacterium
TCCTGATTCACCTTGTCGATATAGATCACATCACCCTGGGAAACCCGATACTGCCGACCGCCTGCCGCGATAATCGCATACATGCCTCAGCACCTCCTGATACATACTCGCCGGGACTGTGGGTTGCGCGCAGGGCGCATTCAAAAAACCTCTCCCGAGCGGCTCACCGCAAGACAATATCACGATCCCCCGCTTCTGTCAAGGGTTTTCCCGGTGTTTTTCGCAGGTTTCCCGGCCTCCGGGGCATTTTCGCCGCTGCCCGGCCCGGGGGACGCGGAGCCGCCCTCGGCGGCATCTGCGCATCTTCCCCGGATTTACGGTCTGTAGCCTCTTCCCCGGTTTTACGGTCTGTATGGCGTTTTTCCCGATTCTGTGATATGATGCCATTGTCTGCAGTGCATTCACCGATCTAAATAAAGAAGGAGTCTTTGAACATGGATGAGGACAGGAAACCCCGTTCCAGGGAGCGTAAGGTCGTCTCGGGCGGCCGCGGCGTGCATCGCCGGGGCGAAGGGCTGGGCACTGGCCCGGTCGGCAATACCGGAAACTATGCGGACCGGCGCGGGCAGGAATCCGGCCCGCAGCAGACGGGCAGCCGTCCCGCCGCCTCTTTCCCGGGAGCGTCGTCTCCCCGGCAGCAGCAGCCCTCGTCCCAGTCCCGGCCTTCCCAGCCGGCGGGCTCTCCCTTTTCCGGATCGCAGCGGCCGGGTGCCTCCGGGCCTTTCGGCGCGCCTTTCACCACGCCGCAGTCCCGCCCCTCCCAGGGCTCCTCTCCCGTCCGCCCGCCGCAGTCCGGCTCCGCGAAGCGGATGAACACCCGCCCCTCCGGCGCCGTTCCCCCGGGCGCGCGCGCTTCCGGCAGCGGCTGCAGCAGCAAGCTTTTCCTGGTGGTCATCGCGCTGGTGGTGCTGCTCGGGGGCGGGAAGCTGTCCGGGCTCCTGGGAGGAAATGATTCCCCCGTGCCGGAAGCGCTTCCGTCCCCCTCCGGATCCCAGTCCGCCTCCGGCGGTCTCGGCGGCCTCTTCGGAGACCTGACGGACTCCGGGTCCCAGTCCACCTCCGGCGGTCTCGGTGGCCTCATCGGAGACCAGGCCGGCTCCGGGTCCGGATCCTCCGGGCTGACGGATCTCCTCAGCGCCTTCCTTGGTTCCAGCTCCTCCTCCGTTTACGATTTCCCGGATGATCCGATGTCCCTGCTGACGGGAGGTTCCGCCTCCGCCCAGCAGAGTGCTTCCTCCGGCGTCTCCGCGTCGCAGGCCGGTTCTTCCGCTTCTTCCGGTTCCTCTTCCTCCGCGGCCTCCGCGCCTGCAGGAAGCGGCCTTCAGCCGGATACGTCCGTTTCCTCCAAAGCTCGCGCGAAATATACCGCGATCCGCGGAAAGGGCCGGGACACCGTCACCGTGATGGTTTACCTCTGCGGTACGGATCTGGAAAGCCAGAACGGGATGGGCACCTCAGACCTGAAGGAGATGGCCTCGGCCTCCTTCGGCAAAAACGTCAGCCTGATCGTCTATACCGGCGGCTGCCGGCGCTGGCGCAACAACGTGGTTTCAAGTTCCGTCAACCAAATCTATCAGATTCAGGACGGAAAGCTCTACTGCCTCGAAAAGAATATGGGTTCCGGCGCCATGACCAGCCCCGCCACCCTGACCTCCTTTATCCGCTACGGAGCGGAGCATTTCCCGGCCGACCGGATGTGCCTGATCCTGTGGGACCACGGCGGCGGATCCGTCACCGGCTACGGCTATGACGAAAAGACCTCCTCCCGGACCTCCATGTCCCTGGCAGGGATTGAGACCGCGCTCCGGGACGGCGGACAGAAGTTCGATTTCATCGGATTTGACGCCTGCCTGATGGCGACGGTGGAAAACGGGCTGATGCTGAGCCGCTACGCGGATTACATGATCGCCAGCGAGGAAACGGAGCCCGGCGTCGGTTGGTACTATACCAACTGGCTGACTAAGCTGGGCCGGAACACCTCCATGCCCACGGTGGAAATCGGCAAGGCCATCGCCGATGACTTTGTGGAAGTCTGCGCCCGGCAGTGTCGCGGCCAGGGCACCACGCTGTCCGTCGTGGACCTTGCGGAGCTCCAGGCGACCGTTCCCGCGCGCCTGTCCGCCTTCGGAAAGGGCACCAACGAGCTGATTCAGCAGAAGGAATACAAAACCGTCGCCACGGCCCGCAGCAAAACCCGGGAATTTGCCCAGAGCACCCGGATCGACCAGGTGGACCTCGTGCATTTCGCGAGAAATCTGGGAACGAAGGAGGGCTCCGACCTGGCCAAAGCGCTTCAGGGCGCCGTCAAGTACAACCGGACCGGCGGCGGCATGAGCAGCGCCTACGGCCTGAGCGTCTATTTCCCCTACAAGCGTACCGGCAAGGTTTCCCAGATGGTTTCCACTTATCAGCAGATCGGAATGGATGAGGAATACACCCGCTGCATTCAGGAATTCGCGAGCCTGGAGCTCAGCGGCCAGTTCGCCGCCGGGACCTCGCCCGTCGGATACTCCAGCCAGGGGATCGGCTCCTCCAGCCTGCTCTCAAGCCTGCTGGGGACTGGCAGCTATTCCGGCGGAATCTCCTCCTCGCCTTCGGACATGACCGGCCTGCTGGACGGCCTGTTCGGCGGTTCCTACGGAGGCGGCTACGGGGGAGGCCAGGAGGACATCTTCGGCCTCTTCTCCGGCCGCAGCCTGACCTCCGGGCAGGTGGCCGAGTATCTGAGCGCGCATCATCTGGACGCCTCCGCCCTCTTCTGGCAGGGGAACCGGATTTCCCTTTCCGGGGAACAGTGGGGAGAGGTGGACAGCCTGGTCCGCAATGTTTTCGTGGATGACGGGCAGGGCTACATCGACCTGGGAACCAGCGCCGAATTCACCCTGGACGGGGATGATCTGGTGGATGATTTCGACGGCACCTGGCTGTCCATCGACGGGCAGCCTGTCGCCTACTACTACCTGGGCACGGAGGACGACGGAGAGCATTACGCCATCTCCGGCTATGCCCCGGCCTTCCTGAACGGGGTCCGGGTCAACCTGATGATTCTCTTTGATGACGAGCACCCCTACGGCATCATCTCCGGCGCTTCTCCGGTCTATGCCGGCGGCGAGACGGAGGCGGTCGCCAAGAACCTGATCCGGATCGGCGCGGGGGATGAGCTGCAGTTCATCTGCGAGTACTACGATTATCAGGGGAATTACCAGGACACCTTCCTGCTCGGGGAGCCGGTCGTGCTGGGAAAAGAAACGGAGATCGCCAACACGCCCATCGGGGACGCGCCGATGCGGGTTACCTACTGCTTCACGGATTACTATCAGCAGCGCTACTGGACCCCGGCCAGGCTTTACGGAACCTGAAAGGGCTCTGCGGCATGAAAAGCGCCGGAGGATCATTCCTCCGGCGCTTTTCCTTTACTGGATCTGCCAGCTTCCGACCTGGTCGCTGAAGCCGATGCCCAGCACCTCGCAGGTTTCCCTGGCTGAAGTTTTTCCGTCATACTTGCCGATCTTATTCAGCTGTTTTCCCATAAAGACCACCACCGCCGTCTGCCCGCCGTCCAGGTCGCAGGCTTCCTTCAGCCCCGCGGCCTGGCAGAGGAAGGCCAGCTGCGGCATGGTCACGCCTTCGCTGCGGCTGCCCAGGCGCCCCTCGCACATGATGTCCACATAATGCCCCGGCTCGATCATCCCGAAGGCATGCCGCGGATTTTTGGCGCGGCTCTTGTTCGGATCCTGCACCCACTCGCTCAGCTTTCCTTCCCGGATCAGATAGGGCCCGAAGCTGTACACCATATAGGCTCCCTTCTCCAGATAGTCCGCTGCGCTCATTTCCACGCTGGCGTGGACGTTCACGCTGCCATCCTCATAGAAGGCGAGGGTATCCAGGTTCGGGAAGAAGCTCTTCTCCACATGGTCATAGCGGTCGTCAAAGTAAACCTGTCCGTCCCGGATCTCAACCCCGACGGGATGGCCGTTCTTGCTGCCCACCCGGTAGGTGTAGTAATCCCCGTTGACGGCAAAGACCAGCTGATGGGCCAGCGCGTTTTTGGCCGCGTCCACCCGGCTCTTTTTGCCTACCGCCTTATCGGGGGTGTATTCCAGATTGACCATCTTTTCCCCGGCGTCCGTGTCGCACAGGATATCCGTCTCAAACCAGGTCAGCGGCAGGGATCCGTCGAATTTTCTCTGAATCACCACCCGCACGCCCGTATTTACGAAGACATAATGTCCCCGCTCGTCATCGCTCCAGATAAACTCGCCCTCGTTCAGGAAGCCCTTTTCGTTCAGTTCCGGCAGTCCCGGAACGTCCGCGAGGCTCCAGCCCTCCTCCGGCGCGGATGCGTTCGGCGCGGTCAGGTTTTCGAGGGGAATGTTCTCCAGCAGGTCCTGATGCACCAGGTCCTCCCCCACCAGGCTTTCCGCCAGCCCGAAGGTATTGTTGGCGTACGTAATCCCCTCCCGGTACACGCTGCGCTCCTGATCGTCCTGGGTTTTATGGAACAGGTAGGCATAATACGCCAGTCCCATTCCCGTCCTGCCGCCAAGCTTCTCCATGGGCGCGTCCCAGTCGAAGACGGTCTGATCCGCCGGGTTCCCGTACAGATGCAGGTACAGCTTGGAGGGCTGCCATCCCTCCGCGGCCGCGAAGGCCTTCCGGCAGGCATCCGCGAGCATCATCCGCTGGCCATTGCCGCCCTCTCCGTTCTCGTCCGGGCCGACCACCACCTCCGGCCTGGTCTGTTCCAGAACGCCCGACAGCCAGGAGAGCAGTACCTTTTCGCCGTTCCGGGCATCGATGGCCTTATACGCCGCCTTCACGCCCTTGGCCTTGGCGGTCTTGAATTCCCCGATCACGGGATAGTTCCGGTAGCCCATGGACCACAGCCCGTTGAGGAACTCGCTGCGCCGGGTGGTATTGGCGTAGCTCAGGCAGGCGACCGCCACCGTCCTTCCCTGCTCCGCGGCGTAGTACGGGATGGCGCCGCCCAGGTACAGAAGCTCTTCCTCCGGGTGCGCCACAACAAAGAGAAGGTCGGACTTTTCCGGCGTCTCCTCCCATCTCTGCACCCATCCGGGAATCCGGCCCCCGCCGAAGACATAGACCTCATTGAAGCCGAGGGTCTGCTTCTTTTCGCCCGTCGCGCGCACCCGCACTTCCCGGGCGCCGTCCAGCGCGTAAAAAGCGTGAATGAAATCGTTTCCCTCGCAGACGGTCTCCCAGTTTCCGTTCTCCCTGACCTGAATCTCATAGCTCTCCGGCTTCTTCTGGAAGCAGAGGTACAGGCCGTGGACGGGCTCCGGGCTCGAAATCTCCAGCGTGGGATTCTTCATGGGCTTCGTCTCGGTGAAGGAAGTGAATTTCCTGTCCGTCAGGTTTTTGGTTTTTCCCTTCCCACCCAGCGTCAGGCTGCAGGCCGCCGTCAGCTCGGAGGCCTCCTCCTCCGCGGCCGCCCCGCAGGCTCCCAGCAGCAGCAGGCAGGCGGATAACAGAATCAGCAGCTTTTTCATCCGGCATTCCTCTCCGTTTCCGATTATTCTCCGGCTTCCTCCGTCCCGATATGCTCGAGGAAGTCCGTATGCGTCTCATCCGGGCCGACCTCGCTCGCGTACAGGCCGAAAACCGTGTTGGGATACGCGCTTCCCGTCACCTCGACGCTCAGGGGCGTCCATTTTCCGTTGATCTTGACCTCGGCGCTCTCCTGGGTTTTATGCAGCGCGTAAGCCTCGCTGGCGGCCTCCAGGCCGGTCTTCCCGCCGAGCTTCTCCAGCGGAACATTCCAGTCGAACCGGGTCTGGATGTCTTCATCCCCATACAGGTGGACATAAAGCTTTTTGGCCTGCCAGGTGCCGTACTGCGCCGCGGACTCCGGATACTTTGCCGGATCCGCGGCCAGCTCATAGCCCTGGATCGCCGCGTCCGCCATCATCCTGTGCTGGCCGTGGCCGTATTCTCCGTTGATATCGTGGGTGACGACCACCTCCGGCCGATGCTTTCGGTACAGCCCGGTCACCCATCCCAGCACCTTGTCCTTCCCCAGGGTATGATAGGCGTCCTTCGCCTTCTTGCTGTAGGCGTCGCGGAATCCGCCGAACTCCGGATAATGCCTCACGCCCATCGACCAGAGCCCGTTGAGCGCTTCGGAACGCCGGGTGGTATTGCTGTAGGACAGGTAGGCCACAACCACCCGCTTCTCCCTTTCCGCCGCGTACGTGGGAATGGCGCCTCCCAGAAAGATCAGCTCATCGTCCGGATGCGCGGAAAAGAACAGGATGTCCGCCTTTCCCTCCGGCTCCTCCCATCTCTGCACCCAGTCCGGAATATCTCCCTGGCCGAAGACGAAGATCTCGTTGAATCCCAGCCGGTGATATCCCTCCTGAGTGGAGATAATCCGGATCCATGAGGCGCCGTCCAGCGGATAGAAGGTGTGGTGGAAGCGGGTATCCCCGGGCGTCAGCGTCACCCATTCCCTCGTCTCCTCCGCCGTCTCCCGCAGCTCCTGGATTTCGAAGGAGGAGGGCATCGCCCGGAAGCACAGGTAAAGCCCGTACATCGGGGTTTCGGAGGAAATGGTGACATACGGCTGGCGTATCTTGTTGCTCTCCCAGTAGGAGGTATATTTTCCGTCCGTCATCAGGGAAGGTCCCCGGGAGCTGGAGCACACTTTGATGGAACACTTTCCGGTGATGTTCTCCGCCTCCGCCGCAAGGGCTGTGCCTGCGGCCGCCAGCAGGATGAGCAGGAGAACCGTTCCCAGGAGTATCCTTCTTCTCATGCTTTTTCCCCTTCCTCCCTGATCTCAGCGCTTCCGTCTCTCCGGTCCGCCGGCTCTTCCTCCGGCAGAACGGGTTCCTCCTCAAAATCCGGATCCGCCGCGGGAAGCTCCTGGCAGACCATCAGGAAGGCATCCTCCCCGTTGTCGTCGTAATACCGCTTCCTCCGGCCGATGGACACGAAACCCGCCCGGGTATACAGGCGCTGCGCCCGTTCGTTGCTGACCCGGACCTCAAGGTCCGCCCAGGCCGCGCCCAGATTGCCCGCATACTGCATGAGCGCCTCCAGCAGGCGCCGTCCCCAGCCCTGCCCGCGCCATGCTTCCTTGACGGCGATGTTGGTGATGTGGCATTCGTCGATGACGATCCATGCGCCGGCATATCCCAGGATTTCGCCGTCCCTCTCCGCGACCAGATAACGGGCGACCGCGTTTTCCCTGACTTCCCGCCGGAAGCTTTCCCGGCTCCAGGGGCGCGGAAAAACGGCCGCCTCGATCGCTGCTACCTGCCCGACGTCCCGGTACTGCATCCGCCGGATCACTTCCCTACTCATGGCGCATGGCCTCCAGCAGCTTTCGGTTCTTCTCCGCGTTCGGCGGGCGGAGATAGCATTCCTTCAGATCCTGCCACGTCACGGGAACTCCCTTCCTGGCCGCAAGCAGCCCCGCGGCGGACGGGCGCAGGAAGCAGAAGGGAGCGGGTGCGAAAAGCGCACCGCCGCCCATCCGCTCGCGGATGATCCCGCGGTGGGCCGCCATCCCGTCCCCCGTGAAAAGCCACGGGCTTTCCGAACGCCCGCGCGCCTCTGCCAGATAGTCCTCCAGCTTCATCGGCGCGTCCCCGGTCAGCCGCTGCCCGTTCCGGAAGAAAGCCCCGTAGACCTGCCCCGCCCGGGCATCCTGCATGGGACAGACCAAAACGTCCTGAAAGGACGCGCCCGTACTCTCCGCCAGCGCCTCCAGCGCGTCCACGGGATAGCAGGGCTTCCCGCTTCCGTGTGCCAGTCCCTTCACCGTCGCCACGCCGATCCGGACGCCGGTGAAGCTGCCCGGTCCCGTAACGACGGCCAGTCCGTCCATCTCCTCCAGCGTCCTCCCGGCGGCCTCCAGGCAGCGCTCCACCATGGGCATCAGGCTGGCGCTGTGGGTGTTCCCGCTCTGCGCCGTGAACTCGCTGAGCACCCTTTCCCCTTCCAGCACCGCCGCGCCGCATACCGGGCCTGAGGTATCCACAGTCAGCAGTCTCATGTTTCCGGTCCTTCCCATTTCAGCTTTCGAAAATGGCCATGCCTGCGGATTCGGAGGTTTCGCCTTTCCTCCCCCTCCGGGATCAGCTCGATCATCAGGAAATCGGCGGGTAGCGCCTCCGGGCATCTGCCCGCCCATTCCACCAGGGCCGCGCCGTCCCCTCCCAGGTACTCCTCCATTCCCATTTCATAGAGCTCCCCGGGGCTCTCCAGCCTGTACCAGTCAAAATGATACAGCGGGATTCTCCCGCTTTCATAGACATTCAGGATGGTGAAGCTGGGGCTCGTAACCGTCTCCCGGACGCCGAGGCCTCCCGCGATGCCGCGGGCCAACTCGCTCTTTCCCGCTCCCAGCGGTCCCTCCAGCACAATCACATCCCCGGCCTGCAGCTCTTCCGCCAGGCGCGCTCCGAGCCTGCGGGTTTCTTCCGCGCTGTTTGAAATCAATTTCGCTTTATCCTTTCTCGTGAAGCAGGGGGGACAGGGGTTTGTAGATCAGTCCGGTCAGGAGGCTGAGTGCCAGTCCCTTCAGCAGGTTAAACGGGGCGGTAATCATCAGCAGCAGCTTCCACTCGCTGTCCACTCCCGCGACATTCGCAAACTCCAGGATTCCCTGCATGTCCATGTGAAAGGCTCCCATATAGAAAGGGAGCAGGATCCACCTGTTGACCATCACCGCCGCGATCACGGCGCACAATGTTCCGACAGCCATGCCGGTCAGGGCGTTCTTCCGGGTCTTCCTCCGGTGATAGATCAGGGAGGCCGGCACGACCATGGCGGCGCCCATCAGAAAATCCGCGATTTCCCCGATTCCCGCGCTGGAGCTGTGAAGCAGTCCGATCACGCTCTTCATCAGAAGGATGATCAGCCCCGGCAGCGTTCCCATCGAGAAGGCGCCCAGCAGCACCGGAATATTGCTCAGATCCAGCTTGTAGAAGGCGACGACCGGGATTTCGATGAGGAACAGGATGGAAGCCATGGCCGCCAGCAGCGCCATCCGCGTCAGGTTGAAGGTGGTGAATACGCTTTTCCTTTTGTTGTTCCGGGTCATTGTGAACTCCCTCCGTAAAAATATTCGCGCCCCTGAAGCTGAGAAGCCATTCAGGGGCGGAAATACGAAAGTGTATCACCGTAGCTCTTCTCTCATCCAGACTGTACTGTCGGCTCCGGAATTCCACCGGATCAGCCTTTTCCGAGGGGAAAAGGCTCGCGGGCTGAACCGCCGGTCGGGATTTTCACCCTGCCCTGAAGAAGCTCCAAAAACGCGTCCTAATCCGCCGGAGCGCCGGCTCCGGCGTCGGAAATCATATCACTTTTCCCTGACCGCTGTCAAGAAATCCCGATATCCCCGCAGTCTCCGTCTCCATGCATCCTTACATCCGGATGCGGTCCGCGCCGACAGGGCGGATATTCAGCACATGGCAGGCCCCTTTTCCGAACGCCTCTTCCATCTGCGCGACAAACCGAGCGGTCTCTTCCAGGGGAACGAAATTCAGCGTCGTTCCGGCGAATCCTCCGCCGTGAATCCGCCAGGCGCCCTTCCCCTTCAGCAGGCTCTCCGCCATGCACAGGGCGAGGCTCAGGCTCTGGTCGTCATTCGAAGCGTAGATGTTCTGCAGATACATGAAGGAGGATCTCCCGCTCTCCGTAATCAGCTGCAGGAAATCCCGGATCCGGTCCTCCTTCAGCGCGCGCACCTGCTGCGGAACCCGGGCGTCCTCCGCAATAAAATGGAAAGCGCGCAGCAGCGCCCGGTCGGACACCTTCTTCCGGAGCTGTCCGATCTCCCGGAGCAGGTCCGCTTCGGTCAGGCCGCGCAGCGCCTTCTGTCCGAAGCATGCCGCAGCTTCCTTCATTTCCCTTGGAACGGCGGCATAGTGCGGGGTCAGGTCCGCATGGCTTCCGCCGGTTGCGACGACCACCAGGGCGTATCCCCTGGCGGCGAAGTCATACTGAAGGGCCTCCACCTTCGGTTCCCGGTCGTCCTGAAAATCCACCGTGACCAGGCCGCCCGCGGCGCTGGCCATCTGATCCAGAAGCCCGGAGGGCTTTCCAAAGTAAACGTTTTCCGCCATGCGGCTGATCTGAGCGCGCTCCTGGAAGGGCATGGAAAAATCATTGAACAACCCGTCGAAAACCGCGGTCAGCATGACCTCCAGCGCCGCGGAGCTGGACAGCCCGCTTCCGCTGGCCACCGTGGATACGACCTTCGCGTCAAAGCCGCCGATCCGGCGTCCGGACTCCTTCACGCCCTGCGCCACGCCCCGGATGAGGCCGGCGGTCGTTCCTTCCTCCTCCGGCCTGGGAGCCGTATCCGTCAGGTCCACCTCGATGGGCTGATAGCCCTCGCTCTGGAAACATACCTTCATGTCCGCCCGGGGGGAGGCCGCGCAGAGCGTGTCCAAATTGACGCTGGCGGCCAGCACGCGTCCTCCGTTGTGATCCGTGTGGTTCCCTCCGATCTCGGTCCTCCCCGGCGCGCTGAAAAGCTCCAGCCCCTCGCGCGCTCCGAAGGCTTCCTCATGGGCGCGGATCAGCGCGCCGTACCTTTCCCGCTGCTCCCGCAGCATCCCGTCGTCCTGCCCGTAAAGCATCCGCAGATGCTCCGCTGTTTCAGCGGAATTCAGGAGGCTCATCCATTTTTCTGCCTGTCCCATCGCTCGCTCTCCTCCCGCTCTTTCAGATATATTTCTGCCAGAGTGCCTTCATTTCTTCCAGCCCCCGCCGGTCCAGCTCCTGCCCGAAGGCTTCCCAGTGGGCATCGTCCAGCGGCCGGTCGCCCGTGACAAATTCCGCCATGGCCTTATCCGCGTAGGGCGCGATCGCCGCCTGCAGCTCCGCCACCCTGGCCGCGTCCTCCCGGCTCAGAAAAACCAGAGGAAAGGGGAAAACAGCCTTGTCCTGGACCCGGCCCATCCCTTCCAGGATTCTTTTCGTGGCGCTGTCCGCGTACTGCTCCTGGAAGCTCCTCTCCGCGATTCCCGGAGCCGCTCCGCCGTCCGCCAGCGTCGCGTTCGGCAGCACTTCGTTCGCCACGGTCGACAGGTCGGCCATCCATTCCCAGCCCCCGTCCTCCGTCCGGAGGAATTCCTCGCCCTCGCGGCCCGCCTGGATCAGAATGCTTCCCTCGGCCGTATACAGCCGGTTGACCCATTCGACCATTCTTTCGGGGTTCCCGCAGCTCCGGGTCAGGGCAAAGGTTCCGCGGGTGAGCGTGCCCAGCAGGTCCCGATAGACCTGCTTCCCGCCAAAGGAAAGGGGATCAAGCGCCTCATACTGGTCCAGCGCCGCCGCCGGGACCACCGTCAGCGGGGAGCTGGACAGAAACATCCCGTAAGGGATGGCTGCTTTTTCATCCGTAATCTGCCGGATCGAATCCATGGTCGCAAAAGTCTGGCGGCTCAGAAGCCCTTCCTCCCACAGCTGGTGAAGCCAGGCCAGGAAAGCCCTGTTTTCCTCCGATTTCAGCGAGGACTCCACCTGTCCGTCCCGCACGGAGAGATAGTAATCATTCTCCACGATCCCGAATCCGTGCGCCAGGAAGCGCAGGTCCCAGATGCCCAGCGCGCTGAGCGGCACCTCGTCCCTGCGGCCGTTCCGGTTCGGATCCCGGTCGCGGAACGCGCGGAGCGTCTCCGTCAGCTCCTCCGCCGTGCGCGGCGTCTCCAGCTTCAGGCTCTTCAGCCAGCTCTGGTTGATCCACATCAGGTTATTGGCAGGCAGCTCGTTGATCGCGGGCAGCGCGCGGATCGTTCCGTCGGGCAGCGTAACCGCATGCATATATTCCGGATTTGCCTCCAGCAGCTTCCAGAGGTCCGGCGCGTGCTCCGGGAGATAAGGCTTCAGGTCCAGCAGGATTCCCTTCTCCGCCATCTCCAGGGTTTCCTCGTCCGTCAGCCCGGCCTTGAACAGGACATCCGGCAGATCGCTTTCCAGAGCGATATCCCGCTTTCGCTGCTCCCATTCTTCCTCCCCGGTATGCTGGCGGTATTCAAAGATAATGCCCGTATCCTCCTGCATCCGCTGAAAGAACAGGTTCGTCTCCCAGTCGTGTCCTGCGCCGTCCCCGTCGTAGCCTTCCATCACATAGTCCGGCGCCCGGAGCTGTTCCGCCGGAGCGGGAAGGACCGTTCCTCCGGCCAGCAGAACCGCCGCGGCCAGCCATCCGATCGCTCTGCGCATTCCCTCTGCCTCCTCCTGTTTCAGATCTGTTTTATTATATTCGAAACGTACCCGGAATTCAACGCCGATCGGAAAACGGCGCGGTTGCCCGCGCCGTCCGATGCTCTGTGCATTCCATCCTGTTTATTACTTTTTCCGCCGCAGATAGCCCTGTACGCCGTGGCTGTCGGTCGTCATGGCCTGCGTCTGGGGAATGGGCGTGTAGCCGCCCGTCGCCTGGCCGTTGCTGTTGAAGGCGGGCTGATAGGGCTGCTGGGGCCCGTTCTGGAAAACCTGGCCGGTTCCGTAGGGCGCCTGCTCCGTCTGCGTCTGGAAGGGCCGCGTGCTCTGCGCGGGCTGGGCCGGGGCCGCCTGCTGATAGCTGAATCCCGTCTGGAAGGATCCCGCGTTCAGGCCTCCCGGCACGCCCATGCTGGGACGGCTGGATCCCATGAAGGCCGGCGTCTCCCCGGTCGTGCTGAACAGGGAGCCCGTCCCCGTCTGCGCAGTCGCGGGAGCGCTGTCCCGGTTCAGGCTGCTTGTTCCGAAGCTGCCGTAGAGGCGGTCATGCTCGATCTCGCGGGGCTTCTTGGCCGGCTCCCTCGCGGGGAAGGGCGTCTTTTCAAAGCCGGTAGCGATGACGGTGATCCGTACCTCGTCGCCCATGGATTCATCGATGCCCGCACCGAAGATGATGTTCGCGTCGGGATCGGCCTCTTCCATGATCAGGTTGGCCGCCTCGTTGATATCGACGATGGAGATGTCCTCGCCGCCGGTCACGTTGATCAGCACGGCGCGCGCTCCGTCAATGTTCGTCTCAAGCAGCGGAGAGGAGATGGCGTTCTTCGCGGCTTCGACCAGCCTGTTCTCCCCGCTTCCGGTTCCGATGCCCATGTGCGCCATGCCGCCGGATTCCATGACGGTCTTCACGTCCGCGAAATCCAGGTTGATCATCGCGGGAACCGCGATCAGGTCGCTGATGCCCTGGATGCCCTGGCG
>CAMVFE010000051.1 GCA_947166705.1 uncultured Clostridia bacterium
AGGAAGTGATCCGGGACCATCCCGTGCTGCTGAACCGCGCGCCCACCCTGCACCGGCTGGGCATTCAGGCCTTTGAGCCGATTCTGGTCGAGGGCAAGGCCATCAAGCTGCATCCCCTGGCCTGCACCGCTTTCAACGCGGACTTCGACGGAGACCAGATGGCCGTGCACGTCCCGCTGAGCATGGAGGCCCAGGCGGAAGCCCGCTTCCTGATGCTGGCGCACAACAACATCCTGAAGCCCCAGGACGGCAAGCCCGTCATTTCGCCCTCCCAGGACATGGTCATCGGCTGCTACTACCTGACCATCGTCAACGAGAACGCAAAGGGCGCGGGCCGCGTTTTCTCCTCCGAAGAGGAAGCCATCATGGCCTACTCCCTGGAGCAAATCACCCTGCAGAGCCCGATCCGGGTCCGCATCGTGCGGAGCTTCAACGGGGAGACCGCTTCCCGCATCATCGACACCACGCTGGGACGGCTGATCTTCAACGACGCCATCCCGCAGAATCTGGGCTTCAAGAAGCGGGAATGCCTGGACGACATGTTCCAGCTGGAGGTGGATGAGCTGGTCGGCAAGAAGCAGCTCAGCTCCATCGTGGACATGTGCTTCCATACCCAGGGCGAACACCGCACGGCCCAGGTGCTCGACAACATCAAGGCGCTGGGATACAAGTATTCCACCATCGGCGCCATCACCGTTTCCGTGTCCGACATCAAGGTGCCCCCGACCAAGGAGACCCTGCTGGCCGAAGCGGACGAGAACGTCCGGAAGGTCAACAACCTGTTCCGCCGCGGCCTGCTGAGCGAGGACGAGCGGTATCAGCGGGTCATCAAGATCTGGGGCGACTGCACCGCGGAGCTCCGCGAGCAGATCCTGCCGAACCTGGACAAGTTCAACCCCATCCGCATGATGACCGATTCCGGCGCCCGCGGTTCCAGCCAGCAGGTTTCCCAGCTGGCGGGCATGCGCGGCCTGATGGCTTCCCCGACCGGCAAGACGATCGAGCTGCCCATCCGCGCGAACTTCCGCGAAGGCCTGACGGTGCTGGAGTTCTTCCTCAGCTCCCACGGCAGCCGGAAGTCCCTGGCGGATACCGCGCTGCGTACAGCCGACTCGGGTTACCTGACCCGCCGCCTGGTGGACGTCAGCCAGGAGGTCATCGTCCGCGAGGAGGACTGCTTCGCCGCCCGGAATGAAAAGGTGCGCGGCATCATCGTCAGCGAGCTGATGATCGGCCGGCAGAGCGTGGAAAGCCTGGAGGACCGCCTGCGCGGGCGCACGGCGGCGGATGATATCCTGAACCCGGCGACCGGCGAGGTGCTGGTGCACGTGAACGAGCCCATCGACTACCTGAAGGCGCGCGAGATCGTGGCAGCCGGCCTGACCCGCGTCCCGGTCCGCAGCGTGCTGACCTGCCGGACGGAAAACGGCGTCTGCGCCCGCTGCTACGGCGAGAACATGGCGCACGGCGGCAAGGTGGATGTCGGCGAGGTGGTCGGCATCATCGCGGCCCAGGCCATCGGCGAGCCCGGCACACAGCTGACCATGCGGACATTCCACACCGGCGGTATCGCCGGAGCGGACGACATCACCCAGGGTCTTCCCCGCGTGGAGGAGCTTTTCGAAGCGAGGAAGCCGAAGCGCGACGCCATCCTGGCGGAGATTTCCGGCACCGTATCCCTGCAGGAAACCAAGAAGAAGCGCCTGCTGGTGATCACCTCCGACGAGGACCCCAACGACCAGAAGAGCTATCAGATCACCTACGGCAGCCGCCTGAAGGTGGAGGAAGGGGACCATGTGGAGGCCGGCGACGAGCTGACCGAGGGCTCCGTCAATCCGCATGACCTGCTGCGCATTCTCGGCGTCAAGGCCGTGCAGGAATACCTGCTGCGCGAGGTGCTGAGCGTGTACCGGCTGCAGGGCGTCGGCGTGAGCGACAAGCATATCGAGATCATCATCCGCCAGATGCTGCGCAAGGTCCGCATCGAGGACAGCGGCGATACCGATCTGCTGCCCGGCTCCCTGGTGGACATCTTCCGCTTCGAGGAAGCCAACCAGAAGGCGATTCTGAACGGCGGAACGCCCGCGATTGCCAAGCGTATCCTGCTGGGCATCACGAAGGCCTCCCTGGCGACGGAGAGCTTCCTGAGCGCCGCCTCCTTCCAGGAGACCACCCGCGTGCTGACCGAGGCGGCCATCCACGGCAAGGTGGATCCGCTGATCGGCCTGAAGGAGAACGTCATCCTGGGCAAGCTGATCCCCGCCGGCACCGGCATGAAGCGGTACAAGGACATCCAGCTGAAGGATTCCTACAGCTTCTGACGCGCCTGAAAAAAAGAACAGAACCCACTGCCCCTCCGGTTTTCCGGAGGGGCGGTTTCTGCTGTCTGCGGAAGGCGGAGGCCCGCGATGGAAAAGGCGGAGCGGGAAAGCGGCCGGACAGCTGAGGTGCAGATCCGGCCCGGGCGTTTCCGGGCGGTTTCTATTGACTTTTCAATCCCGAAGGAATACAGTGGCAGCAGAGGAAAAAAGGAGGATGCCCCGATGAGAATCCTGTTTGCGACCAGTGAATGCGCCCCGTTCAGCAAGAGCGGCGGGCTTGCGGACGTTGCCTTTTCCCTTCCCCCGGCTCTCCGGAAGACCGGGAACGAGCCGGCCGTCATCACGCCGCTGTATCAGTGCGTCTGGCAGCGGTACGCGCAGGAGCTGGAATTCGTCATGGACGCCGACGTCCGCCACGGCGGCGTGACCTATGCCTGCGAGCTTTACCGGGGAAGCCGGGACGGGGTTCCCGTCTGGTTCGTGAAATACGATCCCTTCTTCGACCGGCCGAGGCTGTACGGGTACGACGATGACAAGCTGCGCTTCGCCGTGTTCAGCCGGGCGGTGATCGAGTTGCTGCCGGAGCTCGGGCCCATGCCGCAGATTCTCCACTGCAACGACTGGGAAACCGCGCTGTCCGTGATCTACCTGAAGAACGACCAGGTCACCCGGCCGGAGCTGAAGAACATCCGGACGGTCTTCACGATTCACAACATCGCCTACCAGGGGCAGTTCAGCGCCTGGGAGCTGCAGACGACCTTCGCTCTTCCGGAGGGATGGTACGACGGCGGCCTGGGCTTCGAGTACGAAGGGCGCCACGACGTCAACCTGATGAAGGGCGCCATGATGATGGCGGACGCCGTGTCCACGGTTTCGCCCACCTACGCCCGGGAGCTGCACCACCACCGCTACGGCATGGGGCTGGAGGGCGTCGCGCATCTGGTGGACAACAAGCTGCAGGGCATTCTCAACGGCATCGACATGGACCACTACGATCCGAGGAAGGACCCGCGGCTGCCGGCGCATTTCGATCCGGAGAATATGGAGGGAAAGGCCGCCTGCAAAAGGGATATCCAGGAGACCTTCGGCCTCGAAAAGGAAGCGCATTTTCCGCTGTTCAGCCTGGTCGCGCGGCTGGTGGAGCAGAAGGGCGTCGGGCTGATCCGGGAGCTGCTGCCCCGGCTGATGGACCTCGGCTGCCAGGTGATCATCTTCGGCCAGGGCGATCAGGCCTATATCGACGATTTCAACGCGTGCCGGGAGCGCTGGCCGGGGCAGTTCGGGTTCTCCAGCGACTATACGGAGGACATGGCCGCGCGGGTGTTCGCGGGATCCGATTTCTACCTGATGCCCTCCCGGTTCGAGCCCTGCGGGCTGAGCCAGATGATGGCCATGCGGTACGGCACGGTACCGATCGTGCATGAGACCGGCGGGCTGAAGGATTCGGTCCGGGCCTACAGCGAATTCGACGGCATCGGGGACGGCTTCTCCTTCCCGGAGTATACCGCCCAGAGCCTGATGATGAGCATCATGGCGGGGCTGCGGGTCTATTTCTGCGACGAAGACACCTTCCGCCTGCTCCGCCGCAGGTGCATGGAGAAGGACTTCTCCTGGGACCGGAGCGCCCAGCAGTACCTGCGGATGTACAGCCGCATCGCCGTGACCGACGGCGCGGAGCAGATCCCGTTCCGCGACGCGTATCTGCAGCTGAAGGCGGCCTACGTGGAGCTGGAGCGGGAGAACCGCGAGCAGAACATGGACCGCTTCCCGGATCCCTATCACCGGGTGATCCAGGTGCACATGACGACACAGACGGACGGCTTCTTCTTCCTGGTCTTCGACCGGAAGGGGGATCAGCTGACCTTCCAGATCGAACCCTTCACCTTCCACGACGCGGACGCGTTCATCTCCGTCAGCTTTGAGCATCTGATGGCCATGGCCCGCGGGGAAACCTCCTTCGACCAGCTGTACCTGCAGGGTCTGCTGCGGGTGAAGGGAAACCTGTCCAAGGGCGCGGAGATGCGCCTCCTGCTCGGAAGAAGGCGGAGCTGACCGTCCCGGGAGGACCTTCCGGGGCGGAAATGCCCCGGCGCGCAGGCCGCTGCCGGCCGGCGCGGCGCAACAAAAAAAGACCCGGCATCCGCCGGAACCATACGGAAGGGAGGAGCGGGGACAGACGGCGGGAGCCGGCTGCTTTCCGGAAAGAAAGGATGAAAAGCAGCTATTTTCTTGGGAACCAGGCCTTCGAGGTGCGGGAGGAGAGCCTCCCCGAAATCGGGCCGGAGGATGTGCTGGTCCGGGTGGCCGCCTGCGGCGTCTGCGGAACGGACGTCCATATCTTCCACGGAGACAAGGGATCGGCGGAGGTGAATCCGCCGGTCGTGCTCGGCCATGAGCTGGCGGGCGTCGTGGAGCGGACCGGCACGCGGGTCCGCGGCCTCCGGCCGGGGGATCACGTGACGGTGGACCCGAATATCTACTGCGGGAAATGCCACTACTGCCGCATCGGGAAAAAACAGCTGTGTACCTCGCTCTACGCGATCGGCGTGAACCGGAACGGCGGCTTCGCGGAATACTGCGCCGCGCCGGAGACCCAGTGTTACCTGCTGGATCCTTCCGTGCCGCTGGAATACGGGGCGATGGCTGAACCCCTGGCCTGCTGCATTCACGGAATCGACCGGGCGGAGATCCGGCCCGGGGATACCGTCTGCGTGGTGGGCGGAGGCGCCATCGGCCTGATGATGGTCCAGCTGGCCAGGCTGGCCGGCGCGTCCGCGGTGATCCTCAGTGAGCCCGTGGCAATGCGCCGGGAAATCGGACTGCAGCTCGGCGCCGATCTGGCCGTCGATCCGCTGGCAGAGAACCCGAAGTCGTTTGTGGAAAAGCATCTGGGGGTGCCCGGCGCGGATGTCGTGATCGAATGCGTCGGGAATCCCGCGGCCTCCCGGCAGGCGCTTGGGCTGGCCAAGCGCGGAACGACCGTGCTGCTGTTCAGCGTGCCCCGGGCGGGGACGGGCGTGGAGCTGTCCCTGGAGGAGGTTTATCAGAAGGAGCTGCGCATCGTCGGCTCGCTGATCAATCCGGACACCCACGGCAGGGCGGCGGCGCTGATCAACAGCGGGCGCATCCGCCTCGAGCCGATCATCACCCACCGCTACCCGATCAGCCAGGTCCGGGAAGCGATCTTCATGCAGCAGAGCAGCGAATCGCTGAAGGTCCTGATCAGGCCGGATCTTCCGCTGTAACGGGGGCGGACGGCTCCGCCTCCTCCGGCCCGCTTTCAGGGGGCGCGTAGGTGAAGCCCAGCATGGTGATGTCGTCAGACTGCTCCGCGCCGCCCGTGTTCTCGTCCCCGATCTCCCAGATCATGCAGTCGGCCGGGTCGATCCAGCCGGCGCTCGCCGCGGGCCAGAAGCAGCTGATCACCATTGCCCGGGCCATGATCAACGAGGCGCCGATCATGATTCTGGACGAAGCAACATCGTCCGTGGACACCCGCACCGAAAAGCTGATCTCCGCCGCGATGGACAGCCTGATGCGGGGCCGTACCAGCTTCGTGATCGCCCACCGCCTGTCCACCATCCGCAACGCGGACTGGATCCTGGTGCTGAAGGACGGGGATATCATCGAGACGGGCACCCACGACGAGCTGATGGCGAAGCAAGGATTCTACGCGGAGCTTTATCGGAGCCAGTTTGATTCATAATCCCGGCGGGCGGGACCGGGGACACCGGCGCGCCATCCGCGCCGGAAACGGACCGGGTATCCGATTTGCAGAGCCGAGGAGGAAAAGGAAATGGAAAATACGATGATCCGGGAAGGAAACCGCCTGACCGTGAAAATGGAGGGCCGGCTGGACGCGACCACCTCCAATCGTATTGAAACGGAACTGCTGGCCTCCCTGGACGGCGTCACCGAACTGATTCTGGACATGGAGAAGCTGGAATACATTTCATCGACGGGCCTGCGCGCGCTGCTTTCAACCGAGATCGCGATGAATGAGCAGGGAACGATGGAGCTCGCCCATGTCAGCGACGAGGTCATGATGGTCCTGGAAGTAACCGGCTTCGCGAAAATGCTCACCATCCGGAAATAATACAGCCCATGTTTATCTCCTAAGATCGCAAAGCGGCCGCCGCCCGGCAGGGCAGCGGCCGCTTCGTTTTGATCAGCTGAGCCGGACCGCGATAACCATGGGATTCAGGCCTTTTGCGCGGATCAGGTCCAGATCCGCCTCCATCACGAGCTGCCCCTGCCGGACGCGGTCCCCCTCCCGGACATGCACCCGGAAGCCTTCTCCGCCCAGCTTCACCGTGTCAATTCCAACATGAACCAGCACCTCGGTTCCGCCGCTGCGGAAGGACACGGCGTGCCGCGTGGCGGCCACGACGGAAACCGTTCCGCTGACCGGCGCGTAAATGCGGCCGTCCTGCGAAAGAATGCCGACGCATTCTCCCATCGCTCCGCCCGAAAAGACCGGATCCGGGATTTCCGCCATCGGAATCAGTTCGCCTTCCGCGGGCGCGCAGATTTCATTGTCCTGTTCTTCCTTTTCTTCCTGCTTTTCCCGTTCTTTCTGTTCTTCCTGTTCTTCCTTTTCCAGCCTTTCCTCCGCGTCCTTCAGCAGCCTGCGGACCCGGGCGATTCTGGCGCCGGATACCGACAGCTCATCCACCCCCAGGCGGATCAGCTTCTCAACCGCCCGCTCATCGGATGCCAGCTCCCCACAGACCGACACGCGGATACCGTTTTCATGCGCGGCCTCCGCGGTCAGGCGGATCATGCGCATCACCGCGTCGTGCAGCGGATCGGCAAAGGATTCGAGCCCCCGCGCCTCCCGGTCGACCGCCAGCGTGTACTGCGTCAGGTCGTTGGTGCCGATGCTGAAAAAGCGCGCTTTCCGGGCCAGCTCCGGCGCCATCATCACCGCCGCCGGCGTCTCGATCATCACGCCGACCTCCGGAACGGCAAAGGCCGTGCCGGTTTTTTCCAGTTCTTCCGCCGCAAGCCGGACTTCCTTCAGGGCCTCATCCAGCTCCCATACCGAAGCCACCATCGGAATCATGATCCGGACATTTCCGTATACCGCCGCCCGGAGGATCGCCCGCAGCTGGGTTCTGAACAGGTCCCGATGGGCCAGGGAAACCCGTATGCCCCGCAATCCCAGCGCGGGGTTTGCTTCCTCCGGCATGCGGAGCCATCCGGCGCGCTTATCCGAACCGATATCCATCGTGCGGATGGTGGTCTTTCTGCTTCCCATCGCTTCCGCCGCGCGGCGGTACGCTTCAAACTGTTCCTCCTCCGAGGGCGCGTCCGGGCGGTCGAGGAAGAGAAACTCGGAACGGAAAAGGCCGATTCCGTCCGCGCCCGCCCCGGCCAGGCCGTCCGCTTCTTCCGCCCGGGAGATGTTCGCGCAGACGAGGGTCCGGGTCCTGACGCTGTCCGCCTCCGCCCGGAGCCTCTCCTTCTCCTTCTTCGCCGCTTCCGTCCGCGCTTCCGCCTCACGCACCGCTTCGGGCGGAGGATTCACCGTGACGGAGCCGCTTTCACCGTCCAGGATCAGGTAATCCCCGGCGGCCACCCGGTCCGCAATCCGTTCAAGCCCGTACAGATAGGGGATGCCGAGATTTCCCGCCAGCACCGAGACATGGGAGGTCGGGGACCCGGATTCCGTCAGGATTCCGAGAAGGTTCGGCGTCCCGGCCATCATGAGCTCCGCGGGGCTCAGCTCGGCTGCCGCGAGGATGAAGGGCTCCCCGGGCATTTCCGTCCCGCCGCCCGCAAGGAGCCGGTTCAGCCCGGCCGCGAGGCCCCGGACATCCTCGCTCCGCTCCCGGATATACGCCGCGCCGCTTCCCTGCAGCAGCGCACACACCTTCCGGGCTGCTCCGTCCACGGCATCCGGCGCGCTCCGGCCTTCCTCCCGGATTTCCCGCAGGGCTTCCTGCAGGAATGCCTCGTCCTGCAGGATCATCCGTTCGGCTTCCAGCAGCGCCGCGTCGGGCGCGCCGCCTTCTTCCTTTTCCGCCGTCAGCTTTCGGCTCATTTCCCGAGCCGCCGCCTCCAGCCGGTCCGCCTCTTCCGCGGGGCTGCCCTGCGGACGGGCGCCGTCTGCGCGGCGCTGAAGCAGCCATGCCTTTCCCGCGGCAAAGCCCGGCTGCGCCGTTTTGCATTCATACCTTTCCATCACAGATGCTCCTCCATATACCTGCGGAGCGCCTGCAGCGCCCGCGGGGCGTCCGGACCGTCCGCGCTGCATTTCAGGCAGGTTCCCTTCACCGCTCCCAGCGCCATCAGGCCCACGGCGCTTGAGGCGGAAGCGCTCTTCCCGTTTGCCTCAACCGTCGCCTTGCAGTCATAGGCTTTCATGATTCCGGCCATCTCAGCGGCCGGCCTTGCGTGAATCCCCGCCGCCTCCCTGATTTCATACGTGAAGGCGTGCGTATCGTCCTCCGCCCCGGCGGCGGTAAAGATCGGATCCTGTCTGGTCACCATCCGATGCGCTCCGGATGCGTGCGTGACCGGCCCGCCTGTTGCGGGGGCTTGGCCCGCCGCTTCCGCGCCGGCTTGCGCCGCCTCGCCGCCGCGCAGGCTTCCGGCACACAGCGCCTTCAGCTCGTCCGCCACGAACTGCACGGAGGTACCGATCACGATCTGCAGGCTGTTTCTGCCCGTGTGAATCAGGCCCGACGCGCCGGAGGAGCGGATCACCTCGTCCTGCACCCGCCCCATGTCCCTCACTTCCAGACGCAGGCGCGTGATGCAGTGGTCCACCGCCTGCAGGTTTTCCGCCCCGCCCAGCCCCCGGAGGACCGCCTCCGCCATTTCGGCGTACCGGCTTCCCGGACGGCCCGACGCCGCGGCCGGCGCGGGCAGGGGAGCTTCCTCCTGCCCGGGCGCCTTCAGGTTCCATCTTCCGATCATGAAATGGAACACGCCGTAGAACAGGATAAAGGAGAGGGCGCCCAGCGGAAGAATCAGCCAGGTTTTTGCGGCCGCCGGCAGCGCAGCGGAGAAAAACAGATCCGTCGCGCCGGCGGAAAAGCTGAAGCCCGCCCGGAAACCGGAAACCACCGTCAGCCAGGAGACGACGCCGTAAAGCGCCGCATAGGCCGCATACAGCGCGGGAGACAGGAACATGAAGGAGAACTCAAAGGGCTCCGTAACCCCGCAGACGAAGGAGCAGGCCGCGCTGGACAGGAGGATGCCCACGGCCGCCTTCCTTCTTTCGGGCCTCGCCTTCCGGATCATGGCCAGCGCCGCGCCCGGAACGCCGAACATCATGCAGGGAAAGAAGCCGGACATATACATTCCCAGGGACCAGGAAACATCGGCGCTGGTCTTTCCGGCCCAGAAGTTCGTCAGGTCCCCCAGCCCGATGGTATCGAACCAGAAGACGTTATTGAGCGCGTGATGGAGGCCGAAGGGGATCAGCAGGCGATTCAGGAACGCGTAAATCCCCGCGCCCGCGGGCCCGAGCCCCTCAATCTCGCGGCCGAGCGCGGTCAGCGCCCCGAACAGGAGCGGCCAGACCACGAGCAGTACAAAGGAAACCGCGATGGATGCCACGCCGGCAATCATCGCGACCGCGCGCTTCCCGCTGAAAAAGGACAGCCAGTCCGGGAGCCGGACCTGGTGGAAACGGTTGTAGCAGGCCGCGCCGAGCATTCCCGACAGGATGCCCGTGAACGGATTGTCAATCCTGGCAAAGGCAAGGAGCCGGCTGCTGTCCTCCGCCATGCCCGGAATCAGGGCTTTGACGGTTTCCACATTCAGCAGGGTGGTGATCATCAGCCAGGAGATCAGCGCGGCCAGGGCGCCGACCCCGTCATTGTCCTTCGACATCCCGATCCCCACGCCGACGGCAAAGAGCCAAGCGATGTGATCGATCAGCGCGCTGCCTGCGCGGATCAGGAAAAATCCGATTTCCGCCGCCAGGCCGGCGATTTCTCCTCCCTGCATCGCGGCCGGGCACAGGCAGTAGCCGAAGCCCATGAGCAGGCCGCAGACCGGCATGCAGGACACCGGAAGCATCAGCGCTTTTCCAAGCTTTTGCAGGTATTTCATCCTTTTCCTCCCGCACCCCCTGAATGACTTTTCCGTTAACCAACCCTTCCTGAAATCTGCTTTATTGATTGTCTTCTCAAAAAAAGGGAATCGGCTGGTTTTCCGCTCATTTGGGGATTCGCATAAAATAATGCTTTTCATCTTCGCCTGCTGTTCGGGCTCCGTTTTTCAGCATTACTTTTTGAGAAGCGATGTTATCCTTATTGACGCGCAGATAGATCTCATCCTCCGGAACGATCCCCCGTGCGATTTCAAGTGTCAGCTTCAGGCCGGCCGTACCGTACCCTTTCCCGCGCATATCTTTTCGAATGCTGTATCCGATATGGCCCGCGCCGTTACGCAGCGCTTCCGTCAGGTAATGACGGATGCGGAATTCGCCGACCAGACGATCCCCGTCCCACAGGTAGTAATAGGTTTCAGGCACGAACCATTCCGGCATGCCGACAGGATGCTCGAAAGAGATCAGTTTGGGAAGCACTGTCCCGACATACTCCTCACAGGACACACCGTGATAGGGATTTGTCAATCCGTTTTCATCTGCGGGCAGCGCTGTTGTGTATTCCCATTGAGCCAATGCGTCCTGCATGTTGATTTTCCTTAACTCCATAGCAGTCACCTTGTTAAATCCCGATATATCAATCTCTTCCATCAAACACATTTATTCCGAGCATGGACTTTCCTTCAAGCCCACACATGTATTTTTCGCTGCCTACGGAAAAACTCCTGTCAATGTGGCAGGAGCAAAGGGCTAAGATCAGGGAATCAGATTCCAATTGACAGCAGCTTGCGGTGATAGTAAAGCAACGGGTTGAGGGCATTTCTTATGACCTATTCTGCCGCATTTTTTGCCTCTCCAAGGGTAAAAGAAAATCCGGAAGCCTTGATCTGTAAGGCTTCCGGACCCGTGGAGCATAGCGGATTCGAACCGCTGACCCCCACACTGCCAGTGCCATCACAGCAGAAACAAGAAAAATCATATTATGCAACTTCAGTCGTATAATCTCGGTTTTCATAGTTTTGTTCCTCTTTGATTACCTCTTATTCAGATAAATAAGACAGGTTAGAATATAATAATAGTAATTCAATAATTACGATTTCTGCCATTATCAGGATGACAGGTTCATTTTCGGTGAAATACTTCAGAAGGGCTTCTGTTTTCTTGGGAGACAGATTGGCCTTGGAAGTTTTCCACTTGTAAATAAGGCTTGGTTTCAATCCCGATGCAATCGCAATATCTTTGATGTTGCTTGGGGACAGGGAAACCGCAATCAGAAATAATAGTTCTTTTTCTGAATTTTCCATAAAAAAATCACCTCCTCACAGAGAGAAGGTGGTGGGACTATGCAGAAATTCAGTTTTTTTCTTCTGTTTAGTTTTTTTCTTTACTTAGAATTCTATCAATGCTAATATGATATCGAGTTTTGTAGTTTATAGGGAGGAAGTATGAAGAAGATATTTTGCTTTTTTCTGGTGATAATGATTACTACTTCGATATTTATGACATCTGCTTTCGCAGATAACAAAACTGTTCAGTTAGGTGAAACTGGTATATCATTTCAGATTGATTCAAGCTATGATGTAATAACAAATAATAATAAAAAGGACTATTCCCAAGAAATTCAGCGCCAGATTAACGAAGATAATGAAATGATGTTATATTCTGCTACTCAAGGCTCCATTTTCGTAATGTATGACCAAGGAAATGATTTTTTACAATACAACATGTCAGGGAAAAAATCTGAAGAAATAGTAGAATCTTATACTGAATATTTTAAAGCCCTTGAATCAGTATTTGGAACTACTGATTATGAGGTTACAGTATATGATAGTGGACGAATTAAATGGGCAAAAGTTGATGTGCCATCAATTAGTCTGGTATGGTTTATCACATGTCAGGAAAAACGTATGGTGAGTGTCTATTATAATTCACTAATAATTGATAACAAAACAATTCATACCTTGATTGACTCATTCAGTTTCGGTTCACCATCGTTCTGGAGCAAAGTTAAAAATTTAGCAGGAAGCATAACCAATTTGGGAAGAAAATTTCTCGGCGGTTATGGTGTCTATGTCATTTGGGCAGGAATTGTATCAATAATTCTTTACGTAATTGGTTCGATATTTGAATTCATAGGTTCCCAATTTAAAAGAAAACGGAACCATTCAAATAAATCACAACTGGCAAGTAATACACCGAGTAATCATTCAACACCAAAAAAGATAAATGATTCACCGAATATCCTGTCAAGGGTTGAAACACAAGATGAGGAATACATAAAATATATAATGTCTAATAACCCAAGCGTACGGAGAGATGATATTGTCTCCTTTTTATCTGTTGTCGATGTTTATGATAGAACAGGAGATAAGCAGAAAACATTAGACGCTTTTGATGCTTTTATTATGCCAATTGTTTCTTCTGATACTATATACGCGTCAATGGCTAGTGGCTTTTTCTGTGGATTGTTAGGCAATAACATATCTTTATCAGATTCTGAAGTAAATGCTTTGTCAGACAAATATAATGGAATCATCAAACAACGAATTAGAGAAAGAAGTGGGATAGTTAGTCATTAACCATTCGACGCTAGATGAAAGAACCCAAATTGAAACATATATATACAATGGTAGGATGTTATTACCCTACCATTTTTTGATACTTATAAATTGTTGGCTTACTCAAGTGCAGTAGTCAACAAAAACTGGACACGAAATTTCAGAAATTTGACAACTGACAG
>CAMVFE010000052.1 GCA_947166705.1 uncultured Clostridia bacterium
AGAAGGCGGCGGAAGGCAGGTTCTCTCCGCTGAATTACTGCAGCCGGGAACAGATCGCAGCGGAGATCCGCAGGCTGAAGGAGGCATAAGCAGATGAGCGAAGACAGGATTCAGGAGGAGCAGAGCGCGGAGACCGTTCCGGCGGCGGACGGCGTCCGGACGGATAAACCGGGAAAGGAAAAGAAGTCCGTGGTACGGGAGATCCTGGGATGGGTGGGAACCCTCCTGAGCGCCGTCGTCCTTGCGCTGGCGATCCGCTCCTTCCTGTTCGAGCTGGTCCGGGTGGACGGCGCCAGCATGAACGATACCCTGCAGAACGGGGAGATCATGTTCGTTTCCAAGCTGGACTATGCCAGCACGTGGCTGAGCCTGCCCTGGCAGAGCAGCGAGGCGAAGGAGGCCGCGCCCCGGCTGGCGACCGGGATCGGCGAGCCGAAGCAGTTTGACGTGGTGATCGCCCGCTATCCGGGCCGGGGCGACACGAATTTCGTCAAGCGGCTGATCGGCATGCCCGGGGACCGGATCCGGATCGAGGACGGCTACCTCTACGTCAACGACCAGAAGTACGAGGAGCCCTACGTGAACGACGAATACCGGACGAACGCGGGATCCCCCGGGAAGGATTTCGAGGAGATTTACGTACCGAAGAAGGGCGACGAACTGAGCCTGGAGTACGTGGACGAGGCGAAAAGCCGCGTCGGCGTGTACGTGAACGGCGGAATCTGGACCTGGCGGGGCATCAGCTCCGAGGCTGTTTCCGAGGAGGGAGACCGGCTGGCCTACCACCGGGACGGCGCCCTGATGCTCAACGGCGAGGACATCTCCTCGGATCCGGAGAGGATCAAGGACCTGGTCGGCAGGAAATTCACGCTGGAGAAGGATCTGTACTTCGTGATGGGAGACCATCGGGACAGCTCCAACGACAGCCGCTCCCAGGGCCCGATTACGCGGGATATGCTGGTCGGACACGTCCGGACGGTGATCTTCCCCATCGGCGCCTGGCGGGGCATACAGTAAACAACGGACAATCCCATTTTCAAGCCGCGGGCTGAAAGGACAGGCCTTCCATGAGAAAGCTTTCCGGACGCTTTACCCACAACGCGCTTTCTCTCCTGTATGATGAGGTCCGGCTGCCCGCGGCGATCCGCCGCAGCCTGAACCTGATCCTGCTGGGAAATATCTTCGGCAATCTGCACGGCATCATCTGCGGCGGAGGAACGACGGCCATGATCGACCTGGCCAACGAGCTGAAGGCCGGCGACCTCGCCTTCGGCGTGCTCAACGGCATTCCGCAGGCGGCGGCGCTGCTGCAGATTCCCTTCTCCATGCTGGTGAACAGGACGCACCGGCGGAAAAAGTACATGCTGACGCTGGGCCTGTTTTCCCGCGCCCTGTGGCTGCTGTTCGGGTTCATTCCCCTGGTTGTGCCGGTTCATCCGGCATGGCTGCGGCTGTGGACGCTGATTTTTCTGCTGGGGATCTCCTCCTGCTGCTCGGCGGTCATCAATGTCAGCTGGTTTCCCTGGTTTTCCGACCTGGCGCCGGGAAGCATCCGGGGCCGGTGGCTTTCGTACCGGGATACGATCGTGGCGGTCATCAACCTGGGCTTCGGCCTGCTGACCGCCCGGCTGCTGGATACCCTGCCCTCCCCCAGCCGCTATATCATCATCTTCATCCTGGGCGGCACGCTGGGCATGCTGGACATGGTCTGCTTCGGGTTCTGCAGGGAGGTCTACAGCTCGGAGCCCCGGCGGCTGCATATCGGCGCCGTGATGCGGGACATCTTCCGGAACCGGCCCTTCTGCCGGCTGGTGGTCATGTGGACCGCGTGGTGCTTTACGTCCAACCTCTGCGCGCCGTATCTCGGACGGTACTCCGTCAACGAGATGGGGCTGAGCTATCTGCAGATGATGGTCTTCAGCACGGCCGCCGCGTCCGTGGCGACGGTGCTGGTCACAGCCCTGTGGGGGAAGGCACTGAACCGCTACGGATGCCGCAGCGTAATGCTGGTGGCCGCCGCGGCGACCTCCATGACGGACGCGTTCTACCTGTTTTCCACCCCGGGCAGCGTCTGGCCCGTGCTGCTGCGGAACTTTATGGGCGCGATGTTCTGGAGCGGGTGCAACCTGGCGGCAAACAGCATGCAGCTTTCCGCGACGCCCGACGACGCGCGGCCGTCCTACATCGCGGTGTTCGCGTGCGTTACCTCGCTGGCCGGCGTCGCGCTGGGAACCCTGACGGGCGGAAGCCTGCTGGAGGCGTGGGAGAGCGCGGGATGGTTCAGCGGCGGGCTGGACCGCTTCAAGGCGCTGATTATCCTGTCCGTCGCGCTGCGGGCGCTGGTGGCGGCGCTGCTGGTGCCGCCGCTGGAGAACGACCGGGACGGAACGCCCGGGCAGCTGGCGGGGGCGATTGTCCGTGGAATCACGGGGCCCTTTGCGCGCAGGGCGCGGAGAGGATGCTGAAAAAGAAAATAAGGTGGAAAACGGTATGCAGTACGGACGGATTTCCGGAGTGGAAAAGGAAGTTTCGCGGCTGTTCCTGGGCACGGCGTCCGCGCCCTTCAGCACGGGCGGGGACGCTTCGGAGCTGATCGAGGCGGCGCTGGAAGCCGGCATCAACGCGCTGGATACGGCCCGGGTGTACGGCCTGTCCGAGAACAGCCTGGGCGCCTGGCTGGGCCGGCCGGGAAACCGGGAGCGGATCGTGCTGCTTTCCAAGTGCGGCCATCCGGCGGAGGACGGCGCCCGGCGGGTGCGGGCGGCCGAGATGAAAAAGGATCTGGAGATCTCGCTGGAGGCGCTGCGGACGGATTATCTGGATATCTGGCTGCTGCACCGGGACGACCCGGAAACCCCGGCGGGGGAGATCATGGAAGCCTTCCAGGAGGCCTGGGAGGCGGGGAAGGTGCGGGCGTTCGGCGGATCCAACTGGACGCGCAAACGGATCCTGGAGGTGAACGAATACGCGCGGACCCACGGCCTCCGGCCGATGACGGTCTCCAGTCCGCAGTTCGGACTGGCCGCCCAGGTGATCGATCCCTGGGGCGGGAACTGCGTCACCATCTCCGGCGCGGCCGGCGCGGAGGACCGGGCCTGGTACCGGGAGAATCAGATGGCCGTGATCGCCTATTCCAGCCTCGGGCGCGGCGTGATGAGCGGGCGTGTCCGCAGCGATGACCCCGAGGGAGCCGCGGCGGTTCTGGATTCCTTCGCCCGGAAGGGCTTCCTCTACCCGGAGAACCTGGAGCGGCTGAAGAGGTGCGAACAGCTGGCGAGGGAGAAGGGACGCTCCGTGCCGCAGATCGCGCTGAGCTGGATCTTCCGTCAGGGGATGAACGTCTTCGCCGCGGCCAGCAGCTCCAGCCCGGAAAGGCTCAGGCAGAACGCGGAAGCCGCGGAAATCAGCCTGACGGCGGAGGAATGCGCCTGGCTGGACCTGAGAAGCTGACCGGCGGCTCCGGCTCGCGGGATACGGGCGCCGCGAACGGCGGCGGGCCTGCCGAATTCCGTTTTCCGGATTCACATTCATCTTGACAATCTGCGTTTTTTGGAATATGCTTTCTTCCGTGCTAGGGGAGCGATTTGCTGAGATTGTAAGGAATTACAGACCCTCAATACCTGATCCGGCCAATACCGGCGTAGGGAAGCAGAACGGAAGCATGCGTTTCCGGAAACATCGCCCCCTCCAGCAGGCGGGCTCTTTTTTATGCCCGCCGGAAACCGTTTTTGACACAGAAAGGAGAACCATGCCATGGAAGCCAGTGTAGCCATTCAGTCCCTGCCCGCCGTTCAGGACGACGAGGAGCTCTGCCGGATTGTGGACGAGGTCATCGCCTACATCGCCTCGACGGGATACAACTATTTTGTCGGCCCCTTTGAAACCACGATCGAGGGTCCCTATGACGAGCTGATGGAAATCGTCCGGGAGTGCCAGCATATCGCCATCCGGGCGGGCGCGCCGGCGGTGGCCGCCTACATCAAGGTTTCCTACAAGCCGGAAGGAGAGGTTCTTTCCATTGAAAAAAAGGTCGGAAAGTATCAGGGATAAGCTGCTGCCCGCCGGAGCCTTCTGCCTGATCCTGCTGATCTGGTGGGGCATTTCGGCGGCCGGATGGATTCCCGAATACATGCTGCCCTCCCCGCCGGACGTGGTGGGGGCCTTCATCCGGGATTTTCCGAACCTGATGCGCCACGCGTGGGTCTCCGTGGAGGAGGCACTGACCGGCCTGGTGATCGGCACGCTGCTGGCCTTCGCGCTGGCCTGCGCCATGGACCGGTTCCTGAACCTGGAACGCGCGGTCCTGCCGCTGCTTGTGGTGACCCAGACGATTCCCACCATCGCCATCGCGCCGCTGCTGGTGCTGTGGATGGGCTTCGGCGTGGCTCCGAAGATCGCCCTGGTGGTCATCACGACGTTTTTCCCGATCGCGGTGGGGCTGCTGGACGGATTCAAGAGCGCGGATCCGGACGCCGTGGCCCTGCTCCGCTCCATGAACGCCACCAGGCTTCAGATTTTCCGCCACGTGAAGTTCCCCGCAGCTCTGCCCTACTTTTTTTCGGGGCTGAAGATTTCGGCTTCCTACGCGGTGGTGGGCGCGGTGATTTCGGAATGGCTGGGCGGCTTTGAAGGGCTCGGCGTTTATATGACCCGGGTCCGGAAGGCCTACGCTTTTGACAGGATGTTCGCGGTGATTATCCTGGTGGTGATCGTCAGCCTGCTGCTGATGCGGCTGGTGAACCTGCTCCGGGCGCTTTCCATGCCCTGGCTGAGGAAGGCGCCGGAACCGAAACGGAAAGGAGTAACATAATCATGAAAACGATGAAAAGATTCGCCCTGGCGCTGGTGACCCTGATGCTGCTGGCGTGCTGCCTTCCTGCAGGCGCGGAGCAGGAAGCCCTGACGCCCGTGATCTTCTGCCTGGACTGGACGCCGAACACCAACCACACCGGCATTTACGCCGCGCAGGCGCTGGGCTATTACCGGGAGGCCGGGCTGGACGTGCAGATCGTGCAGCCGCCGGAAAACGGCGCCGTGCTGATGTGCGCGGCGGGGCAGGCGCAGTTCGCGGTGGACGCGCAGGATACCATGGCCGCGTCCCTGGACCTGGAGCATCCGCTGGGCGTCACCGCCGTAGCGGCGATCCTGCAGCACAACACCTCCGGGATCCTCTCCCGGCAGGGCGACGGCATTACCTCCGCGAAGGGGATGGAGAACAAGGTGTACGCCACCTGGGACAGCCCCATCGAGCAGGCCATGATCCGCTTCTGCATGGAAAAGGAAGGGGCGGATTTCGGCACGCTGAAGATGATCCCGAACAATATCACGGACGAGCCCGCGGCGCTGGCGGCCCACCAGACGGACGCGGTGTGGGTTTTCTACGGCTGGAGCGGCATCAACGCCGAGCTCAGCGGCATCGCCTGCGATTACTGGGACTTCGCCTCCGTCGCGCCGGAGCTTGACTACTACACGCCGGTGATCCTGGCCAACAACGATTTCCTGGCGAATTCCCCCGAGACCGCGCGGGCCTTTATGGAAGCGACGGCCAGGGGCTACGAATACGCGGCGGAGCATCCCGCGGAGGCGGCGGAGATGCTGATCGCGGGGGATACCACCGGATCCCTGAACGAGGCCAGGGAGCTGGTGCTGGCCAGCCAGGAGTGGATTTCCGGGAGGTACCTGGCGGAGGAAGCCGCCTGGGGACGGTTTGACCCGGCGCGGTGGGACGCCTTCTACGGCTGGCTGTACGCCAACGGGCTTTCCGCCCATGACCTGACGGGAAAGGGATACACCAACGACTACCTGCCCGAAAAGTAAGCAGGGCGGAAAACGCCCTGCCGGAGCGGGGACGGCCCCGGCGCGGGCCTGATCCGAAACGCCGGGGAGGCCGGCGAACGGGCCGGCCGGGCCGGAGACTCAGAAACGAAAAAAGATTCCATGCGAAATCAGACGGAAGGGGTGAACCGGATGGAGGTCCTGAAGGCGGAGCATATCTCCAAATCCTTTGATTCAAAGCCGGTTCTCCAGGACGTTTCCCTCCGGCTGGAGGAGGGGGAGCTGGTCTCCCTGCTGGGGCTGAGCGGATCCGGGAAGTCCACGCTGCTGAACATCATCTCCGGGCTGGTTCCGCCGGACCGGGGGCGCGTGTTCCTGGGCGGGGAGGAAATCACCGGCCGGCCCGGGCATATCAGCTACATGCTGCAGAAGGACCTGCTGCTCGAGCACAAGCGCGTGATCGACAACGTGAGCCTGCCCCTGGTGATCCGCGGCATGAAAAAGGAGGAAGCCAGGGCGCAGGCCGATCCCTACTTCGAACAGTTCGGCCTGAGCGGAACCCAGGGGCTGTATCCCTCCCAGCTGTCCGGCGGCATGCGCCAGCGGGCCGCACTGCTGCGGACGTATCTGTGCTCCCACGGGGTTGCCCTGCTGGATGAGCCGTTCTCCGCCCTGGATATGATCACCAAGGGGCAGATGCACGAATGGTACCTCTCCGTGATGCGCCGGATCCGGCTGGCCACGCTGCTGATCACCCACGACGTGGACGAGGCGATCCTGCTGTCGGACCGGATCTGCCTGCTGACGGGGACGCCCGGGGAGATCCGCCATGAGATCCGGATTGAGGTTCCCCGCGGCGAAAGGCAGGGTTTCGAGCTGACGCCCGCCTTCCTGGGCTATAAGCAGCGGATCCTGAATATGCTGAAGGAATGAAGGGAGCGCGGCATGCGGCGGTGCGTGATTGTCGGCGGAGCCGGAATCGGAAACTATGAGAGGATCAGGCGGAGCCTGCGACCGGATGATTTCTTCGTATACTGCGACGGAGGCCTGAACCATCAGGCGGCCCTGGGCGCGGAGCCGGACCTGATCGTGGGGGATTTCGACTCCCACGCGCGGCCGGAGACGGAGACGGAAACCATCGCGCTGCCCCGGGAGAAGGACGACACGGACACGGTGTACGCGGCGCGGGAAGCCGTGCGCCGGGGGTTTGAGGAATTCCTGCTTCTGGGTGTTGCCGGAGGCCGGATCGACCATACGCTGGGCAACCTGTCCCTGCTTTTGTGGCTGGACGGGCAGGGGAAAAAGGCGTCCGCCCTGGACGATTATTCGGTCCTGGAGATCGTGTCGGAAGAGCCCGCCCCGGTGGAGGATTCCTTCGCGTACTTCTCCCTGCTGAACATCTCCGGCGCAGCCCGGGGAATCAGCATCACCGGGGCGAAGTATCCCCTGCGGGACGGGGAAATCCGGTGCGATTATCAGTACGGGATCAGCAACGAGGTGCTGCCGGGACAGACGGCCCGCGTCACCGTGCGGGAGGGGCGCCTGCTGCTGGTGAAGGTGTTTCCGGAGGCGTGAAGCGCGGAGAAGGACGGGCGGCCGTTTCCGCGGGACAGGATGAAAAGGGAAAAGAGGAAGAAATGAAGCAGGAAAGGAACAGGGCGGGGCTTCTCGGCATCGCGGGCGCGTACCTGCTCTATCTCGCCTGGCAGCTTTTTCAGGGCCGGAACAACCCGGACAGCTCCATGCCCCGCGCGGTCCTGGGGCTGTTTATCGGTATTTTCGGCATCGCGGCGTGCGCGCTGTTCGTCATGAGCTGGAAGCTCTGGCAGAAGGCCGCGAACAAAGAAAAGGAAGAAAGGGAAGAGACGTCGAAAGAGGATTCGGACAGCCTGAAATAAAAACCGGAGGGAAGGAAAATGTCCTACACAGAGAGGCTGAAGGAGATCCTGGCGGAATACGACCAGGCGGTTCAGGGCCTGCAGCAGAAGCGCAGGCTGTTCGACGGCGTGATGGGCTTCGGAAACCATCCCGGCAATGCCGCCTGCCATGAGACACTGGACAGGCAGGTGACGGAGCTGTGCCGCGAGGCGGCCGGGGAAGCGGACGCCGAAGACGCGGCCGCGCTGGCGGAGGCCGTGCTGGGCGCGGCAGGGAAATGGAAGGGACCGGAGTACGCCCGCCTGATGCTGGTGGCCGTCCAGCGGCACGCGGAGGAGCTGATCGGGAGGCTGGATCCGGAGAAGAGGCAGGCGCTGGCCCTCAGCTACGCGAAGGAATATCCCCGCCGGAAACGCCTCCCCGTGCAGGAGGAGGTCCTGGCGGCGCTCTGCGGAGAGCCGTTCGGGAAGAAAAAATAACCAACCTCGGGGAAAGAAAAATCCATCTTTACAAAACAATTTTCTACCCCTATAATTAAGACAAAGTCCCGGGAAACCGGACAAAAAATGATAAAGGAGTGTATTCCCATGAAAAAGATTCTGTCCCTGGTACTGGCAGCGATCATGGTCCTGGGCGTTGCCTCCGCGCTGGCCGCGAACAACGAAAAGCCCGTGATCTGGTTCAACCGTCAGCCTTCCAACAGCCAGACCGGCGAGCTGGACATGGAAGCCCTGAACTTCAACGACAAGACCTACTACGTCGGCTTCGACGCGAAGCAGGGCGCCGAGCTGCAGGGCGAGATGATCGTCAACTACCTGCAGGCCAAGGGCGCTGAGCTCGACCGCAACGGCGACGGCATCATCGGCTACGTGCTGTGCATCGGCGACGTCGGACACAACGACTCCATCGCCCGTACCCGCGGCGCCCGCAAGGCGCTGGGCACCGCCGTTCCGGATGCCACCCAGGGCAAGACCGAGATCGTCACGATCGACGACGTGGACTCCCAGCCCATCGGCATGAACGCTGACGGCTCCGCCACCGACGTCAAGGACGGCGCCATCACCATCGGCGACAAGGAATACATCGTTCGCGAGCTGGCTTCCCAGGAAATGAAGAACAGCTCCGGCGCGACCTGGGACGCCGCCACCGCCGGCAACACCATCGGCATCTGGGTGGCTGACCTGGGCGATCAGATCGACGTGGTCGTTTCCAACAACGACGGCATGGGCATGGCCGTGTTCAACGCCTGGTCCAAGGAAGCCGGCGTTCCCACCTTCGGCTATGACGCCAACAGCGACGCTGTGGCGGCCATCGCGGAAGGCTTCGGCGGCACCATTTCCCAGAACGCCGACGTGCAGGCCTACCTGACCCTGCGCACCCTGCGCAACGCCCTGGACGGAGTCGATATCATGACCGGTATCGCCACCCCCGACGCGGCGGGCAACGCGCTGAACGACAGCCTGTACTACTATGACGAAGCGACCCGGTGCTTCTACGCCCTGAACGGCGCCGTGACTGCCGAGAACTATCAGAACTTCCTGGATGCAACCGCGCCCAACGCGCTGTTCAACTTCCAGCTGAGCGAGGAAGATGCCCCCGTCAAGAACGTGTGGCTGGACATCTTCAACAGCACCGACAACTTCCTGAATTCCACCTACGCTCCCCAGCTGAAGAACTATGACAAGATTCTGAACCTGAACGTGGAGTACGTCTCCGGCGACGGCCAGAACGAGAGCGCCATCGTGAACAAGCTGGAAGCTTCCGCGGACGACGCGGAGGGCTATGCCATCAACATGGTGAAGACCGACAACGCAGCTGCCTACACCAGCATCCTGCAGTAAGGCTTCCCCGGGCTGAACCCGGTTTTATGGGGGGCCATCAGGAGGTTCTCCTCCTGATGGCCCTTTTCGTGCTACAAACTACAAGAAGGCGGGAAGGAAAAAATGGCTGAATCCCAAACCAATACCGTACTTTCGATTCGGGGCATGTGCAAATCCTTCGGCCGCAACCGCGTTCTCGACCATATCAACCTGGATGTGAAGCCCGGCAGCATCATGGGCCTGATGGGAGAGAACGGGGCCGGAAAGTCCACGATGATGAAATGCCTCTTCGGTACCTACCAGAAGGATGAAGGCACCATCATCTTCGACGGCCGGGAAGTTAATTTCTCCGGCCCGAAGGACGCGCTGGAGAACGGCGTGGCGATGGTGCACCAGGAGCTGAACCAATGCCTGGAGAGAAGCGTGGTGGACAACCTTTTCCTGGGCCGGTATCCTACCGGAAAGCTTGGCGTCGTCGATGAATCCCGGATGAAGAACGAAGCGTCCGAACTGTTCCGGAAACTGGGCATGACCGTGAATCTGACCGCGCCGATGAAGTCCATGTCCGTTTCCGCGCGCCAGATGGTGGAGATCGCCAAGGCCATCTCCTACAATGCCAAACTGATCGTTCTGGACGAGCCTACCTCGTCGCTGACCGTCCGCGAGGTGGCCAAACTGTTTGAAATGATGCGGAACCTGAAGGCCCAGGGGATCTCCCTGGTCTACATCTCGCACAAGATGGATGAGATCTTTGAAATCTGCGACGAGGTGTCCGTGCTTCGGGACGGCAAGATGGTCACCACCAAGAAGATTAAAGAGACGAATATGAACGAGCTGATCGCCGCCATGGTCGGCCGGACGCTCGATAACCGTTTTCCGCCCGTGGACAACCATCCCGGAGAGGTGGTGCTCTCCGTGCAGCATCTGTCCACCAAATTCGCCCCCAGCCTGAAGGATATCAGCTTCGAGGTGCGCGAGGGCGAGATTTTCGGCCTGTACGGCCTGGTGGGCGCGGGAAGGTCCGAACTGCTGGAAACCATGTTCGGGGTCCGCACCCGGGCGGCGGGACGCATGTATTACAAGGGGCGCCTGATGAATTTTGAGAGTTCCCAGGACGCCATGGACCACGGCTTTGCCATGATCACAGAGGAAAGGAAGGCCACCGGCCTCTTCCTGGAGGGGGACCTGACCTTCAATACGACGATCACCAACCTGAACCATTACAAGACGGGCATCGCCCTGTCCACGGACAAGATGGTGAAGGCCACGGCGAACGAGATCAATATCATGCGCACCAAGTGCATGGGACCCTCGGACAAGATCACCGCGCTGTCCGGCGGAAACCAGCAGAAGGTCATCTTCGGCAAATGGCTGGAGCGGGATCCCGCGGTGTTCCTGATGGACGAACCCACCCGCGGCATCGATGTGGGCGCCAAGTATGAGATCTATGAGCTGATCATCAGGATGGCGAAGATGGGGAAGACCATTATCGTGGTTTCCTCCGAGATGCCGGAGATCCTGGGCATCACGAACCGGATCGGCGTCATGTCCAACGGCCGGCTGGCCGGCATCGTGGACACCAGGGAGACGAACCAGGAAGAACTGCTGAGACTCAGCGCGAAATATCTGTGATTGGAGTGAAAGAAGATCATGGCAGAGAACGGGAAAATCCTCACCCAGGAAGCGGAACAGGCGCTGCTTGCGCCGATTGACGCGTATGTCGGCGGGATCCAGCAGAAGATCAACGCGCTGCGGGCCGACGGTACGGACAAAGTGATCGCCCTGACAAACCATATGGCGATCGTCCGGGAGAACGCGAACTACAGCAAGGAAGAAAAGACGAAGATCATCGCGCAGGACCGGAAGGAGCTGGCCGCGGCCAAAGCCGTGGAGGAAAAGAACAAGAGCGGGATTTCCTCCCTGATTTCCGACGCGGTGGGCTACCTGGACGCGCATTACGACGGCGAATACTACAGCAGGGTGCTGCAGTCCTGCGCGGCGGAGAAGGAAGCGGAGAACGCCCGGTACGGCGTGGAGCTGGAGACCCTGAAGAAAACCCATGAGGCGGATCTGGCGAAGCTGAGCGGGAAAAAGGAAATCCGCGACGAGAAGTATGTCTACAAGAACAGGCTTTTCGACGCGAAGCTGAAGCATGATTCCGCGCTGCAGGGGATCAAGGACCGGCAGCATGAGGCCTATGCGCACCGCTACCATCTGATCGACCTGCTGCGGCTGTCCAAATTCACCTTCTCCGAAAAGCAGAAGCAGAAGTGGGAGAACTACAAGTACAACTTCAACACCAAGCAGTTCCTGCTGAACAACGGGCTGTACATCGTCATCCTGATCGTGTTCATCGTGCTGTGCATCCTGACCCCGATCATCAAGAACAAGCCGCTGCTGACCATGAAGAACATCCTGACCATCCTGACCCAGGCGTCCCCCCGGATGTTCCTGGCGCTAGGCGTCGGCGGGCTGATCCTGCTGGGCGGCACGGACCTGTCCGTCGGCCGGATGGTGGGAACCACCATGGTGCTTTCCACCATGATCATGCACAAGGGACCCAACACCGGATACCTGTTCGGCGTGGCGTACGACTTCTCCGGAACCCCGCTGATCCTCCGGATGGTCCTGGCGCTGGTGATCTGCTGCTGCATCACCACGCTGTTCACCTCCATCGCCGGATTCTTTACCGCGAAGTTCAAGATCCATCCCTTCATTTCCACCATGGCCAACATGCTGATCATGTTCGGC
>CAMVFE010000053.1 GCA_947166705.1 uncultured Clostridia bacterium
GTCGCTCTTTTCACTCGTTCCGCTTCCTGCTGGCACTTACTTTTTCAAGTGACCTAATTCAAAGGTTCTCAAGCGGACGCGCGGATGTATGAGCGAAAGAAGGAACTGAAGCGGCTCGGGCCAGGGTGCGCGGCTGACGCGTCCGGATTACTTCCCTTCCCGGAGCGCTCTGATCGTCTGGAACAGATCCCGGTGGCTGATGTCCCGGGGCTCGAAGCGCAGGGCGTGATAAACCGCCTGCATCACCAGTCCCGCGCCGAAGGTGCTGATCAGCGTGCCGATTCCGACCGGTCCGCCCAGCAGCCAGCCGACCAGCAGCACGACCGCCCACAGCAGGATTTCCACCACCCCGATCGGCAGCCCCGGCAGGCGTTTTCCCAGCCCGACCAGCAGCGCGTCCCGGGGCCCGCAGCCCTGTCCGCCCTTCATGTAAATCATCATTCCCAGCGCCATGAAGGCGAATCCCGCCAGCATGTAAAGGACCCCCAGGCCCTGGTTCCTGTTGAGCGGAAAGGGATTCAGGTCATTGAACATCTGCACGAAATTGCCGGTCAGCAGCGCGTCAATCACGGTACCGAACCCGATCTTTTCGCGAAGCAGCAGGTCGACCGCCAGGATCATGACGGCCATGCAGGTCATGGAAAGCCCGTAATTCAGCGGCGTGTGGCGGGCGATGCCCATTCCCAGGCAGTCCCACGGCGCCAGCCCGATATTCGCGAAGATGGTCAGGTGCACCCCGAAGGAGAACACCAGCAGGCCGGCGGCAATCTGCAGCCATTGTGCGGCAATTCTGGTCCTGCTCATTCCCTGCCCCTCTTTCTGATGAGTGATCGTTTCGGATTCGGGCCGCATTATATCATTGAAGCGGAAAACAGTAAACCCGTTCTCCCGCTCCGGGGGATCCGCCCGTCCGGGCGGGCTTCGCCGCCTTTCCGAGCCTTGCGCCGGGCGCGCCGCTATGGTAGAATATGATGAAGCTGTTGGTTTCCCGATCGTCGTATATCTTTCGAAAGCTCCACAACAGAAAGGAAGATGCCCATGGCTAGAGTATTACTGCTGAACGGCAGCCCGCATCCCCACGGCTGCACGGCGGCCGCGCTGAAGGAGATGACCTCCGTCCTGGAGGCGGAGGGGCTGGAGACCGAGCTGATTCAGGTCGGGACCCGGGACATCCGCGGATGTATCTCCTGCGGCTCCTGCGAAAAAAACGGAAAATGCGTCTTCGACGACCTGGTCAATCAGACCGCTCCGAAGTTTGAGGCGGCGGACGGGCTGGTCGTCGGAAGCCCGGTCTATTACGGTTCTCCCAACGGCACGCTCCTGTCCTTTCTGGACAGGCTGTTCTACTCCACCTCCTTCTCCAAGCAGATGAAGGTCGGCGCCGCCGTGGTCAGCTGCCGCCGGGGAGGAAATACCGCCTCCTTCGACGTGCTGAACAAGTATTTCACGATTTCCGGCATGCCTGTAGCCTCTTCCACCTACTGGAACCAGGTGCACGGCTTTACGGAAGCGGATGTCCGGAAGGATCTGGAGGGCCTCCAGACCATGCGGAACCTGGCCCGCAGCATGGCCTTCCTGATCCGCGTCATCGCGGACGGCCGGGAAAAATACGGCCTGCCGGCCTTTGAGAGCGGACAGTTCACCAGCTTCCCGGACGGAAAATAATCGTCCGACGGCATTTCACAGCCCTGAGCACGGAGGAAGAATCCTATGAGAAAAACCAAGATTATCTGCACCATCGGGCCGGCCAGCGAATCCGAGGAGGTGCTGACCGCCATGTGCCGGGCCGGCATGAACATCGCCCGGCTGAATTTCTCCCATGGAACCCACGCGGACCATCTCGCCCGGATTGAGACCATTCGCCGCGTGCGCGAAAAGCTTGGAATTCCCATTGCCATCATGCTCGACACAAAGGGCCCCGAGTACCGGATCCGGACCTTCCGGAACGGTCCGGTGACGCTGAAGCCGGGGGCGCCCTTCACCCTGCGGGTCGATGATGTCCCCGGGGATGAAACGCAGGTTTCCGTCAGCTATGCCAGGCTCGCGGAGGATCTTGCGCCCGGGGACCGGGTTCTGCTGGCCAACGGCCTGCTGGAGCTGAAGGTGGAGGAAATCTCCGGGCCCGAAATTCGCTGCACCGTCACCGTGGGCGGCGAGCTTTCCGACCGCAAAAGCATGAGCTTCCCCGGCAAGGTGCTCAACCAGGTTTACCTGTCCGAGGCGGACAAGGCCGACCTGGCCTTCGGCATCGAAAACGGCGTGGACTATGTCGCCTGTTCCTTCGTCTCCCGAAAGCAGGATCTTCTGGATATCCGGGAGTTCCTGGACAGCCGGGGCGGGCAGGGCATCAGCCTGATCGCCAAGCTGGAAAACCAGCCGGGCATCGACAATGTCGAGGAAATCTGCGAGGCCTGCGAGGGAATCATGATCGGCCGCGGCGACATGGGCGTGGAAATCCCCTACGAGGAGCTTCCCGCCGTCCAGAAGCTGCTGATCACCAAGTGCAGGCTGATCGGCAAGCGGGTCATCACCGCGACGGAGATGCTCGAATCCATGATTCAGAACGTCCGTCCCACCCGCGCCGAAATCTCCGACGTGGCCAACGCCGTTTACGACGGCACAAGCGCCATCATGCTCTCGGGCGAAACCGCGGCCGGGAAGCATCCCGTGGAAGCGGTTTCCGTCATGGCCAGAATCGCGGAGGCGACGGAAAAGCGGATTGATTACGCCCAGCGCTTCCATGAGTCCGTTTTCCAGACCCACAGCATGGTCGACGCGATCTCCCACGCCACCTGCGCCATGGCCATCGACGTCGGCGCGAAGGCCATCGTCGTCTGCTCGCTCTCCGGCCGGACCGTCCGCATGATCTCCCGTTTCCGGGCGCCCGTGGACATTCTCGGCATCACCACCAGCGAGGCAGCGATGCGCAAGCTTTCCCTGTCCTGGGGGGTTCTCCCCGCCCTGAGCGAGCAGTATACCTCCACGGATGTCCTGTTCTACGCCGCCACGCGGCTGGCGCAGGAAAAGCTGGGCCTGAAGCCGGGGGACAGGATCGTCATCACCGGCGGCGTCACCAACGGCAAGTCCGGCAATACCAACCTCATCAAGGTGGAAATAATCTGAGGCCGCGTCCGCGGGGCGGACAACCGCGGCATCTCAAAGGGCCCGCGCGTTTCGCGCGGGCCCTTTGCTTCGTCCCCGTCAGTTCCAGAAGGCTTCCATCGCCCGGATCAGGTAATCCAGGTCCTTCGTTCCCGCCGTCTCGAAGGCGGAATGCATGGCCAGCTGCGCCAGGCCGATATCCACCGAATCCATGGAAACATGCGAGTTGCTGATGCTTCCCAGGGTGGATCCGCCCGGCAGGTCGGACCGGTTGGCGAAATGCTGGACCGGAACGCCCGCCTTCTCGCATACCAGGGTGAACACCGCGTCCGACACCGCGTCCGTGGTATATTTCTGGGCTGCGTTGTGCTTGATGACCACGCCCCGGTTCATGAACACGCGGTTCTGCCGGTCGTATTTCTCCGGATGGTTCGGATGCACCGCGTGGGCGTTGTCCGCGGAAACCATGAACCCGCCCGCCATGGCCGCGCGGATTTCCCCGTCCGAGGCGCCGAGCGCGAAGCCCGTTCTGGTCAGCGTGTCGTACAGGAAGCCGGAATCCGCTCCCTGCTTGCTCAGGGAGCCCGTCTCCTCGTTGTCGAATACCGCGCACACGGCAACCGCGTCCCGCGGCTCCGCGTGCAGGAAGGCGGTCATGCAGCCCCAGGCGCACTCCAGGTCGTCGATCCTTCCGCAGGAGAAGAACGCGTCGTCCGCGCCCCAGATGCTGCCGGGCTGCCGGCTGCAGAGAAACAGGTCATGTGCCAGGACGGCTTCCGGTTCGACACCCGCCGCATCCGCGAGCTCCCGCATCAGCTTGCCCTTCGCGCCGCTTTCCCCGTACAGGGGCAGCAGGTCCACCTGCGGATTCCAGGCGTACCCGTCGTTCACCTGCCGGTTGAAATGGATGGGCATGTTGGGAATCAGCACCGCGTCCCGGTCCAGGTTCACGAGCCGGACGGCAATCTTTTCCCCTTCCCGGATCACGAGCCTTCCCGCGACGGACAGCGGCCGGTCCAGCCAGGAGGACATGATCATGCCGCCGTATTTTTCCACATTCAGCCGCAGGTACGCGCCCTCCGTCTCATCCTCGAAAAGGGGCTTCAGCTTAAAGGCCGGGGAGTCGCCGTGGGCCGCAGCGATCCGGAAGGGCGCGAAGCCGCTCCGGGGAATCTTCAGGGCGATGATTGCGGAATCATTCCGGGTCACAAAGTACTTCCCGCCCTCGTCCACGATCCACGGATCCTTCTCCCGCAGCTCCCGGAAGCCGGCCCCGATCAGGTCCTCCTTCAGGTTCGCGACGGCATGGAACGCGGTGGGCGACTGCTCCGCGAAGTTCAGAAACCGTTCCAGATCATCCATGATATCCTTCTTCCTTTCTGAAAAAAGCAGGGAATGAAAGCCTCCATCCCTGCTTTTTGATTATTCGTCTTTCCAGTGAACGGCGGAGGTCAGCACCGTCGTCTTCTCCCGGTCCACCGTCAGCAGCCCGGCCTCAATCAGCCCCGTTCTCCGCTGTCCGTCGCCGGTCTCCAGGGTACACCGGCCGCGCCGGACCGCGGTGATGAAGGGAACATGCCCCGCCATCACCGCCAGATCTCCCTCCGATCCCCGGACGATCAGCTTCTCCGCTTCCCCGCGGTACAGCTCTCCGTCCGGCGAGGCGATGATCAGCGTGAAGGTGTTCATTCCCTGCCGCCTTTCCCGGCCTTCTGGACAGCCTGATCGATGGTTCCCACAAACAGGAACGCGCTTTCAGGCAGGTCGTCATGCCGGCCTTCAATAATTTCCCGGAATCCTCGCAGGGTCTCGCTCAGGGGGACGTACTCTCCCGGAATGCCCGTAAATTTCTCGGACACGAACAGCGGCTGGCTCAGGAACCGCTGAATCTTGCGGGCGCGGCCAACCAGCTGCCGGTCCTCGTCGGACAGCTCGTCCATGCCCATGATGGCGATGATATCCATCAGCTCGTTGTACCGCTGCAGGATCCGCTGTACCTCCCGGGCGATGCGGTAATGCTCCTCGCCCAGGATCTCCGGGGTCAGGATCCGGCTGGTGGAATCCAGCGGATCCACCGCGGGATAAATGCCCTGGCTGGCGATGGACCGGCTCAGCACCGTCGTCGCGTCCAGATGGGCGAAGGTGGTGGCGGGCGCCGGGTCCGTCAGGTCGTCCGCGGGAACGTAGACCGCCTGCACGGAGGTAATGGAGCCCTTTTTCGTGGAGGTGATCCGCTCCTGCAGCGTGCCCATCTCCGTCGCCAGCGTCGGCTGATAGCCCACCGCAGACGGCACGCGGCCCAGCAGGGCGGACACTTCGCTGCCCGCCTGGGTGAAGCGGAAGATGTTGTCGATGAACAGCAGCACGTCCTGCCCTTCCACGTCCCGGAAATACTCCGCCATCGTCAGGCCGCTCAGGCCGACGCGCATGCGGGCTCCCGGAGGCTCGTTCATCTGGCCGTAGACCAGCGCGGTATTCGCCAGCACGCCGCTCTCCTTCATTTCGGTATACAGATCGTTCCCCTCGCGGGTCCGCTCGCCGACCCCCGTGAAGACCGAAAGGCCGCCGTGCTGCTTGGCGATGTTGTTGATCAGCTCCATGATCATGACCGTCTTGCCCACGCCGGCGCCGCCGAACATGCCGATCTTGCCGCCCTTGGCGTAGGGGCAGATCAGGTCGATCACCTTGATGCCCGTCTCCAGGATCTCCGTGGATGTGCTCAGCTCATCGTAGGCGGGAGCCGGCCGGTGGATATCCCAGCGCTCCTCCGTCGTGACGGCGGGGCCGTTGTCCACGGTATCCCCCAGCACGTTGAAGATGCGCCCGAGCGTCTCCCGGCCCACGGGGACGGAAATGCCCTTTCCCGTGTCCGTGACCTCCGTCCCGCGCTGCAGGCCGTCGGTCGAGCCCATGGCGATGCAGCGGACCACGCCGTCCCCGATGTGCTGCGCCACTTCCACCGTCAGCTTTCCGCCTCCGAGTGGGATTTCCAGCGCGTTATAGATCGCCGGCAGGTGGCCTTCCTCGAACCGAACGTCCACCACCGGCCCCATGACCTGGGCCACGGTTCCCTTTCGTAATCCTTCCATCGGCTTACTCTCCTTCACTTACAGCCCGCTTCCGGCAACGATTTCCGTAATCTCCTGGGTAATCGAGTTCTGTCTCGCCCGGTTATACTGAAGCTGCAGCCGGTCGATCATCTCCTGGGCGTTTTTGCCCGCGGAGTCCATGGCCATCCGCCGCGCCGCCACCTCGCTGGCGAAGCTTTCCCGCACGCAGGCGGTCAGGATGCCGGCCACAATGGCGGGAACAGCGGCGTCCAGCACGCTCCGCTCATCCGGTTCGAAAAGGACGGGCGTCCTTTTCACGCCCGGATCCGCAGTCAGCGGCAGCACCCACCGGATTTCGGCGGTCTGCGTCATCATGCTCTGGTACCGGGTGTAGAGGATACCCAGCCGGCCGAATTCGCCCGCCAGGAAAGCCCGGCACTGCTCCTCCGCCGCTTTTCTCGCGTCCTCGGCGGAAAAATGCTCCGCGGAGCTGAAGCCTTCCCCGTACCGGTCGCAGGCCCTCTTCCCGATGGGCAGGATCTTCGCCTCCGGTTCGGTAGCCGCAAGTCTGAACACATTCGCGTTGTATCCGCCCGCGAGTCCGCGGTCTCCGGCGATGACGATCAGCCGCGTTCCGGCTCCCCGGGCCTGCATATAGGGGGATTGTGCGCATTCCGGCGCGGCTTTCAGCTGCGCCGCCGCTTCCTCCAGGGCCTCGTCATATTCCCGCGCGCGGTTCATGTTCTGGGTCGCCCTTCGGATTTTCGAGGAAGCGACCAGCCCCATGGCCCGGGTCAGATGCAGCGTCGAATCCACGGACCGGATCCGGATCCTCAGGGATTTGATATCCGCTCCCATGCTTACCTCCGGAAACCTTTCAGGGCGCCCTGAAGCGCCGTAATGTCCTGATCCTCCCAGTATCCAGACTCGATCCGGGTCATCAGCTCCCCGTACCTGTCGTTCAGATAGGCGTTCAGCCCTTCCTTCCAGGAGGCGACGCTGCCGACCTCCACGTCGTTCAGATACCCGTTCGTCACCGCGTACACGATGGCGACCTGGCATCCCACGCGCACGGGCCTGCTCCGCTGCTGCTTCAGCACCTCCACGATCCGCTCGCCCAGCGCCAGCCGGGCCTTGGTATCCGCGTCCAGGTCAGAGCCGAACTGCGCGAAGGCCTGCAGCTCGCGGTACTGCGCGTACAGAAGCTTCAGCTCGCCGGCCACCTTCTTCATACCCTTGATCTGCGCCGCGCCGCCCACGCGGCTGACGGAGATGCCTGGGTTGATGGCGGGGCGGATACCGCTGTGGAAAAGCTCCGTCTCCAGGAAGATCTGCCCGTCCGTAATGGAAATCACGTTTGTCGGGATATAGGCGGATACGTCGCCCGCCTGTGTCTCGATGATCGGCAGGGCTGTGATGGAGCCTCCGCCGTACTCGGGCGCCACGCATGCCGCGCGCTCCAGCAGCCGGGAATGCAGGTAGAACACGTCTCCCGGGAACGCCTCGCGTCCCGGCGGGCGGCGGATCAGCAGGCTCAGCGCCCGGTACGCCACCGCGTGCTTGCTCAGATCGTCGTAGACGATCAGCACGTCCTTCCCCTTCGCCCGAAAATACTCCGCCATCGCGCATCCCGAATAGGGCGCGATATACTGCAGCGGCGCGCTTTCCGCCGCGCTGGCGCTGACGATGACGGTGTAGGGCATCGCCCCGGCCTTTCCCAGCTCCTGGGCAATCTGCACGACGGATGTCCGCTTCTGGCCGATGGCCACGTAGATGCAGATAACGCCCGTGCCGCGCTGGTTCAGAATGGTATCCACCGCGATGGTGGTCTTGCCCGTCTGCCGGTCGCCGATGATCAGCTCCCGCTGTCCCCGGCCGATGGGGATCATGCTGTCGATGGCGACGATCCCGGTCTGCAGGGGAACGCTGACGCTTTTGCGCTCGATGATGCCGGGGGCGGGGGATTCGACGGGCCGCGTTCCGGAGGGCGCGACCGGACCCTTGCCGTCGATCGGCTCGCCCAGGGCGTTCACGACACGGCCGAGCATGCCTTCCCCGACGGGAACGCTCAGCGCTTCCCCGCTCCGGTAGACCACGGATCCCTCATGGATATCGTCCCGGTCGCTGAGAATGGCGACGGAAACCGTCTCCTCCTCCAGGTTCTGGGCCACGCCGAAGCTGCCGTCCTCAAAGCGGAGCAGTTCGTTGGCCATGCAGGAGCGCAGGCCGTACACCGTCGCGATGCCGTCGCCCACGGTGATGACCGTGCCGGTTTCCTTCATCTCGACCCGGTTTTCATATTGCTGAATCTGCTGTTTGATAATGCTGCTGATCTCTCCGGCCCTGGAGCTCATGGTTCCATCACTCCCCTGATTTCTTTGAGGCGGGCGCGCAGCGTTCCGTCAAGCACCCGTCCTTCCGTCTCCACGCGGATCCCGCCCAGCAGATCCGGATCCACCTGGCAGTCCAGCGTCATCTTCCGTCCGAAACGTTTTTCCAGCTTCTGCCTGAGGGCTTCCCGCTCCTCCTCCGTCAGCGCCACGGCGCTGAAGACCCGGGCCTCGCCCATCCCGCTCCGCTCCCTGGCCAGATCCCGGTAGGCCGCGATCATCTCCGGCAGGCTGCGGGCATGGCCCCGGTAGACCATCATCCGCATCAGCACCAGGACGCTCAGCGGAATCCGGCCCTGAAAAGCCGCGCTCAGCATGTCCATCCGCTCCTCCCGGGGAATGGCGGGGCTGGCCAGCGTGTCCAGAAAGCCGGGGTTTTCCTCCAGCGCCTGTTCAACCGTATCCAGCGCCTCCGCGCAGGCTTCGCCGCGATCCTCTTCCGCCGCCAGTTCGAAAAGCGCTTCGGCATATTCTCTGCTCGTATGCGTCATCTTCTCTTACCCGTCCAGTTCCTGCAGGAAGGAATCGATCAGCCCGCGGTGATCCTCGGGCTTCATCTCCCGCTCCAGCAGTTTTTCCGTCAGCTGGGTCGATACGTCGGCAATCTCGCGCCGGATATCCTGCTCGGCCTTTTTCTTCTCCAGCCTGGCATCCTCCTCGGCCTGGCGCCGGATCTCCTGCGCCCGCTCCCGGGCCTCGTTCTCGATCTCGCTTCCGCGCCTCTCCGCCATCCGCGCCGCGTCGCTGATCATCTGATCCGTCGTCTGCTTCGCGGCCCGCATGGCGGCGTCATAGTTCTTCCGGTGCTCCTCGGCCTCCGCCTCGGCCTTTTCCGCCCGCGCGTAAGCCGAATCGATGTTTTCCCGCCGCTCGTCCAGCACCTTCTTCACCGGTTTGAAAAGGAATTTCTTCATAATCCAGGTCAGAATCGCCAGATTGGCAAAGGAAATCAGAATCTGCCAGATGTTGACAGAAATAATGCTTAAAGACTGCATCTTTCGTTTCTCCCCTGATGCTCCGCGGGCGGGCCCCGCCTCCGCGGATGAATGAAGGACCGCTCTCCGCCCGCCTCGGACCGGCATCCGGCCTCAGCGCCGCTGCCTCGGATCCGGACAGGCGGAATCTGTACGGGGTTGATGAACGCCCTTCCTTACTTCAGGGCCATGACCGTGTCCTTCAGAATGCCGGAGAAGATGCCGGGCGCCACGAAAATCAGCAGAATGCCGATAATCAGGCCGTACAGGCCGGTGGTCTCCGCAATGGCGCAGCCCATGATCATCGTGCTGGTCACGTCGCTCTTCGCCTCCGGCTGCCTTCCGATGGCTTCGCAGGCCGCGGCCACCGCCTGGCCTTCGCCGATACCGGGGCCGATACCCGCGATCAGCGCGATGCCGGCGCCCAGTCCGCACAGACCCAACATAATTCCAACTGCCAGTTCAACCATTTTCTTTTTCCTCCTCCGTCTTTTTCCTGTTCCTGAATCCGATTGTTTCCTTCCGATTCCGCCGTCGGCTGTTTTTGTCTCACGCCCGGGCAGCCGCGGTCCGCTGCCTGCGCCTTTCCTTCCTGGCCTGCCGTTTTTCCCAGGCCTCCTGCGGGAAGGAGCCGCTGACGTTCAGCATCGTCAGCATGGCGAAGATGAACGCCTGCATCAACCCGCTGAATACGTCGAAGTAGATGCTCAGGATGGCCGGAAGGCCGATCTGCAGCAGGGGAATGTTCCCGATCACGGGAATCGCTCCCAGCAGCGCCCGGCTCAGTCCCCGCAGCGCCGTGCCGATCAGCGCGGAGATCACCGCGCCGCTCATGACGTTTCCGTAGTGACGGAAGGCCATGCTCACCGGCAGGCTGAACTCGCTGATGAAGTTCATCGGCGTAAACAGGGGAATGGGCTCCGTGAATCCCTTCAGATAGTTCAGGAATCCGCCCTGCAGCTTCGTATACGTCACCAGGCAGAAGACCAGAATGGCCCACCCGGCGGTCACGTTCACATCTCCGGTCGGGGCGAAAAGGCCGATCAGGCAGCTCAGGCTTGAAAACGCCGAAAGCCCCATAATCGCGGCCACGAGATATTCGTATCCCGCGTACCTCTCCCCCATGTTTTCGCCGACCAGGTGCTCGCATTTCTCCACAATCCATTCGGCAATCAGCTGCCTCCTGGTTTCCGCCTTCTGCGTCAGCCCGTGGGTCAGGTAGAGGCACAGGGCCAGCAGGCTCAGCATGATCGCCCAGCTGTTGACCTGGGATTCGGTGATGATCAGGGGCTGAAGCGGCGCCGGAATCTCGAAGAAGATCATGGCCCCGGCGATATCCACGCCTCCGGAGCCCTCCGGCGTATACAGCACCTTCAGCGCGATGCACAGCAGCAGCGGAAGGATCATCAGCGCGATCAGCATCCGGTCAACCGTCCGGAAACGGCCGTCCCCTCCGCGCTTTTCATCAGTCAAGCAGGTCCCTCCCTTCCGTCTCGTCCGCACCGGCGCCGCGCCTCCTGTCCACCGCCGGACGGAAGGCGATCCCGATCCGGGGGAACAGAAGCGGCAGCAGCGTCGCGTAAACATTGGTTTTCAGAACCCCGACCGCCAGGGCGCAGACCGCGGCCTGGCCCAGCAGCCGGGCCGTCATGGAGCTCTTAACCTTCAGCGCGCGCTTTTCCGGCGGGGCAGCCGCCGCGCGCACCACGGTGATCCCCAGCAGCAGAAAGTTGGCGATGGCAGCAGCAGCCCCCGCCAGGTTGCCCGTCAGCACGGACAGATCCCACTTTCCCGCCAGCAGAAAAACGCCTTCCATGAGCAGGGACAGGGCCCCGGTCCAGACCGCGATATAGCCTGTTTCCTTTTTCACCGTCGGGTCGAGTCCGGCCAAGGTTCTTCCCTCCCTCTGTCCGCATTTCGGTTCATTCTATCAAAAGGGGGAAGCTTTTGCAAGGTAAAATGCGGCCCGTCTGCGCAGGTTCATGCCTGCCCGCGCGGAAACGGATCCGGCCTTTTACGGAGAAACGCTTTTGCCGGTTTCCCCCATGCGCGATCCGCTTTCCGGACAGCGCCTCCCGCTTCCTGAAAACGGGCGCACGCAAAAAGACCGCGGCTGCTGCCGCGGCCTTTTTGAAAAATTGTGATTACTTGTTGACCTTGTCCTTCAGAGCCTTGCCGGCCTTGAAAGCGGGGGCCTTGGAAGCGGCGATCTTGACTTCCGCGCCGGTCCGGGGATTGCGGGCAGTACGGGCAGGACGATTCTTGCTCTCGAAGGTGCCGAAGCCGATCAGCTGAACCTTCTCGCCCTTGGCGAGGGTCTCACCGATCACTTCAACCAGCGCGTTCAGCGCGGCTTCAGAATCCTTCTTGCTCAGCTCGGTTTTCGCGGCCAGAGCGGCTACCAGTTCACCTTTGTTCATCACAAATAACCTCCTTGGTTGATGATTGCGTCCCTTAGTATATCCAAATCCTTTTTTCTGTCAAGCTTTTTCCGAATTTTCTCACGTTCCGTACGGCTTTTTCCGCCTTTCCCTCCCTCTGCCCTCGGGTTTCGACCATCCCGTTCCGAAAGCGCCGCTTACCGGTGTACGCTTCGAAAGCGCCGATTCCGGGCGGCGTCCGAATGCGCATTGTTAGTGTAAAGTATTTACGGGAGAATTGAGTTTGCGGGAGAAAGGAGCGCAA
>CAMVFE010000054.1 GCA_947166705.1 uncultured Clostridia bacterium
CGTCCGGAATTCTCATATTGGCGGGTACGGTCCGAAGCTGTATAAACCCTGCAACAATGCTGGTGGTAGAATACGCGCCGCAGTCTGTCATATGCCCACCAATTCCGAGTTGTCTTAGCCGACAATTTCAAAAGATAAATCGCTTCTGTCAAATCCCGAACGCCCATGTTTCGGGACATAATCAATGTACCACAAAACACAGCCTTCTGAAAGTGCCTGAAAAAAGTGAACCCCTGTCGGACTCCTGTTACGACCCCCTGTGCGTGAAGCCAAAATGCCAAAGACGGGAAAAGGAAGCAGCGAAAAAACATTCCGCGCATTGAAACCGGAAAGGAAAGGGTGATAAGATAGAAAACAGCGCAGGGAATTGGAGGAAAGCGTAATGATCAGACTGTATGACAACGGAATATATCTGATGAACGGCCGGGAGATCGTGCCCGAACAGGAGGCGGAAAAGGTTTTCGCGTCCCGGGGCGGGAAGCCGGACCGGGAGGAGGCCCGAAAGGGCACCATCGCCTGGTCCATCCTGAAGAAGCACAACCTTTCGGACGGGATGGAGAAGCTGCGCCTGCGGTTTGACGCCATGGCTTCCCATGATATTACGTTCGTGGGCATCATTCAGACGGCCAGGGCTTCGGGAATGGATCATTTTCCTATGCCCTACGTGCTGACCAACTGCCACAATACCCTGTGCGCGGTGGGCGGAACCATCAATGAGGACGACCACATGTTCGGCCTTTCCGCCGCGAGGAAATACGGCGGGGTCTATGTTCCGCCGCACATCGCGGTTATTCATCAGTACATGCGGGAAATGCACGCCGGATGCGGAAAGATGATTCTCGGGTCCGACAGCCACACCCGCTACGGCGCGCTGGGAACCATGGCCATCGGCGAAGGGGGCGGCGAGCTGGTCAAGCAGCTGCTGGAGGATACCTACGATGTCAGCTACCCCGGGGTGGTCTGCGTCTACCTGGACGGAAAGCCCCAGCCCTTCGTCGGCCCGCAGGATATCGCCCTGGCGATTATCGGCGCGGTGTTCGGAAACGGGTATGTGAAGAACAGGGTCATGGAGTTTGTCGGCCCCGGGGTCTCCTCCATGAGCACGGACTTCCGCAACGGGGTGGACGTGATGACCACGGAAACCACCTGCCTGTCCTCCGTCTGGCGGACGGATGAGGAAACCCGGGCGTTCCTGAAGGCCCACGGCCGGGAGGAGGACTACGCGGAGCTGAACCCGGCGCCCTGCGCCTACTACGACGGGTGCGTGTATGTGGACCTTTCCCGGATCAGGCCCATGATCGCGCTTCCCTTCCATCCCTCCAACACCTGCACCATCGAGGAGCTGAACGCCAATCCCGGGGATATCCTGCGGAGCGTGGAGAAGGAAGCGGAGAAGGTTTCCGGCGGCAGGGCGTCCTTCACCCTGACGGACAAGATCGAGAACGGACGGATCCGGGTGCAGCAGGGCGTGATCGCCGGCTGCGCCGGAGGCAACTATACCAACGTGGTGGAGGCGGCCAGGCTGCTGAAGGGCCGGAACATCGGGAACGGCGAATTTTCCCTGGCGGTTTACCCGTCCTCCCAGCCGGTTTTCATCAACCTGACCCGCCAGGGCTTCGCCGCCGACCTGATGGAGGCGGGCGCCATAGTCCGGACGGCGTTCTGCGGACCCTGCTTCGGGGCGGGGGATACCCCGCGCAACAACGGGCTCTCCGTCCGGCACACCACCCGGAACTTCCCGAACCGCGAGGGCTCCAAGCCCGGGAACGGCCAGATGGCGGCGGTGGCGCTCATGGACGCCCGGTCCATCGCGGCCACGGCGGCCAACGGCGGCATCCTGACCTCGGCGGAGGAATTTGACGGCTGGGGCGACGTGCCGGAATACACCTTCGATCCGACCGTCTATGAGAAGCGCGTCTATCACGGCTTCGGCCGCCCCACGGGGGGAGAGCTGGTCTTCGGGCCCAATATCCGGGACTGGCCGGAGATGAGCCCGCTGACGGAAAATATTCTGCTGAAGGTCTGCTCCAGGATCCTGGATCCGGTGACGACCACGGACGAGTTGATTCCCTCCGGGGAAACCTCCTCCTACCGCTCCAATCCCCTGGGGCTGGCGGAGTTCACGCTGAGCCGGCGCGATCCCGGCTATGTCGCCCGCTCCAAGGCGGTGGACCGGCTGGAGAAAGCCAGGACAGCCGGAGAGGACGTGCTGGAAGCTGAGCCGGCGCTGAAGGGGATTTACCGGACCATCCGGCAGCTGCCCGGGATGGCGGACATCCGCCCCGCGGAAACGGAGATCGGATCCATGATCTACGCAGTCCGGCCAGGGGATGGGTCCGCGCGGGAACAGGCGGCCTCCTGCCAGCGGGTGATCGGCGGGCTGGCGAACATCACGAAGGAATACGCCACGAAGCGCTACCGCTCCAACGTGATCAACTGGGGCATGCTTCCCTTCCAGATGGCCGCGGAACCGGAGGACTTCGACGTGGGGGATTACATCTTTGTCCCCGGCGTGCTGAAGGCGCTTTCAGGAGATATGAAGGAGATCCCCGCCTGGGTGATCCGGGACGGGGAGGCCAGGCCGCTTACGCTGTATATCTCGGAGATGACGGAGGACGAGAAGCGGATCATCCGGGCCGGATGCCTGATCAATTACAACCGGCAGAGGAAGGGGCTCTGAGCCCCGGGCCGGAATGAGGAAAAATGCGGGCGGGACCGAAGGATGGAACGGACGAAGCGGGAGCTGAGGAAACAGTATATCGCGGCCCGGCAGGCGCTGGGCGCGGAGGCACGCGCGGCGGCATCGGCCCGGATTGCCGGGCGGATTGCCGCCCTGCCCGCGTACCGGCGGGCTTCCACGGTGATGATCTACCGCGCCGCGCGGGGGGAAGCGGATCCGGAGCTGCTCCTCGGGGATCCCGCCTCCGCCGGGAAACGGTTCGTCTATCCCTGCTGCGTCAGCGATACGGAGATGAAGGCCGTGCGGCCCGGCGCGTGGCGCAGGGGAATGTACGGCCTGGAGGAGCCCGACGCGGAAGCCTCGGAGGAGGTCCCTCCGGAAGAGATCGACTTCATCGTCTGCCCGGGTGCCGCCTTCGACGGCGGCAGGACCCGGCTCGGATCGGGCCGGGGATACTACGACCGCTTCCTGCCCAAATGCGCCGGCGCGGAGGTCGTGATGGCGGCGTTCGAGGCCCAGCGCGCGCCGAAGCTGCCCCGGTCGGATACGGATTATCCGATGGACCGGATCGTTACGGAGGACGGGGTTTACTGACCCGGAAAACAAAAGGAATACAGAGAATCGCGCCATTTTGCCTTGCAATCAGGAGGAATTATGATAGGATAATTTCTGCCTGAAGACATGACGGACAGGAGCGGCGCTTCGGAGCCCGGACGGGCCCTGAAGAAGCGCGAAGGGAAAGGCCGACGGCGGAGCGCTCTCCGGGACCTGAACATGAGGAGGAAACGAAAATGAAAAAGATCCTGGCACTGGTCATGGCGATGATGCTGGCGGCCGCGGGCGCCGCGGCGCTGGCGGAGGAGCCCTCCGGCGTGGAGGACGGCGTTCTGACCGTCGCGATGGAATGCACCTACGCGCCCTACAACTGGACCCAGCCCGACGACTCGAACGGCGCGGTGCCGATCAGCAACAATCCCGGCATGTACGCGAACGGATACGACGTGATGACCGCGAAGGCCATCGCGGAGGCCAACGGCTGGCAGCTGGAGATCGTCCAGCAGGAATGGGAGAGCCTGATCCCCGCCGTGCAGGCCGGCATGGTGGACGCGGTCATCGCCGGACAGAGCATGACGAAGGACCGGATGGAGGAAGTTGATTTCGCCGGCCCGTACCTGTACGCGACGATCGTCTGCGTGACCAAGAAGGACAGCCCCAACGCCGCCGCGAAGGGAATCAGCGAGCTGACCGGCCACGCGACCAGCCAGATTTCCACCGTGTGGTACGACGAATGCCTGCCCCAGGTCAAGGGCGCTGTGATCGACACGGCCAAGGAATCCGCTCCGGCAATGATCGTCGCCCTGGAATCCGGCGTCGTGGATTTCATCTGCTGCGACATGCCGACCGCCCAGGGCGCCCTGCAGGCGGACACGGATCACGACCTGGTGCTGCTCGACTTCAACGGCACGGAGGACAACTTCGCGGTTTCCGAGGAGCAGATCAATATCGGCATCTCCATCCGGAAGGGCAACACCGTGCTGCTCGACGCGCTGAACGGCTATCTGAAGGACAAGACCGAGGAGGATTTCAACGCGCTGATGGCGGAAGCGATCGCGATCGCGCCGCAGTAAGAATACGGACCGGATCCGAAACACCGCGGCAGGACCGGCGGCAGAGCCGCCGTCCCTGCCCGCGGTGATTTCATTTTCATCCGGGAGAAGAGGGGAAAATGTTCGAGCAACTGTTTAAGGATATCGGAATCGTCTGGGCGAAATACGGAACGGTCTATCTGACCGGGATCCTGAACACCCTGCTTCTGGCGACCGGGGCCACGCTGATCGGCTGCGTGATCGGGTTTATCTGCGGCATCCTGCAGACGATCCCCATCGCACCCGGAGACTTCTGGCTCAAGCGCTTCCTGCTGCGGGCGCTGCGGGCGGTGATCCGGGTCTACGTGGAGGTTTTCCGGGGAACGCCCATGATCCTGCAGGCGGTTTTCATCTATTACGGAATGCCCTATTTCTTCGGCATCGCCTTCCGGGACATCTGGACCGTCAGCATGCTGGTGGTTTCCGTCAATACCGGCGCCTACATGGCCGAATCCGTCCGGGGCGGCATCATGAGCATCGATCCCGGCCAGTTTGAGGGCGCCAAGGCCATCGGCATGAACCACTTCCAGACCATGCTGTACATCATCCTGCCCCAGACGCTGCGGAATATCCTGCCGCAGATCGGCAATAACTATATCATCAACGTGAAGGATACCTCGGTGATGTTCATCATCGGGTTCCAGGATTTCTTCGCAGTCCACAAGATGGTCAGCGGCGCGACCTTCAAGTATTTCCCGTCGGCGCTCCTGGAGATGGGAGGCTATCTGTTCCTGACCCTGCTGGCCAGCTTCCTCCTGCGCACGCTGGAAAGGAAGATGAAGGGGCAGAGCAATTACGAGCTGGTGAATACGGACCAGCTGGTTCTGACCGCGGGGAACTACAAGTTCTCCGGACAGGCGCCGTATGAGGAGACCAACAGGGATTATCGGAGGGAGGAGCCATGAGCGAGACGATTCTGGAGATCAGGCATCTCTCCAAGACCTTCGGGTCCCACGCGGTGCTGAAGGATGTGGATTTCACGGTCCGGAAGGGCGATGTGACCTCCATCATCGGCGCCAGCGGCAGCGGGAAGAGCACCCTGCTGCGCTGCGTGAACCTGCTGGAAACGCTGACCACCGGGGATATCCTTTTCCACGGGGAGAGCGTCATCTCCGGAAAGGTCAACCAGAGCGCGTACCGGGCCCGGGTGGGAATGGTTTTCCAGAGCTTCAACCTGTTCAGCAACCTGACGGTGCTGCAGAACTGCGTCATCGGGCAGCGGAAGGTGAACCGGGTTCCGCAGAAGGAAGCGAGGGACCGGGCGCTGTATTATCTGAACAAGGTCGGCATGCTGCCCTACATCAATGCCCGTCCGTCCCAGATCTCCGGAGGACAGAAGCAGCGGGCGGCCATCGCCCGCGCCCTGGCCATGGAGCCGGAGGTGCTGCTGTTCGACGAACCGACCTCCGCGCTGGATCCCGAGATGGTGGGCGAGGTGCTGGACGTCATTAAAAGCCTGGCGGCGGAAAGGATGACCATGCTGGTGGTCACCCATGAGATGGCTTTTGCCCGTGACGTCAGCTCCCAGGTGGTTTACATGGCGGACGGCGTCATTGTGGAGGAAGGGCCGCCCTCCCAGGTGCTGTCCGATCCGCAGGACCTCCGGACGCGGGAATTCCTCCGGCGCTTCCTGGGGCAGAACGCGGAGAATCTGTAAAAAAACGCGGCCGTGGGGCCGCGCAGGCTATCATTTCTGCAGAAGGACCATCAGAGGGGATTCCGCGTCGGGCAGCGGCCAGACGAGGCGCCCGGCGAGATGGACCTCAATCCCCGCCGCGGGCTCCATGCGCAGCCTGCGCCAGGGAAAGCGGGCGGAGAAAACCGGGTAGCGCTTCAGATCCCGGACGGCGCCGGAGCTGCTTTTCTTCCCGGCGCCGGAGGATCTTCCGCCGGGGAACGCGTTTCCCCCGGAACCGCCTCCCGGGGAGGAAGGCGAGGCCGGGCCGGTGGCGTAATCCTGCAGCTGAGGCTGGGCGGTCGGACCCGCGCCGGAGCGCCCGGAGGGACGGACCGGATCCGGAACCGGCGTCGGATCCGCGGCGGCGGACCGGGATTCCCGGGACTGCTTCGGGGCGGATCCGCCCTCGCCGCCCTGCGGGGAGGAGCCGGATTCGGACTTCTTCTCTTCCCTCGCCGCGGGCGGCGCGGTAGGCGGGGATTCGGGCTTCTTCTCAGGGCGGGGCGTGGGATCCGGAGGATTGTTGACCTCCCGCTGGGACTTCAGCTTCGGGATCCGGGACGCGGGTTCCACCACGGCGCCGCAGACGGAGCAGGTTCCCTCCCCGGTGCTGCCGTCCTGATCCTCCGTCGGGGCGACATAGCCGGAATAGACGACATAGCCCTCCCCCGAATCGATATGGTCATGGGCCAGCGCGGCGCCAGCGGACAACAGGGCAAGGATGCAGAAAAACAGGAAGCTCCTTTTCATGCGGCCACCCGGGCTTTTTCGGGAAAAGCCCTTTTCCTTTTCTCTTTCTGCCGCTGATTATATCAGGAAGAAGGGGCAAAGCGCAAGAAAAAACCGGAAGGCCGAAGCTTTCCGGAACGGACGGGGAAGCGGGAACGCTTCCTTGTTTTTTATTCGGATACGCGGTATTCATTCGGATGCACGCGGTCTTTCAATTCAGATACATCCCGGGGAAGAGCATCCGGACGCCGGTCTGCTGCGCGCCGAAATCGTTCATCAGGTGCATCTGGGGAAGGCTGTGGGTCATGACGCGCGCGGAAACCCGGGCGACGCCCTCCGCGGCCATGATGGCCATCGTCCGGTGCAGCAGCGCGCGGGCCATGCCCTGGCGGCGGGAGGAGGGCTCGATGTAGATCGCGACAAGCTCCGCCTGGTCTCCCATGCCGGCCATGACGGCCTCGCCGATGAGGCCCGCGTTGCGGTACAGCCCCAGGGCGATAAAGTGCTGCATGTGCATGATCTCCATCAGGGCATTGCGGTCCAGGTAGGTCAGCTCGTTCAGCTGCAGCCGGGAGAGAAGCCCCTGCTGCTCCTCCCAGGTGTTCAGCGGGACGGCGGCCACAGTGCAGCTCATGGGAATCCGGCCGTCGCCGAAGGGAATCTGCAGGGAGACGACGGCGTCGGACGCATCCAGATCAAAGCCGTTGTGCAGATAGAAATCGCGGCCGTTTTCGTCCTGGGGATCCAGACCGGTATACAGCCGGGCGCGGAGCTGGGGATTGACGTTCTGCAGCTGGCGAGCGCGCGCGACGACGGCGCCGAAGAGCAGATAGCGGCTGGAGTCGTCGCCCTCGATGGAAAAATACAGGTTGACGGGGCAGTCCGGATACAGGCCGGGCTGCAGCTGATAGAGAATATACGCGTAGCCCGTCTGCGCACCCAGATCATCGATGGCAAAGAAGACATCCTCCGGGTTCAGGTTGTTCACGGGCTGCTCGGGATGCACAATCGTCATGGCCGGATCCTTTCCGGACCGATTCCGCTCGGTCCATCCAAATATTATAGACGGAAAGCTGACGCGTGTCAAAACCGGCGGGGGAGGGGGACACGGAACGGAAACGAAAGAAAAACGAAAGAAAAATGAAACAGATATTGTATTTTTGTCCGAATCAGGATACAATCTATTGCGGTTCTGACAAATTCAGAGGAGTGACCGTTCCATGAATGAAGACATCAGGGAGACGCCGGAAGCCTGGGAGGAATCCCATCCCTGGCTTTCGGAGCTGACGGCGCGGACGGAGGATGATTCCGTCGATGAAGTGATCCGCTACACGCTGGACGAGCTGAGGCTGGCCTGACGGTGCGCTTTCCTGTCTTCTTTATTTCTGAAGGCCTTCCGGCAGGACGGAGGGGCTTCGGCTGCATAGGTACCGATCGGGGAGCGGACCGGAGGGAGGCGCGCGCCTGCCGCGCGCGGCACCCTTCCTTTTCTTTCTTTTTCCGCTTCCGGCCCGCTGTTCCGCCGTTTTCCGGAATGAAAGGAGAATGCCGATGCTGAGACGGACCATCCGCCAGGCGTTTGTGAAATCCCTGCCCGTCATGGCGGGGTATCTGGTGCTCGGCATCGGTTTCGGGATTCTGCTGCGGAACGCGGGATACGGCGTTCTCTGGGCTTTCGCCATGGCCGCCGCGATGTACGCCGGTTCCATGCAGTATGTGGGAATCGGGCTGATCGCCGGGGGCGCTTCCGTCCTGATGACCGCCCTGACCACCTTCATGGTGAACGCCCGCCATCTGTTCTACAGCATCTCCATGATCGACAGGTATCGGGACGCGGGAAGGCTGAAGCCCTGCCTGATCTTCGGCCTGACGGACGAGACCTATTCCCTGCTGTGCGACGGACAGACGCCGCCGGACGCGGATCCGAACCTGTTCCGCTTCCTGGTGACCCTGTTCAACCACTGCTACTGGATCGCCGGATGCGTCGCGGGAAGCCTGATCGGGACCCTGCTGCCCTTTTCCTCCGCGGGCATTGAGTTTTCGATGACCACGCTGTTTGTCGCATCCTTTACGGAGCAGTGGATCACCGCCGGGGACCATCTTCCCGCCCTGACCGGGCTGGGCTCCTCGCTGCTGTGCCTGCTCATCTTCGGCCCGGAACGGTTTCTGATTCCCTCGATGCTCCTGATCACCGGGGTTCTGAGCATTCTGCGGGGACGCATGGAGAGGAGGAAGGCAGCATGACGGACTCCGGCCGCGCGGCGGTTCTCGTGGCGGTTATGGCCGCCGTGACCATCCTGCTGCGCTTTCTGCCCTTCCTGATCTTCCGGCGCCGGACCCCGGCCTTTGTTTCCTACCTGGGGAAGGTGCTTCCCGCCGCGATTATCGGAATGCTCGTGGTTTACTGCCTGAAGGACGAGAACCTTCTGGCCCGCCCCTACGGCCTTCCCGCGCTGATCGCAGCCGCCTGCACGGCGGCCCTCCAGCGCTGGAAGCGCAGCTCCCTCCTCAGCATTCTGGCGGGGACGGGAGCGTATATGCTGCTGATCCGCCTGCTCTGAAAAAGAGCGGGATCTGAACCCATGGAAGGACCGACGCGCTGAAAGGAGAATTCATTCATGCTCTGCGAAAAATACCGGGAGATGCTCCGCTGGGTGATTTACCAGATCTATCCCCGCAGCTTCATGGACAGCAACGGGGACGGCATCGGCGACCTGAGGGGGATCATTCAGAAGCTGGATTACCTGAAGGAGCTGGGGGTGAACGCCGTCTGGGTGTGCCCCTGCTACAAGAGCCCCAACGACGACAACGGGTACGACATCTCGGATTACCGGGATATCATGGACGAATTCGGCACCATGGCGGACATGGACGACCTGATCGCGGGGCTTCATGAGCGGGGCATGAAGCTGATCATGGACCTGGTGCCCAACCATACCTCCACCGCCCACCGCTGGTTCCAGGAGTCCCGGAAGGGCCGGGACAACCCCTACAGCGATTTTTACTACTGGTTTGACGAAATCCCCAACGACTGGGAGTCCTGCTTCCGGGGTAGCGCCTGGGAGTTTGATCCGGTGCGCGGCCAGTATTACCTTCACTCCTTTGCCGTCAGCCAGGCGGACCTGAACTGGAACAACCCGGCGGTGGTGAAGGCCATGCAGGATATTGTGGATTTCTGGATCGACAAGGGCGTGGACGGGTTCCGCATTGATGTGATTGACATGATTTCCAAGGATTTCGGGCGCGGCGCCAACGGCTTCGGCCCCCGGCTGCACGAGTACATCCATGCCCTTTTCGGCCGGGAAAAGGCGGAGAAGCTTTTCACCGTCGGCGAGAGCTTCGTGCAGGATACGGATGAAATGATCCGCCACTGCGGCGCGGAGCGGGGAGAGCTGTGCACGCTGTTCCAGTTCAACCATATGGAGTGCGGGCGGAAGGATAAGTTCACCCCCCGCCCGGACAGCCTGAAAAGCCTGCGGGACTGCCTGCTGCGCTGGCAGGGGGAGACGGAGGCCCATGACCTGATCCAGAGCCTGTTCACCGACAACCACGATCAGCCGCCCATGATCTCCCGGATCGGGAACGACCGCGCCCAGCGCTATGAGGCGGCGACGGACATGGCGGCCATGGTGTACCTGCTCAAGGGCGTTCCGTTCATCTACCAGGGCCAGGAGATCGGCATGACCGCGGCCCGGTACGACAGCATCGAATGCTTTGACGACATCGAAAGCATCAATACCTACCGGGATTTCTGCCTGACCATGTCCCCGGAGGAGGCGCTCGGGAAGATCAATTTCGGCAGCCGGGACAACGCCCGCCATCCCATGGCCTGGAACGGGGGGGAAAACGGCGGCTTCACGTCGGGCACGCCCTGGATCGCGCTGCATTCCCGTTACAGGGAGATCAACGTGGAGAACGACCTGGCCGCGGAGCACTCCGTGTTCCGGTTCTACCAGGCGATGCTGAAGCTCCGCCGGACGAACGCGGCCTTCCTGGACGGAAAGCTGGAGGTCCTTTCCGGCCCCGACGATCCCTTCTTCATTTTCACCCGCACGCTGGGGGATGAAAAATGGACGGTCGTGTGCAATTTTGAATCGGAGCAGCGGATTTCCCTTCCCTTCCCGTGCGAAGCGCCCGCCCTGGCCAACCTGAACCGGAAAACGGCGGACGGCGTGTACGCGCCCTACGAATGCGCCGCGGCGAAGGCGGCTGCCCGGCAAGCTCCGGAGGTTAGTGTAAAGTATTTACGGGAGAATTGAGTTTGCGGGAGAAAGGAGCGCAA
>CAMVFE010000055.1 GCA_947166705.1 uncultured Clostridia bacterium
AACATGAAGCTGATGCTGAACGGCGCGGTGACCCTGGGAACCTTCGACGGCGCCAACGTGGAGATCACGGAGGAGGCCGGCCGGGAGAACGAATACATCTTCGGCGCGACGGTGGAGGAGCTGAACGCCCTGAAGGGCAGCTACGATCCCGCCGCCCTCTATGCGGCGGATCCCCTGCTGCGCCGGGCGCTGGATACGCTGGACGACGGCACCTTCCCGGACGAAGCCTTTGAGCCCGGGCAGGAGGGCTCACTGCCGGAGCTGAAGAAAGCCCTGCTCGAGGGCGCCAGCTGGCACGCGCCGGACCACTACTTCGTCCTGAAGGATTTCCCCTCCTACCTCGAGGCCAAGCTCGCCGCCATCACCGACTGCGGCCGGCATCCGGACGCCTTCGCCCGCAAATGCCTGATGAACACGGCCTGCGCGGGCAAGTTCTCCTCCGACCGGACGATCCGCCAGTACGCCGCGGAAATCTGGCATGTCTGACCCTGCTTCGGGGGAACAGGGCTGTTCTCCCGAAAGCCCGAAAAATCCCGCCCCGGCCTTTTCGCCCGGGGCGGGATTTCTTCTGTCCTGATTCCGCGCCTGTTCAGTGTTTGTTTCGTGTTTGTTCAGCGCTTATTTCGTATTGATTCAGCGTTTATTCCGTTCTGATCCGGTCCGTATTCGGTGCTTTCCGGAGCTTCCCCTATATGCCCGGAGGAATAGGGAACGCCGTCCAGCAGGATGCTTCCGCCGCGGATCTCGCAGTGGCTGCGCTCATTGCCCCACAGCAGCCGCTCCCCCGCCAGCACGCCGCCGCTGACCGCGCACTCCGTCAGCAGCGCGTCGCTGTCCCCGTGCAGGTTCCCGATGCCGCAGACCCGGTTGCCTTCCCCGTGGATCTTCAGCTCCGCCCGCTCGGCCCGGAGGTTCGTGTGCCCGAAGACGCTGCCGACGCAGACGCCCACATCGGTGCGGATCACGGCGTCCGTTTTTCCGCCCTCCAGGGCCAGCTGCAGCCTCCCGTTCACCGCGCCCAGGGCGACGCCGCGCTCGCTCTCCACGGTCACGGAAGCCTCCCCGCCCAGCGTCATCTCTGCGCTGCCGTGGATGGTTCCCATGCCGACCGCGTTATTCCCGTTCAGGTGAATCTTCAGCCGCGTTTCCTTTTCCGTCCGGATGGCGGCGGGGCCTGAGGCGCTTCCGACGCCCAGGGCGCTGATGCAGCCGGCCGTGATGTCCACGCTCCCCCGGTGCAGCAGGATGCCCCTTCCGGCGCTTCTCCCGCCGCCCAGGCAGACCGTCTTGTCTCCGGTCGCCCGGATGCTCAGCTGTCCGTCCATATCGGCCTCGATGGTGCCGTAGGCGTCATTGAAGCCCGCGCCGATGCTGCACCCGTAGTTCCGCGTGCAGTGGACCGTCAGGCTTCCGGACCCCGTCAGAAGGAGCTCGGCCGTCTCCGGTACCTGGATGCCCTCCTTGTGCAGCTCGCTGTCCCCGATCAGCCGCAGGACCGTCCTGCTGCCCCTGCCCAGCTGGATCGGGGCTTCGCTCTGGCCCTGCAGGCAGGCCCGATCCAGGTTCAGCCGGCAGCAGGCGCCGTCCTTCACCCGGACCGTCATGTTCACGATGTGCCCGGCTTCGCCGATCAGCGTCACTTCTCCCGAGGAAACCGTAATTTCGGAATAGTACTGCAGCGCCAGGTCGAGCAGCCGGACGGTTTCGCCGTCCTTCGCCTGATAAACCTGCCGGGCGGCATTCTCCCGGACCAGCCGGAGCCTTTCCTCCACGATCTCCCCGCGGATCTCCTCCGGGATCTCCGCCACCGGTTCCTCCGTCGGATCGCCGGTATAGAAGCCCTGGATCAGGTCCACGCCGCATTCCAGGACGCACCGGAGCTCGCCGGATGTCTCCACGCCCTCCGCCAGCGCCTGGATGCCGTTCTGGTGGGCGAATTCGACCGTATTCCGGACGAAGAGCCGCTTGTTGCTGTCATTCTGGATATCGCTGATCAGGTCCCGGTCAATCTTGATGATCTGGGGCGCGTAGCGCAGCAGGTTAACGATGTTGCTGTGCCCTGTTCCGTAATCGTCGATGGCAATCTGCGTCTTTCCGCCGGCCTTGTGCAGCTCCTTCAGCCTGCGAAGCTCCTCGTCCGAGGTCGTGTCCTGCTCCGTCAGTTCGAAGACAAAGCAGTCCAGGAATTTCTCATACCGGGCCTTCAGCTTCTCGCAGTCCTCCCGGTTCAGGAAATGCCCCGGAATGGTGTTGATAAACAGCTTGTTCTGATGGAACGCGTCATAGAACCGGGTATATCGCTCCATGACGCCGAAGAAGGTCAGCCTTTCGATCTCGTCGAGATGGTTGTATTCCCGCGCGATCGCCAGGATCTCCGTCGGGGTCATGCCGATCTCCGGCTCCGTGCGCATGAGCGCCTCGTAGGCGTAGATACGTCCCGAACGCGCGTCCACGATGGGCTGGAATTCGAAATGAAACAGGCCCTTCCTGAGCAGCGCCTTGAAGGAATTGTATTTTCCCTCGGAGCCGGCGGCGGGATCCTTCCCGACCTCATGCGGGGTGGAACGCAGGCGGTTCAGGTACATTTCGCCCGTGGCCAGCTGGATCAGGTTCCCCAGCGTCGTGCTCTGCCAGCCCGCGTCCATGGTGGTGCAGCCGGCGTTCACCTCAAGGTAGTAGCTCTTTCCGCCGCTGGCATTGAAGGCGTCCATCCGGGAGAAGAACAGCCTGGCGCAGCGGTCGATGGTCTCTCCCAGCCCTTCCGGGTCAGGCGCCGTGTTCACCACCGCGAACTGATGGTCGTTAATCCGGGCCGTCTTCAGGGCTTCCATGTTCGCGGCGCGAAGGCTGTCGCTCACCAGCTGAACGATCTCCTCCGCCTCCACGATGCCGTAGGTCTCGTACAGGTAGTCGTACCGGTAGATGCTGTAAACGGAAAGGCCCATGCAGCGCTCATGGTTTTCCGGTTCCGCGGCGAAGCGGTCGAACCACCGGTTCAGCCCCCGCAGGTTCTCCAGCCCGGTCAGCGGATCCAGGTACGCGCTGTCCTCCAGGTGCGCCCTCAGCCTGCGCTGGCGGATATTGCCCTGCACGATGGTGAAGGTGAGATTCAGCACATCGGAAATCCGCTTGATCGTCTGATTGTGCTGTCCGATCGTTTCCGTATGCGCGGCAAAGCAGCCGAACACGGTGCTGCTGGAATGGACGGCCGTCAGCAGGGTCAGCCCGTGGCAGCCCAGGTCGTCCGCCGTCAGGTTCCGGATCGGAACCTGCTCCGCGATCAGCTCCGTCTGGTCCATGCTCTGGTGCGCGATCCGGATCAGCACCGGCTCGATCCCCGTCAGGTCGAATTCCGTCCCCTGGTCGCTGATCACCAGGCTCTGGTTCAGGTAGACCGCGGAATGCTCCGGAATGGTCTTGGCCAGCAGCAGGAGCATATCCCGCATATTGTCCTGCATCAGCACGCGTTCCACCATGTGGAACAGGTGATTTTCCTGGGAATCCTGATCCTCCAGCCTCCGGAACAGGCTCAGCGCCTCCGGTGTCTGTCCGGGCCGGCGCGGCCATCCGCAGGATTCGGACAGGAGGGGCAGATAGGGGTGATGCCGCACGGGCTCGGTCACTTCGCCCCGCTTCAGCTCCAGGATAAACCGCACCGTCCGCTCCGCCAGCTCTGGCAGATTCATGCTGCAGGTGGTCAGCTGCGGGGAGGCCAGCTCCGCCGCGGGGAGCCCGTCAAAGCCGGTCACCTTCACATCCTCCGGCACGCGGATGCCGTGCCCGCGCAGCGCCTGGCAGACGCCCAGCGCCATATAGTCGTTGGCGCAGAAGATCGCGTCCGGCATCTCCTCCCGGTTCCGGATCAGCTTCTCCGTAATGATCCGGGCGGGATCCTCGCAGTAGAAGCCGTAGGCGGCGCGGTCCGGGCTCCAGGCGATGCCCTCCTCCTCCATCGCTTCCCGGCAGCAGCGGAGGCGCAGGACGGAATTGGCCTCCCCCTCAATTCCGCTGATGCAGAAGGGATTCCGGACGCCCCGCTCGCGGATCACCCGGCGGATGAGCTCCTTGTAGGGTTCATAATAGTCGTAGAGAATGGAATAGCAGCCTTCCCAGACCGCGCCGAGGCAGATGACCGGCACCTGATGCTCCGCCGCCTCGCGGACGATCCGGTTCAGCAGCTGCGGGTCGCGAAGGTTCTCGTAAAGGATCACCAGCGCCGCGAACTGGTCATAATCAATCGTGCTGAAGATACTGCGGGCAATCTCGCTTCCCTGCCGGTACCAGTAGAGATCCAGCGCGGTATTGAAGACCGCAACCCGGTATCCCTCCGGGCGGGCCGCCCGGTCCAGCTCGGAAAGATATCCGGAATTCAGATAGGTATGCGCCTGCGACAGACACACACCGATCAGCCTGCGCTCACCGGCCATTGCTGCCCCTCCTTTTTCTGCTCCGTCTATCATACATGAAAAACAGGGGAATGGCAACAGCGAAAACACCGGTTCATTCGCGGGAAAGGAACCCGGATCTGCCTGCCCGGGGAGGCGGACCGTCCGCTTTTCGGGGCAGGTTTTCCCGGGTCCGGGCCGGAGCTGCGGGGCTTCCCCGCCTTGACGGAGGGTCCGGGATTCGCTAAAATAAGCTCTGAAATAGATTGGATGGTTCACTGATACGGCGTGAGGAGGCTGTTCCGGATGAAAAGCAGATTGTTCGCTTCCCTGGTGTCCGCGGCGCTGGCGCTCTGTGTGCTGCTCCCCCCGGGGGTCTCGTCGGGCGGCGCCATTCCGAACCTGCGGGATACGCCCACGGCCGCTCCCGCCTCCGGAGCCTTTTCCTTCCGCGGCGGCGTGCGCTGGAACATGTCCCGCGATGAGGTCCGCGCTCTGGAAACCGTCGAGCTGACGGAGCGGAACCAGGACGGCTGGAGCGTGCTGCTGCCCCTCTCCCGGGTGGATGTCAGCCGGTACCAGGCCGACCTGGTCTATATGTTCTACAACGACCGGCTGAAGATGATCACCTATGACTTCGGCGCCGGGCTGTCCGAGGCGGATTACCGGTACCTGACCGGCGCGCTGGACTCGGTTTACGGGGATCATACGGAGCCCTCCGCGGAGGATATCATCGGCATCATGGACCAGATCTATCCCGGCTACTATACCGCGGACCGCCTGGTGAACCGGCGGGGCTGGCGGCCCGGGGAGGACACGCTGATTTATCAGTATTACTACGCGGAGAACGCCTATGCCATCCTGTATGTCTGCGCCGGGGACGCGCCGGCTTCCTACGTGACCACGGGGCTGTGATCAGGAATAAGCTGAAACAGCGGAACGCGCCGGACTTCAGAAACAGGCCCGGCTGCCGTCATGGCAGCCGGGCCGTTTTCCTGTTCCTGAGGTCCCGCGGGGCGTCAGGGTTTCACATTATTGTCCGACCGTGATTTCCAGCGCGGCCCCGACCGGTTCCGGCGCTCCCAGCGCCCTGCAGGTCACGGTGATCACGGTTCCGTCCGGAACGCCCTTCCGGATTTTCAGCTGGCCTTTTTCGCTGATCGTCGCGATCTCTTCCCCGACGTCCAGGGACCACTCCACATCCTTGCTTCCGGCTTTTTTCGGCGTAAGCTCCGCCGTCACCGTCACGGTACCGCCTGCCTTGGCCTTGCCCTTCGCTTTCAGTTGGACGCTTTCCACCGGTTCCAGCACGTTCGCCGTCAGCTTCGCGGTTTTCCCGCCGGGCTCCTTCACGGTGACCGTGGCCTTCCCCGCTTTCAGCGGTTTCAGCGTGAAGCTTCCGTCGCCGTCCGCGGTGATTTCCACGATGCCCTCCGGCTTGGCCTGCCAGGTGATTCCCAGGGGCGGCACGGTATCCGGCGTGATCACCGTCCGGACCGTCTCAGTCCTGCTTTCCCCCGTGTAGAAGGTCAGCGTCTCCGGCTCCACGGCGATGCCTTTGGCCGCGGGGACGAGGGTCAGCGAGTATTCCGCCTGGGTGTGGAATACCGGGGAGGCGGCCACGACCTTCACCTGGGCGGTCTTCTCCAGCTTCTTTCCTGCGGTCAGGACGCCCTTCTTATCGATTTTGACATTCTCCGCCCCGCCGCCGGTTTCCGCGTCCAGCACGGTCCATTCCACCGTGTTGTTTTTTGCCTTCGCGTTGACCTTCTCCGGGCTTGCGAAGACCGCGGCCAGCTGCAGCTTCTTTCCCTCGGCGAGCACCTCCGCGTTCCCGTCTGCGGTGATGGTGAGCGCGCCGTCCGCGGCGGTGATGCCCGCCCCGGACGGATCATAGCCAATCATCCCGCACAGCCTGCGCAGGTCGGCCATCGTGACCTTGGGCAGCTCCTCCCAGGAGAGGCCCTGCGGAGCGGTCGATTCCACCAGGATCCTCAGCACCTGGTTGTTCCTGATGTAGAAGATGGCCCCCAGCGAGATATCTCCCGCGTTGTTCTTTTTCACGCGGGTCACGATCGCCCGCGCGGGATGCCCGTCAATCTGGACCGTTTCCTGCTTGGTTTCCTCCAGCTTCCTGTATCCGGTGTTCTTCAGCGCGTATTCGTCATAGAACCGGTTGGCCGCGGCCCCGTCATTCTCCAGGAATTCCGGATAGGGATTCAAAAGCCTGTAGGAAAAAGCAACCGTCGGTGAGCCCGCCGCGGGTCCCGGATCGGTATGCCGCTCATAGCCCTCTCCCTGAACCAGGGGATATTTGCCCTCGTCGGCGGGTACGGGAACGCTGAATCCCTCATGGAACGCTTCGCTTCGGAACTGCTCCTGCCCCAGCAGGCCGCTGGAGACCTTTACTTCGGCAGAAACCTCCGGGCCCCCGTCCGACGGTTTTGCGGTCACCGTGAACACGGTCCCCTCCGGAGCGTCTTCCGAAACGGTCAGGATTCCGGTGGTCGGATCGAACTCCGCTCCCTCGCCTTCAGCGCGCAGGGTAAAGCTCCGCCCGGCCGTCCCGTCCGAATCCGCCGCCCGGTATTCCGCGGAAGCGCCGGGGGCGAGGGTCTCCGGCCCTTCCAGGCTGTAGGAAAGGCACCGGACATTCACGGTATTGACTCCCGTGCCGGGATGCGTATCCACGCCCGCCGCGTTTCCGATTAAGAAATTGAACTTATATTCCCCGGGTTTCCAGAAAACATATCCCTGGTACAGGGGACGGGGGCTGTTCTCCCTGGTGACGGTGACAAGCTGCACCTGGTCCTCGGAATAACCGTCAAAAAGGTACATATCAAGAACCGTATTCCGATAGCTGAACTGTTCCATCTCTTCGGCGGACAGGAGCTTTGCGGCTGTTTCCATCGAGCAGTCGTCCGCGATCATGGAAATCAGCTGCTGCTCCGAATATACCGTCTGGCGCGCTGCATCGATCTGGGAAGCCTTGACCCTCCTGCCTTCAAACGGTCCGCCGTCGCTCTGCTTCACGGAAATGGACTTCCTGTTCGCGGATTTATACGTAAACAGCGGGTACTCCTCCCAGGAAACCACCCGCAGGGTATAATCCCGCTCATAGTACAGTTCGCCGGCTCCCAGCCGGATGAGGAACTTTGCCTCCCCCGGGATCCGGGATGCGGTTTCGCTGATCCTCAGCTTGACCGCCTGCTCACTGTAACGCCCCGGTTCGATAAAGAGCAGGAGCTGATCCCGCAGCGCCTCGCTGCCGGAAAGCCACTCCACGCTCATCCGGTCCGGAACCTTCATCTCTTCGTCGCTTCCGCCGGTTTCTTCGGGACGGAGGATCAGCTCCGTTTCAAAATGGCCCGGAAAAACATAATCCGGCAGGGTGGATTCGTCATAAATCCAGGATGGCAGAAACGCCATATAGAGCCCTGAATTGACCTGCTCGTTCCCGGTGAATTCCCCCTGATGGGTGAACCCTTCCTCTGCCGCCGCCCCGCAAAGCAGCGCCAGGCACAGCCCCAGCAGCAGCGCGAATCCTGTCAGTTTCCTCTTCCGGATCGTCATTTTCCCGTACCGCCCTTCGTCATTCATGCTTTCCACATCCAGCCGGAGAAGCCGCCCGGCCCATCGTCGTCCGCGCGATATCCTTTATCGTATTCCTGCGTGTCTCCGCTCCTATCATATCCAATTTTGCCCACGGTTTCAATCACTTTTTTGCGGGCAGGAAAAACGGCGGAGCCCGCTCCTGGCTCCGCCGCGTCTCTTTTCAGCTTATTCCGCCGGGGTTTCCTCCCGCGTCCCGGAACGGGGGCTTCTTTCGCCCCGTTCCGGTTTTTCTTCGTCCCCGTTCTCCGTCTCCTCCGCGCTCCGCGCTTTCCCTTCGGCTGTGCCTTCCGTACCCTCTTCGGGCTCCTGCAGCTCTTCCTCTTCCTCCGCCGGATCCTTCTCCTCGTCGTCGGCGAGGCTTCCGTCCAGCGTTGAAACCAGCGCCGTCATGTTGTAGCGCGTATGCTCGTCCGGCTTGAAGGAGACGCACACCGTGTAGGTCGTGCTTTCCTCTCCCACCGTGCCCACCGCGGAAATCTTCTCCACGGTGCCCTCGTAGCTGACGCCCAGGTTTTCGTTCCAGTCAAGCTCAACCTTCACCTTCTGCCCGACGCTGAGCTCCTTCAGGTCGCTCTCCGTCACCTCGGCGGTCACCTGGACCGCGTCCTTCGGATAAATTTCGGCCATCGGGCTCCCCTTGGCCACGTCGGTGCCCTGGGACACGCTCAGCGAGGAGATGACGCCGTCCGTGCCCGCTTTGATCTCCGTGCCGGTCATCACCAGCCCGTCAAATCCGCCCTCCACGGTTTCAAACAGCAGCTGTCCGCGCTGCACCGTGTCCCCCGGCTGGACGGCGAAGGAAACGATGCTGCCCGTGCCGGTGACGGCCGTTGGGGAAACCCGGGAAATATTGCCCCGGCCCAGGGAACTGGTCAGGGAATACTTCGGGCTGCGGCAGATGTTGACGCTGTCGCCCATCAGGAAATTTCCCTCGGTCAGCAGCACCGTGTAGGAGCTTCCCTCCACCGTCGTGATAATGCCCTTGCCCTTGGTGGAATTCTGGCTCCGGCTGACGACGTAGACGGTCTCCCCGGGATGCACGATGAAGTTTTCCTTCTCCTCGTACGCCTTGCTCGTGGTCGTGGAAACCATCAGGGTATACGGGCCTTCGATATAGACCAGCGCGCCGTAGCGTGCGGCCACGGTTTCCGCGTCGTCCCCGGGCTGGCCGTAGACCGCGGTCACGGTGCCGTCCTCCGCGGCATAGACCTTCGTGGTCCTGACCTTCGCGATGACCGTGTCCGCGGTCACCTCGTCCCCGAACTGCACGGGAACCGCCTCCACCATGCCGCCGATGGGCGCGTAAACGGTTTCCGTCCGGCTGGACTGCACCGTTCCGCTGAAGGAGATGGAATCCGCGGCGGCCGTGCCGGCCAGGCAGACCGCGAGCAGAAGCGCCGGAATCATCTTTTTCATCATCTTTTCTCCTCCTGTTGTTGGTTTTTTATGGTTCATTTTTCCTTACATGGATCTCAGGGCGTCGATGGGATTCAGCCGGCTGGCCTTCCTGGCCGGCGCCCATCCGAACACGATGCCGATGGCCGCGGAGAATCCGAAGCCGAGGATGATCGCGTCCACGCTGACGCGGAACGCGGTTCCGATGACGTTGCTCAGGATCAGGCTCAGCAGCAGCCCGAGGGCGATGCCCGACAGCCCGCCGATCAGGCTCAGCAGGAAGCTCTCGATCAGGAACTGCAGCTGGATCTGCCACTGCCGGGCGCCCAGCGCCTTCTTCAGGCCGATCTCCATGGTCCTTTCCGTCACGGTGGTCAGCATCATGTTCATGATGCCGATGCCGCCCACCAGCAGAGCGATGCTCGCGATGCCCGCCAGCAGCGTGGTCATCATGCCCATCATGGTCTCCATGGTGTTCTCGATGGCCTCCATGGTGGTGATGGTGAAGCAGTCCTCCTCGAAGGAGAACATGGCGTCCATGGCGGCCTCCACGGCGTCAGATGCCTCCTGGCTGGTGACGCCGTCGGCCATGTAGACCGTGAACATGGTCACCTCGCTGGCGCTGTTCATCTTCAGCGCCGTGGTGTAGGGGATCAGGATGTTCGGTGAGCCGGAGATCAGGGAGGTGATGCTCTCCGTCCCCTCGGTGGAGAAGATGCCCACCACCAGGAAGGGGATGCCGTTGACGTACAGGTTCTCCCCCACGGGATCCACCCCGTAGAAGAATTTCTCAATCATCTCGCTGTCGATCAGGCAGACATAGCTCATATTGTTCTCGTCGATGAAATTGAGCGGCCGTCCCCGCACGACGACTTCCTCGTTGGTCAGGAAATAGTACGCGTTCTTCCCGCTGACCGGAATGCGGCTCTCATAGCTTCCGCCCCGGCTGACCCGGGCATTGTTGATGTTGACCGTCGGGGTGACGCCCTCCACCTCCGCCAGGGTGGTCAGCTCCTCCAGGTCCGCCTTGCTCATGCCGGTTTTCAGGTCGCTCCCCGTGACGGAGACCGTCAGTGTGCCCGCGCCCATGCTGAAAAAGCTGTCGGAGATGGAGCCGGTGACGCCGTTGACGGTCGTGATCAGGGTGATCACCGCCATGACGCCGATCAGGATGCCCAGCACCGTCAGAAAGGACCGGACCTTCGCCCCCCGGATGTTGCTCAGGCTCATCCGGAAGCACTCGCCGATCATGATCATCGTTCCGCGGAAGGTTTTAAGCATCGGAGGTTTCGCCTCCCTCCGTCAGCACCCCGTCGATGATATGCACGACCCGCTTCGCATTGGCCGCGATGTTCATGTCGTGGGTGATCATGATGATGGAGCGGCCCTCGTCGTTCAGCTCCCGGAACAGCTGCATGATCTGCCGTCCCGTCTTCTGGTCCAGCGCGCCGGTGGGCTCGTCCGCCAGCAGGATGCCCGGGTTGGTCACCAGCGCCCGGGCGATGGCCACGCGCTGCTGCTGGCCGCCGGACAGCTGGCTGGGATAGTGCCTCATGCGGTCGG
>CAMVFE010000056.1 GCA_947166705.1 uncultured Clostridia bacterium
TGCCTTGACCCTGCTACAGGGAAAATGTGTAACCTATGTTTGACAAACCAACACTGAAGCCGGCCGATCCGCTTGAAATCGCGGGAAGGATCTGCTACAATCTGTTCAGCGCATAATATTCATATGATGGATCCGGGGAATACCCGGGATGGGAAGAATTTACAGATAAGATCGTACAATTACGGGAAGGAAGAGGAAGACGCGTTAAAATATCCGGCCGCGCAGGCCGGGGCGGCTTTGAGAAAGGAGCAATCCATGGAAATCCATGAATCGGCGGAAGATTATCTGGAGCAGATCCTGATGCTGCTGGAGCGGAAGGGATACGCCCGGTCAACGGATATCGCCATCGGGCTGGGCGTGACCAAGCCGTCCGTCAGCGTCGCCATGAAGAAGCTGAGGGAAAACGGGTACATCACCATGGCGGACGACGGCATGATTTCCCTGACGGATAAGGGCTATCCGATTGCCAGAAGAATCTATGACCGGCATAAAAACCTGACGAAATATCTGGTGCAGCTGGGCGTTCCCGAAGAAACCGCCCGGGAGGACGCCTGCAAGATCGAGCACGATCTTTCGGAGGAGTCCTATTCCGCCATCTGCACGCAGATCAAATGAGCCGCGGAAGGATCTGAGCCGCGGGGACGGTTCCGCTTAACGAATGCGACGGAAGGCTACCGGGCACGCTGGACCAGCGCCATCAGATCCTGCCGCTCATCCAGCCGCCTGGAATTCAGGGCCAAGAGCTTTGAGAAGGCCCTGGCCGTCTCGCACAGGCAGTCGTCAAAATCAACATAGATGCGCATGATTTCCCGATTTCTCTTTCTTTTTACATCTTTTCAGCTGGCTCCAGGTTTCATGTCGATTCCCACATGAATGGTGTCGTCCGGCTTTTGTTGGGACATAAGAAGTACCGTCTCCGCGAAGGGGTTCTACAACCTGAAACTGATAACCGCGGAAAAACCGGAAACCGCGGTGGCCAACGACCTTGCATTTGACCGGGAAAAGAAGATTTATATCCTGACCGGCGCCAACCGGGGCGGAAAGACCACGGTTACCCAGGCGGTCGGGCAGCTATTCCTGATGGCACAGAGCGGCATCTCCGTTCCCGCGGAGCAGTTTGTGTTCGACCCGGCGGACCAGGTGCTGACGCATTTCCCGGCGGACGAGGACAAAACCCTGGACCTTGGACGGCTGGGCGAGGAATGCCGGCGTTTCCGGGAACTGTTCGGCAAAAGCACCGGCAGGAGTCTGATTCTGCTGAATGAGACTTTTTCCACGACTTCCTTTGAGGAAGGATACTTTATTGCCGTGGACGCGGTGAAAGCGATGCTGAACCGGGACGTCCGCGCAATCTACAATACGCATATGCACAAACTGGCGCAAGAGCTCGACAGCGGGATCAACACGGACGCGGGGGAAGGAAAGGCGGTTTCCCTGGTCGCCGAGACACGGGAAGGCGTCAATTCCTTCCGGGTGAAGATCGCGCCGCCGGAGGGGAAATCCTTTGCCTGGGAAATCGCGGTGAAATACGGCGTGACCTATGAGGCGCTGGTCAGCGAAGCGGCGGAAGGAACAAACGCCTGAGACGGTACCAGAAAACAAAGGGAAAGAGGCTGGCCTTACCATGCAGAAACAATCGGGCAGGCGGAACACGGGATGGTTCATCGGCTTCCTGCTGCTGGGCGGCGTCTTCCATTATTTCGACCCGACGGAGAACCTGTTCCTGAACTCTTTCCTCTTCTGCGGGCGGTATGCCATCTTTACCGGGCTGGTCCTGTTCTGGATCCGGTCCGTACGCACCCGGCTGCTGCCGACGCGGGTGAGGGCTTATATGATCGCCGCCGGTATCCTGATGATCTGCCTGCTGGCCGTGCAGGTGTTCAGCAACCGGATCGTCGGGGACGCCGCCGGCGCACTGGCAGTCAACCGCTTCAGCAAATATGTCTACTGGATTCCGCAGGCCGTGAATCCGGCGCTTTTCCTCATGGCATGCGTCCGGATCTGCCGGCGCGGACGGGACGGGAAAGGATGGGACGAACGGCTCCTGCTGGTTCCCGCGGCGCTCCTGTCTGCGATGGTGCTGACCAACGACCTCCATCACCTGGTATACCGCCCGAAGGCGGATGTTCCCGAGCTAGCGATCGTCACCGGAAGATACTCCCAGGGCGCCTGCTTCTACCTGCTGTACGCCTGGATGGTCCTGGCCTTTATTTCCGGGCTGGTCCTTCTGTTCCGGGAAACCGGCCGCCGTAAAGGGATTGCCCTGCTCACAGGAGCGGCGCTGGCCTGGCTTTTCATGCTGGTGATGAACCTGCTGGCGTGGGACTGGCTGCACGTCCACCAGCCGTACAGCACGCAGGAGATCAATATCTTCGGCATGCTGGGCGTCCTGGAAATCTGCATCCGGATCCGCCTGATCCCCAGTAACGACAATTATGCCGGCTTCTTTGCGCAGCTGGGGCAGCCGGTTCTGATCACCGACCGGAACCTTGTCCCGGTTTACCGGACCGACCGGGAACTCTGCGCCGCGGAGGCGGAGCTCCGGGCGTCCCTGGAACACCCCGTCTATCCGCAGGAGGATACCCGCCTGTCCGGGATGGAAATCCGCGCCGGCTATGCCTTCTGGGCGGAGGATGAATCCGGCCTGCACCGGGAGAACCGCCGCCTGGAGTCCGCCAATGAACTCCTCAGCGAGGAGAACGGCCTGATCCGGGCGGAAAACGAACTGAAAGAGAAAAAAGCGCGCCTGGACGCGCAGAACCAGGTCTACGACAAAATCGCCGCCGCGCTGTATCCCCGCCAGAAGCGGATCGCGGAGCTGCTGGAAGCTGCCGGGCCGGAAACGGAAGATTTCCGGAAAATCCTGGGCGAATGCTGCGTCCTGAACGCCTGGTGCAAGCGCAAGAGCAATCTGCTCCTGCTGGATGAATCCGCCCTCCCGGAAAAGAACCGGGAACTGTTCCTGGCCCTGGAGGAATCCGCCCGCTTCCTGAAGTGCTGCGGCGTGGAGGCCGCAGCCGTCGGGGAAGAAACGTCCGGCCTTCCGCTTCCTGAGGTCCACGCGCTGTACGATACCTTTGAAACCGTGATCGAGGCCTGGCTGCCGTCCCTGCGCCGGATGACCGTTTCCCTGCTGGAGGACGGGATCCGGATGGCGGTGGACGTGAAGGAACCGCTGCCGCTTCCGGAAACGGCCCTGCCCGTGGAAGAGCGGACCAGCGAAGGCACGGTTTTCCTGACCGTCCGCAGCGGGAAGGGAGGGGAGGCCGCATGAAAGCGATCTGGCTGACAAAGAGCTCCCTCCTCTGGTACGTGCTGACCCTGGCGGCGCTGGCCCTGGTGATTGCCGGGCTGGCTGCCCTGATCCGCGGCGTCCAGGCAAAGCGCAAAAGAAGGACAATCTTCACGGCCGGGCTTGCCGCCCTCGCCGCTTTCCTCCTGTTCCTGGTGATGATGGACTGCGCCCGGTATGCCTATCTTTCGGAACCGGATCCGCGGTACCAACCCTTCCAGCTCGCGCTGTTTGAGCTGCCCTGGGGAATCTATGCCTCCCTGGAAGCTGCCGGCGTGCTCCTGCTGGCCGGCATCCTGCGGGAGGATTTCCACTTCCGCCGCAGCCGCCTGACCCCGGACGCCGTCAGGGAGACGGTGAACCTGCTGCCGGAAGGGATCTGCGTCAGCGCCCCGGACGGCACGGTCCTGCTGTCCAACCTGCAGATGAACGCCCTCTGCCGGACGCTGACCGGCAGCAGCCTTTCCGACGGGGCCCGTTTCCGGAAGCACATCGAATCCGCCGGGGAAAAGCAGGACGACGGGATCCTGCTGAAAACGCCAGACGGACAAACCTGGCGCTTCACCCTGAAGAAGCTGGCAGGAAACGGGGAGGAAACAGAGCAGATCACCGCGGCGGACGTGACGGAGCAGTACCGGATCACCGAGGAACTGAAGGAGAAGAACGAACACCTGCAGGAACTCCAGCGCCGCATGAAGGCGGTGACGGACCTGTCCGGGGAAATGTTTGCAGCCCAGGAACAGGCCGGCGCCCGGGCCGCCCTGCACAGCCAGCTGGGCCAGGTCCTCCTGATGGGCCGCCATTACCTTGAACATCCGGAAAACACGGACGCGGACCTGGTCCGGATGGCAACCCGGGAAATGAACCGCTTCCTGCTCCGGGAGGCGGAGGCTCCGCCGGACGCGCAGGCCGGGCCGTCCGGAACCGGGGACCTGCTCCGGCAGACCCTGGCGATGGCCGGAAGCATCGGCGTACAGGCGGATATCCGCGGCAGCCTGCCGCAGGATCCCGCCCGGAGAATCCTCCTGGCCCGTGCGATCCAGGAATGCGCCGCCAACGCGGTCAAGCACGCGGAAGGCGACCGGCTGGACATCCGGCTGGATGAGAACGAAGGCAATCTCCTCATCCGGATCAGCAACAACGGGAAGCCGCCCAAAGGCCCCGTCACCGAAAGCGGCGGCCTGCTGTCCCTGCGCCGGTCCGTGGAGGAAGCAAAAGGAAGCATGGCCGTGGAAAGCTCCCCGGCCTTTGCCCTGATTCTCCGGCTTCCCGCCAACCCGTAAAAACAGATACCAACCGTTCCGGGCTCCCCGCGGTCTGTCCGCGGCGGGGCCCTTTTTCATGATTTCCGGGGAAAATGGTACAAACAGGTGATATACAGATCCGGCCCGGGCCGATACAATGGAACATGGATAAAAATAGGAAAGAATAACCATTAAAAAACATATCATTCCGAAACAGGGTGGTGACGGATTTGGATGACCGGATCAGGGTGGTCGTGGCGGACGACCAGAACATTTCCCGGGGCTTTTTCGAGATGTACGTCCGCGCGGCCATCCGGTACCAGCTGCTGGCAGGACTTAGGTCCGCCAGGGACGCAGTCGCATATGTGGATGAGCATGAAACAGATCTGCTGATCCTGGATATCGTGATGCAGAATGGAATGGACGGGCTGACCGCCGCGGGAGAGATCAAGCGGAAGCATCCGGAGGTCAGGATCATCTTGACCACCTCCACCTCGGAGACCAGCTGGGAGCAGAAGGCCCGGGAGATCGGCATCGAAAGCTTCTGGTACAAGGAATACGACAGCCACAGCCTGCTGGACCTCATGGACCGGACGATGGCCGGAGAATCCGTCTATCCGGAGGATGCACCGAAGCCTCCCTTCGGAAGCGTTACCCGGGCGGACCTGACGGAGCGGGAACTGGACGTCCTACGGGAACTGACCGGCAGCCTCACCAACGAAGAGATTGCCGAGCGGCTGAACATCTCCCCCAACACCGTCAAGCGCCACATCCAGAACATCATGGAAAAGACCGGCTTTGAAAGCCGCCTGGACCTGGCCATGAACGCCAAAGCCCTGGGCATCGTGGTCCACGAAGAGGACCGTACCCGGGGAAACGAGACCTGAAAGAGAAACCGGAAAGCAAAGCACAGGAGGAAGAAACATGAAGCGGAAAATGTGGATCGCGGCAGCAGTGATGGTATTGCTGGCGGTGCTCTGGTGCTCGGCTGCTGCGGCGGACGGGTATGGCCTTTACATCGGCGGGGTACAGGTTACTGACCTGAACAAAAGCGATATTCTTGGCGACGGAGTGTTTACCTACAATCCTACGATGAACAGACTGGACATATGGGGAGAATATGAAGCCACGACTGATCCCTTGATTTTGAACAGCGGACTGGACAACCTGGATATCTGTGGCCATAACGCCAACCTGTCCTGTCCGGGGTGCGCGCTGGAACTGAATGCGAGCGCCACGATGTCAGGAAACTGGACAATCAGTTGTACCGGCACCAACGACGCAATCACCGTAGGCGCGAATCGCACGCTTACCATTGAAGAAAGATCAAAGCTGACAATCAGTACCGGGGGAAATGGAATCAGCGGGGAAAACGGACGCGTATTAACCTCACGCCTGGTGATCGACAGATCCAACCTGACAATTACCGGCGGAAGCGGAAAGTACGCTGTCTGCGATTTTGCTGATATCTCCACAATCAAGAGCAACATTATCTATCCGGAAGGAGCGACAATAGAAGGAGGGAGCATCAAGGCAGGCGGGAGGCCGGCAAGCCGTGTTGAAATCCAGGGGCCGCCGGATCCGATCGAACTGGAGGGACTGCCGGAGGGCATGACCGGCCCGTGGAGAGAGTATACCACCTGGTATGTGCAGAAAGGGACAACAATTACCTTCACACTGGCTTCCCTGGCTGCGGCGGATGAAACTTTCGCGGAAGCGATCAGAAACGGAAAAACATTCACCTACAATTTCTGGGAAGTAGGCGAAAACACCAATACCACACTGACTGCAAACAGTTCCGGTGTTTTCACCTATGCGGTTCCGGAAAACGCATACAAGCTTGTTCTGCAAATATTTGACGACGGAGAACAGGTCTATTACAGTTCGCAGATTCGCGGGTCGTCGTCCCCGCCGCCCAGAACCCCGGCGGGCCTGAGATGGAACGGAATGACCGCGGAATGGGACGTCCCGGCAGCCGGCGTGCCGGACAGTTATACTGTGACGCTTTACCATGGAGACGACACACCGGCAAAGACTGTGAATATTACACCTGCAGGGGGGACCCTTGCCACAGCTTTCAGCTTTGAAAGCAGTTTCCCTTCCGTCGGGCAGGGGGATTACTATTTCAAGGTAGCCGCGGGATATTCGGACGGACAAAGCTATACCAGCGGGCCTTCAGGAATATACAGGTATACCGGTGCGGCAGACTTCTACACCATGTTTTTTGAGCCGGGAGAAGGTTCCGGAACAATGGAAAACGCAACTGTCGATGCCGGGGAATCCTACACGCTTCCCGAAAGTACATTCACTGCGCCTTCCGGCATGGTGTTCAAAGGATGGGAAAACCGCGGGAACGGATATGCGCCGGGGTACACATTCACGGCTGGCAGCAACGAAATCTTTACCGCACTCTGGACTTCAGACCCGTCGGAAGTACTCTTCTACGGAGCTGAGCTGGATGATATATCCTTCACCCTGAAGGCGGCATATTCGTATCAGGGCCAGACAGCGCAGCCTGTTATTGTCCGGAATACCGGAACAGTAGAGCTGAATCATATTTCGCTGTCGCTGACCGGGACAAACGCTTCAGCTTTTGAAATGAGGTCTTTGTATCTGCAGTATATTGAACCAAAGACAGAAAGCACAGGCTGGACGATCAAAGCCGCCAGGGATCTGGCGCCGGGAACCTACACGGCAACCCTGACATTCACCGCCGACAGCATCCAGCCGCTGACGGCAACGGTTACGCTGGTGGTTTCGGACCATCAGATTACTCCCGGCCTCTGGGCTTCAGACAGTGAATACCACTGGAACGTCTGCTCTGAATGCTCTGAACAGGTCAACCTTGCGCGCCATGACGGCGGCGAGATCAGGTATACGGTGGAACCGACTTTCGACACGGACGGATATTCCGGAGATCTTTGCTGCACGGTGTGCGACCATGTTCTGCAAAGCGGACACGTTGTGTCAGCCGGGAAATATATCCGGGAATCTGCCGCAACAATGGTGCCCGCAACGCTGACCAATGCCATGTGCGCCGGCGACCTGACAGTCACTTCTTCAGATCCTTCAAAATATACGGCTGCCCTGGGCCGCGTGATTGACACGACGGACATCAGCCAGAATGTCAACGGGGTTTATCCCGCGAGCCGGAAATTTATCAAGGGCCATATATACTATATTGAAATTGATTTTACCGCGGTTTCACCCTATGTTTATGATGAGCAGCGCAGCGACTATTGGTCAACATTTACGCTGAACGGATCGGAGGTCGGGCAATCCAACGCAGTCATGTTCTCCGGTTCGACCGTCCGGAAGACGGAACTTACCGCCCAGGACGCCGGCTATCCGGTCATCCAGACCCAGCCGTCAGACCAGGCGGTACCGGAAGGACAGGAAGCGACATTTTCCGTTGCCGCAACCGGCGGGACACTCACTTATCAATGGATGTATTCCGACGACGACGGAACAACATGGCAGAACTGTACCGGAGCCAGCGCAAAAACCGCCAACCTTTGCGTGACTGCGGCGGCAGGCGCGGACGGCAGAATGTTCCATTGTATGATTACAAACAGCAGCGGAAGCACTGTCAGCCGGGACGCCAGGATTTTCATCAGTCCGACAAAGCTCTCCACTCCGGATTTCGTGCTTCCGAAACAACTGGGAGAGATTAAGCAGGAAGCTTTCAGAGGGATCAGCGCAAAAGTGGTTTCTGTCCCTGACGGATGCACGAATATCGGCTCAATGGCATTTGCGTTCTGTCCCAACCTGAAAGAGATCCGTATTCCGGCAAACTGTACCATTGGACCGGATGCTTTCCGGGGCTGCAAAAAGGTGTTTGTCTTCAGCACAGCAGGAAGCGACGCCGAAACGTACTGCCAGGTTTACAGCAACCTTTTCTTTGTTGAAGAACAACCGTAAGCAAAAGTGCCACTAGCCATGCTTTTCATCACTTGAGGTATGCTTCTCATTTCCGTATGATATGCAGGAATAAAGCTGTGTCCGGGAGTCCGAAAAAATTCAGGACTTCCCGGCTTTTTTCCGCGCTTCTTTTTTCCATGCTTCCTTATAGGCCGCTTCCAGCGTCCGGGAGGGACGGGACAGATTGTTGCGGGCCAGGAAGGCGGCGATGCCGTCCCGCACCCGGTTGACTTCGGAATGAAATTCCCGGGCGGAGGTGCGCAGGGCCGCGTTGCCGGAGGCAATCAGCTGCTCCGGACGGTCGGAAGTGACGACCCGGATCCGGGCAATGTTCCGGTCGTAGTAGGTCGTCTGCTCGATAAAGGCGTCCGCCGTCTGGGCTTCCCGGGTATAAATCACGAAGATGTTTTTATATTTTCCGCTGCTCCAGCAGGCGCCAGAGGGTGCGGGTATGGGACTGGACCCCGTCGGCCGCGCTGACGACCAGCACCGCCGCGTCCAGCACGTTCAGGGCACGCTCGGTCTCCCCGGAAAAATCGGTATGGCCGGGGGTGTCCAGCAGGGTCAGGTCTGTCCGGTTCCAGGTCAGGCGGGCTTCCTTGGAAAAGATGGTAATGCCCCGATCCTTTTCCATGGGGTCGGTATCCAGGAAGGCGTCGCCGTGGTCCACCCGGCCCTGGCGGCGCAGGGCGCCCGAAAGGAAGAGCATGGACTCGGAGAGCGTCGTCTTGCCTGCGTCCACATGGGCACACAGGCCGATTACAGGCCCGGCCGCCATCCTGCCGCCCCCTTTCTCCGTTCATGTATGTGCATCGTACCATACCGAAGGGAAAAGTCAATCCTTCGGCTTTCTGCTTTTCCACTCCCGCCGGATGCCGATTTCCTCGTTCCGCCGCACGCCGAGCGTGACGGCCGTCGTTCCCATCTTCTGCCGGAGGGTATCGACCGCCGCCTCCATTTTGTCCTGGCGTTCCCGGTCGCGTTTTCCGGAACCGGGCAGGGCCGGGTCGGAGACAAGGTCAAAGAGATCCAGCTGCTCCGCCGCCTCATCCGCAGGGACCAGCCTGATGACGCCGACGGTGATGGCGCGGATCGGGCTGCCGATCTGCCAGTTGTCCCGGATCAGTTTCATGGCGATATCCCGGATTTCATGCAGCAGCCAGGTGTAATGGTCCAGGGAGACCTGGCGGGAGATTACCGTGAGCTGCGGGGTTTTGATCTGTACGGTGACGACGGCTCCCTTGAGGCCCTTGCGGCGGAGGTCCATGGCAATCCGGTCCGCCAGGACCGCGACGCCTGTTTCGATTTCGTCTTCGGAAACCAGATACCGCCGGAAGGTCATGCCGTGGCTGACGGATTTCACTTCGGAAACATGCCCCCACGGGAGAACGGGATCCGTATCCAGCCCGTTGGCGTAGGACCAGAGGCTTTCCCCGCCTTTTCCGAGCAGGGAGACGATGCGCTCCTTCGGCTGCAGGGCAAGATCGCCGACGGTGAAGATTCCTTTCTGATTCAGAAGCCGGACGGACGCTTTTCCGGCGAACATCAGATCGGAGACGGGCAGGGGCCAGAGGATGGTTTTGTAATCCTCGCCGAGGATGACGGTGGTGGCGTCCGGCTTTTTATAATCCGACCCCATCTTCGCGAAAATCTTGTTGTTTGCGACGCCGACGGAGATCGTGACGCCGATTTCTTCCCTGACCCTGGCGCGGATCCTGTCCGCGAGCTCGCCGGCGGTCATCCGGTAGTATTCAAGGGTGCCGCTGAGATCCAGGTACGACTCGTCGATGGATGCCGGCTCAACATAGTCCGTATAATCGCGGTAGATGGCGTTTACGCGGCCAGAAACCTCCTGGTACCAGCGGTGCCGGAGCGGAACGAACACGATGCCCGGGCATTTCCGCTTTGCCTGCCAGACGGTGTCGGTGGTTTTTACCCCCGGCCTTTTTCGCAAGCTCATTCTTGGCCACGACGATCCCGGTCCGGTTTTCCGGGTCCCCGGCAACCGCCGTGGGAACGTCCCTCAGCGCGGGGTTTTCCAGGCGTTCGCAGGAAGCGAAGAAATTATTGCAGTCGCAATGAAATATCAGCCGTTCCGCCAATTTCCCCGCCTCCTTTTTTGATCATCTGGAAGTGTCGCAGAGCATTTTCAATGGCCTTTTCCTTATCAG
>CAMVFE010000057.1 GCA_947166705.1 uncultured Clostridia bacterium
GCGTCGTGTGGCAATGGAAATTCGCCCTGAAAAACGGCAATGAATCGGAGAACAGCTTCATATCCGGATCCCTTCCTTTTCGACGGACATTACAGATCCTGTCACTGTTTATTATTTTGGCCGATGATCCCCCGCTTGTCAACGGCAAATATACCGGGAAGGCCGTGCCGGGCACAAAGACCGGGAAAGACGCTGTACGCCGGAAGGACGGCGGATCCGACGGGAGGCAGGAATTGAAGGGGCAGAGGCGAAATAATAAACCGGATATTCACGGAGGGGTGAAACGACATGCTGATTACGAACGCCACGGCTTTCACCGGGCAGGGGTTCCGGGGTTTCGCGCGGATCCGCGTGGAGAACGGGACGATCACGGAAACGGAAGGGAACCCGGTTCCGCGGGACGGGGAAGCGATTTCTGGTATGATCGGTGCATGGCGACTTCCGCAAAGACGCTGGAAATGACGACGGATGCCGAAACGGGTTCTGAGCCGGATCCGGTTCCGGACTGCGGACATTCCGAAAAATGATATACTCCGGCGGTTCATTTCCGGAGAAAAAGGACCGTCGGCGATTCTGCAGAAAGACGGATGAAAAGGAGAAAACACCATGAAAAAGATCGGGCTGGATACCTTTATGGACTTTCGGATGCTGTCCTCGCTGACATTTTCCCCGGACGGCACGAAGCTGGCTTACGCTGTGACGGAGATTGACCGGGAGAGCAGGGAATACGTCACCCGGCTGCGCGTGCGCACCGGAGAGGACGACCGGCCGATGGTCAGCGACGGGAAAATCGGAGAGTTTTTCTTCGAGGATAACGAGCATCTCCTGTTTGTCACGGACAGGCGCGACGAAAAGAAAAAGGAGAAGGACGGGGAAGAGAAGGGCCCGTCCACCGTGCTCTACCGGCTGCCGCTCACGGGGGGCGAGGCGGAAAAGGCTTTTGAGCTTCCGCTGGACGCGGGAGGATTTAAGCTGATGCCGGACGGCAACCTGATGATGACCGGTGAAATTCGTACGGATGATCCCGACCTGCACCTGCTCACGGGGGACAAAAAGAAGAAAGCCCTGGAGAAGATCCGCGAAGAAAAGGATTACGAGGTGCTGACGGAATCGCCCTTTGTCTATAACGGCCGGGGCCTGATCCAGGGGAAGCGCAGCGCGCTGTTCCTCTATCAGGCCAAGGAGAAAAAGCTTCGGCGCCTGACCGGGAGAACCACCGATGTGGGCACTTTCCGCGTTCACGGGAAGGAGGTTTACTTCAGCGGCGTAAACTTCCGGAACCGCCGCCCCAACAGGGACTGCCTGTACCGCCTGAATCTGGAAACAGGGAAAACGGAGCAGGTTCTCGGACCCCGCCTGATAATCTACGCCATTGAGTTCATCGGGGATACGCTGGTTGTGATCGGCGCGGACGGAAAACGCTACGGGGACAATGAAAACCCCTGCTTCTATACCTTTGAGACGGATACGCGGGAGCTGAAGATGCTCTGCGAGGCGGATGAAAGCCTCGGCTGCGCCATGCTGACCGACGTGGAGTACGGCACCGCCCGCTTTACCAAAGCGGATGGCGGATATCTCTATTTTACGGCGCTGGACCGGGACGGCGGAAGGCTGAAGCGCATCGGGCCGGAGGGCAGGATCGAAACCGTGGCGGCCGCGGGCGGACTGATCAGCGATTATGATGTCCACGACGGGCAGGCCGTATTTGCAGGCATGCTTGACATGAAGCTTCCGGAGCTTTACAGCGGGGAAAACGGAGAGGCGCGCCGCCTGACATCCTGGAACGAGGAGACCCTGAAGGATACCTATGTGGCGCAGCCCAGGCCGCTTACGGCGGAGCTGGACGGGGAAGAGATCGACGGATGGGTGCTGCTGCCGGAGGATTATGACCCGCGGAAGCAGTATCCGGCGGTGCTGGATATCCATGGCGGACCCAAATGCGCCTACGGCCCGGTGTTCTTCCACGAGATGCAGGCATGGGCGGCGAAGGGCTACATCGTGTTCTTCTGCAATCCTCACGGCTCGGACGGAAGGGGAAACGCGTTCGCCTATCTCGACCTGCAGTGGGGCAGCATCGATTACCGCCAGATCATGGCGTTCACGGACAGGGTGCTGGAGGCGTATCCCGCGATTGACAGGAAGCGGATCTGCTGCACCGGCGGCTCCTACGGCGGATACATGAGCAACTGGATCCTGGGGCATACGGACCGCTTCTGCTGCATCGCGACGCAGCGCAGCATCTCCAACTGGATGTCGATGTACGGGATCAGCGATATTCCGCCGATTTCCAATTTCGAAGTGTGCAGCGCGGACCCCTATTCCGAAAAGGGCTTTGCGGAGATGTGGGACGTGTCCCCGCTGAAGTATATCCGGAACGCGAAGACGCCGACGCTCATCATCCACAGCGAGGAAGACCACCGCTGTCCCATCGCGGAAGGGTATCAGCTGTATACCGCGCTGGTATACCTGCGCGTGCCGGCGAGGATGGTTGTGTTCCACGGCGAAAACCATGAGCTTTCCCGTACCGGCAAGCCGGCGCACCGACTCCGCAGGCTGGAGGAGATCACCGGATGGTTCGACCGGTATACAGGACAAATCAGCATGAGATAACAGAATCCGGATTGACTGTTTCTCCCGGATTCAATATAATGTGAAAAACAATCAGAGAAAGAGGTGCGCCCGGGATGAAGCGGTTCAGGCATCTGGTGATCGGCGGCATCCAGAACAAGCTTTTCAATCTGATACTGATCACGGTTCTCCTGATGACTGCTGCTTTTGCGGCAGTTTCAGTTTATCATACGCAGATGCTTACCGATCTCGTCGCCGAATCCGCCGGCCAGCAGGAGCAGGCGATCCGGCAGACGACGGATCAGGTCATGGGCGCGGTGGTCGACCGTTCCATGGGGCAGAGCACCGAGCTGGAAGCCTATATTGCGGATGATTATTTCCACAGCCTGGAAATCCGGGTTGAGATGCTGGGGGAGTACGCGGGAAAGCTTTTTTCCGAACCGGACGCCTATAAACGCGTCATGCCCTCGGCGCCGGACGCGGCCCGGAACGGGGAGATACTGGCCCAGCTGATTCTGGCCGAAGGGACCGACGCGTCGGATCCGGGTCTGGCCGACCGCATCGGACTGATCGGCAATCTGTCTGACCTGATGGTCTCCCTTTTCAAGGTTTCGGCGGAGACCAATTCCTGCTTTATCGCGCTGCCGGACGGGGTTTTCCTTGTAACCGACGACAGGACCGCCGCCAAGTTCGACGAGGCCGGGCAGCGGATTTCCTATGATCCCCGCACCCGTCCCTGGTACCGGCAGGCGGTGGAAAAGGGGGAACTGATCTTCACGGATGTGGAGATCGATGCCTTTACCGGAGATATCGGCATCGTCTGCGCGATGCCCGTCTATGCCGGCGGAGAGCTCGCGGGCGTGGTCGGCGCCGACCTTTTCCTGACCTCCATGCGGGACGCGATTCAGGCATCCGCCGACGGGGACAGCTATCTGTTTGTCGTCAACCAGCACGGGCATGTGGTCTTTTCTCCGCAGACGGAAGGCCCCTTCAGGGTTTTTGAGGGCTCAGCAGCCCAGGACCTGCGCCTTTCCGAAAACGCCGGCCTGGCCTCCCTGATATCGGACGCCATGCAGGGCAGGACGGACATGCATTCCGTCACCCTGCCCGACGGGGAGACGTATTACATGATCGGCGCCCCGATGAAGACACTGGGATGGGCGCTGGTTTCCGTCTGCAGCCAGGCATCGGCGGCGCAGCCCGCGACCATGATGCAGGAACAGATCAACCGGATTCAGGGAGACGCCCAGGCTGTGTACCAGGAAAAGACGCAGAAATCCCGCACCACAGCCAACATCCTTCTGTTTGGCATCATGGCGCTGATGCTTGCCGGCGCCCTGATCCTGGGAAAACGGATTGTGAAGCCGCTGAACACTATTACCACGCGGCTTTCCGGGCTGAGCGAGTCCAACATGGAATTCAGAATGGAGGATGTTTACCGCACCGGGGATGAAGTGCAGGAGCTGGCCGAATCCTTCGCCGCGATTTCCCATAAAACGATGGAATACCTCGATACCGTCAAACGGGTGACCGCGGAGAAGGAGCGGATCGGCGCGGAGCTGTCCCTGGCGAACCGCATCCAGGCCTCCATGCTGCCCCATATCTTCCCGCCCTTCCCGGACCGCAGGGACTTCGATATCTACGGGTCGATGGATCCGGCCAAGGAAGTGGGCGGAGATTTCTATGACTATTACCTGATCGACGACGACCACCTGCTCCTGTGCATCGCGGACGTCTCCGGGAAGGGAGTTCCCGCGGCGCTGTTCATGATGGCCTCGAAGATCATCATCCAGAGCGTCGCCATGCTCGGCCGCTCTCCCGCCGATATCCTGGAAAAAACCAATCAGGCCATCTGCTCCAACAATGAAGCGCAGATGTTCGTCACCACATGGGTGGGCATCCTGGAGCTTTCCACGGGCCGCCTGACGGCCGCCAACGCGGGGCATGAATACCCGGCGATCTCCGGCAGGCCGGAGGCAGTTTCGAGCTTTACCGGGACCGCCACGGCTTCGTGATCGGCGGCCTGGAGGAAAGCCGATACCGGGAATACGAGATCCGGCTGACTCCCGGAAGCCGCCTCTTTGTCTATACGGACGGCGTGGCGGAAGCCACAAACGCGGAGAACGAGCTCTTCGGGACCGGGCGGATGCTGGAGGCGCTCAATGAAAACCCGGACGCCCATCCCGAGCTTCTGATCCGGAACGTCCGCGCGGCAGTCGATGAATTTGTGAAGGATGCGGAACAGTTTGACGACCTGACCATGCTGTGCCTTGAATACCGCGGCAGTGAAAAATGAGGCTGAAGGGATGAAACTATCCCGCGAAGGGGGTTATTTCGCATGCCTTCCTTCGCGCTTTTTTCTTTGCTGCGTCTGACATCGGCTTCGGTCCTTTCGGGAAAGGATGAAAAGGCTGGAAACGGGAGGCAGATTACCGGCTGCCGGCGCCTTCCTTCAGGTTCAGCAGGGCGCGCGGAATATGGCAGTATCCTCCCGGATTCTTATCCAGATATTTCTGATGATACTCCTCCGCGGTGAAGAAATTCCGAAGCGGCATTTTTTCAACCGCCAGGGGAGCGCCGGCTTTCTCCTCCTCGGCGCGGAAGGCCGCGTCAATCTCCGGCAGCTGCCCGGGCTCCGTGTAGTAGATGCCGGTACGGTACTGGATGCCGGCGTCCTCTCCCTGCCGGTTCAGGGAGAGCGGATCGATGATCATGAAATAGCGGGCAAGGAGCTCCGTCAGGGTGATCCGGCTTTCGTCATACGCGACCTTCACGGTTTCCGCGTGCCCGGAGCCCGCGCGGACATCCTGATAGCCGGGACGGACATCGGGCCCGTTCGCGTAGCCGGCTTCCGTGCTGACGACACCGTCGAACTGATCGAAGAATTTCTGGACGCCCCAGAAGCAGCCGCCGGCAAGAAAGATGGTTTTCACAGGCTTTACCCTCCTCTGTCAATATCATTCGCAGGCCGCGCTCCCTCCGGAAGCCCGCGCAGGGGGCGGGCGAGACGCGGCGCCGCCAGGAAGCCTTTCCAGGATCAGAAGAGAAAACGGAACAGGCTGTCCACGGTTTTGAAATACAGATCCGACCGGGCACGCATGAAGGATTCGATCTCCGGGATGTCATTCGCCCACCCGGCGGCCGCGAAGGGGACGCCGGCTGCCCGAGCCATATCGTAGCCGGGCTTCAGGTCGTCCACCACCAGCAGATCCTCCGGCCGGAGGGAGAAGGATTCCATGATGCGACGGAGCGGCCAGGGGCTGGGCTTTCGCTGCTCTGCCGGGTACTCCCAGCCGTAGATCTGATCCGGCAGCGGAAGCCCGCCGGAACGGTAGTCGCGGAGAATATACTCTGAAAAGGAGTGGCTGACCACGGTGATCAGCCCGCCCCGGGCCCGCTGCTCCTCCAGCAGCTCCCGGATGCCCGGATAGGGCCGGGGAACGTGATGGCGGACGTACTCCTTCCACCAGGCTTCCTCGTGGGCCAGCTCCTCCTCCGTCAGGCCGCAGATTTCGGTGAACAGCGGCACCACGCCGGGATCAAAATTATAGCGGAAATAATCCTCCAGGGTCAGGTGGACCTCCGGATGGAATTCCTTCATGTATTCGACAAAGCATGGATAATGGACGGTTGCCGTCGAGTCGACCACCGTGTCGTCATGATCCAGCACCAGGCATTTATATTTCAGACGCATCTTTTTCTCCTGCATTCTTCAAGGGGCTGCGCCCCGGAAAGGGGAACGGCGTGCCATTATTCCGCTGAATTATATTCCTCCAGCACGGAGAGCGCATGGCCGAAATACTCCTCCACCTCGGCGGAGGTGAGCTTCATGGCGGTTTTCAGCAGCGCCGGAACCTTCTTCGGCCGGACCCGGGCATAGTACTTTGTGGCGTGAATATTCTTCCGCCAATTGGAAAGCTTCATATTTTTCCATCGGGCGATATGCCGGGGAAGAATTGGCTCCAGCTGCGCGATGACCGCGTCGAAGTGCGCCTCCACATTGTCCCAGCGGAAGACGGTCTCCAGCAGCTCCGCCACGCGGGTCAGGAACTTCGCCTTCCAGGCCGGGACGGCCAGCAGCGCGTTGAGCGGTTCGTGGCGGAAGCCCTGGATTTTTCCGGAGACCGGTTTAATATAGTACTCCAGCGGCGTCCTGTCCAGCCCACGCCAGCAGGCCTCCACGTCGAAGAGCAGCATGCGCCATTTTCCGCCGGGAACCCGGTAGACCCGGACGTTGGTGAAGTCCACATTGCCCAGGATAATCTCGAAGGCGGCGTGGGTGAACAGCGAGTCGATATCCAGCCGCTCCTCCACAAAGCGCAGGTTTTCGGGATCGTTCAGGTCGTTCTTCCTGCAGAAATCACACAGCTCCAGCCAGTCTGAGTTATCTCCGTTCTGGAGAAACTGATCCGTGCCGGTGCGGGCCAGCAGATCGATGGCGTCGATGTCGGCCTCCTCGGTCACCCCTTCGTACTGGGCGATGAAATACTTGTTGATCTTCTCGCGGAGGTTGTAGTGGCCGTAGTATTCCCCGTTGATGTAAACCTGGATGACAACATGGTCCTGATAGAGGATATCCTGCCCTTCCGCCAGGGAGCTGGCGACCACGTCCCGCAGGCGGGTGGCGTAGGTATCCGAATTGGCGGCCCGGAGCAGAAGGCTCTTGTAGCCGTCGTAATCCCGCGTGGGGAAGGGATTGAAACGGAACCGGTCGGAACCCCAGGATTTACGGGCGTAGAGGGCGATGCTCTTCTGGGCGTTGACCCGCGCGCTGTGGCCGCTGCAGGTGAAGGTCCCCATCTGATTGATCTGGCTTTCTCCCTCCCGGGTAAAGTATTCGATATTGATCGGATACTCCCAGCCCCGGGAATAGTTGGGAATGGCCCCGCTTCCTTTGGTCAGGATGCCGGTTTTGGAGCTGAAGAGATAGCGGTCGTCGGAAATCAGGGAAACGATCGGCGTCAGCGGATCGTCATCCACGAAAAAGGTGGCGCTGACGGTTTCCGAGGAGACCTCCCCCGGCCGGAAGGCCCTGAGGCGCAGGACGGTCGTTTTGCCGAACGTAAGCCCCTCCGCGGGAAAGGCCTTGCTTTTCCCGGAGGGCGTGCCGCCGCCCGTCGTGTACCGAAGCACCGATCCCTCGGGAGCTTCCGCCCGGACGGTGACGCTGCCGTGATAGAAGCCGCCGGCCGTCAGCAGAACGGGCGCCTCCGTCCTGGCAGGAAAGGCTTCCTCGTCGTTTTTCGCCGCCCGGCTCGGGTTTTCAAAGAAACCGTACTCTCCGCCGCCCCGGGGCAGGCCGTAGCTGACGCAGCCGTACTGGGCGGGCAGCTTCAGCCGCTGAACCTCCGTCCCCGCCGCGTCCGAAAGGATCAGCGTTTCCCCCGAGGAGGAGATGGCGAAGGGCGTATAGAAGGCGGCGCCCTTGCCGGGGTCGTGCCCTTCCTCGCCCGTGCACCAGACGGTCAGGTATTTTCCGGGCTTCAGCTTCGCTCCCTCCGGAAAGGACCATTTCTCCGGATCCTTTTTGCTGTCGCTGAAAAACCAGCCGGAAAGATCCACAGCGGATTTTCCGTCGTTATAGAGCTCCACCCAGTCCCAGGCATGGCCATCCTCAAAAAAACCGTTGCTGGCCATCACCTCGCTGATCAGAATATCCGCGGAGGCCGGACGGAAGAAAAGGGCTCCCGCGATCAGGAGAAACAGAAGGCAGATTTTCTTCATGCGCGCATCCTGTGCCGGATGAAGGCGGCCCGCAGGCGGGCGCGAATCCGGATAGTCGTTGGGGAAGGGCGGCGGGGAGGGCATTGGATTATTTGACGTAATAGTGCCGGGCGATCCACTTGCTCAGCCCGTCCAGCCCGGGATAGATGATCCGCTCGCTCATATTCAGCTGATCCAGCATATCCCGGACGCGCCAGCGCAGCCGCCGGTCGATGATATACTTGACGGTATGCTCGGTGCGGCGGTCCAGAAAAGCCTCAATATCCGTCATCTGCGTCGGAATAATGGAGAAGAAGGAATACTGGTTGATGATGCGGTCATTCGTGCTGGGAGGCTCGATGATGACCATCGCCTGATCGCCCATATCCCGGTCGTACTGATCCAGGGATTCGGTGATGCCGGCGAGCATCCTGATGTTGAAAATCGTGCTCTGCGTCCGGTTGACCGCATTGCGGTAGCGATCCGGCAGCAGGCTGTAAAGCTCCTGCATATCGATGCGCCAGACCATGCAGTCATGATCCTCCATGGAGGCCAGATTCTCCTCCGTGACGGCAAAGTGAAGCCCGACCAGGGGGCTCTGGCTCCAGTCCAGAAGCCGCGTCGGGAGCCCGTTGTGCTGACCGGTGATCATGCACTGCCAGATGTTCCGGCTGACGGCGGGATCCTCCCGGACGGCATACTTGGAAAAGGTCTGCAGGATCGCGAGCTCCAGGTTTTTCTGGAGATGCTTGCAGTTCCGGCTCAGGCTGGTGACCATCTTGTAACCGACATCGGGCATGCCGCGATAGAGATAGGAGCTGCGGTTCCGGTCCAGATCCGGACGGTATTCCTGCTCCGTCAGGAGGGGAAGAAGCTCCGGCACGCTCTGGATCCTGACTTCCCTGATCATAATGTCCACCTCTGTTTCAGGCAGGGATATTTCCACCTCTGTTTCAGGGAGGAATGTTTCCGCCTCTGTTTCAGGAAGGGATGCTTCATTATATCCCCTGCCGGGGAAAAACACAAACACCGGAATGCGCATGACCGTGTCAAGTTGTTACGGAGTTTTTGTCAGGAGACCATATCCATCAGAGGAT
>CAMVFE010000058.1 GCA_947166705.1 uncultured Clostridia bacterium
TTGCCTTGACCCTGCTACAGGGAAAATGTGTAACCTATGTTTGACAAACCAACACGCGGATCGGATATAATGTATTATAACGTATTGACACATGCCCTGGAAAATGATATGATTTCAGCAGGCAGGGCAAGGGGGTTCTGTGAAAAGGATCCCTTTGCCCTTTCGTTTTCAGGGGAGGAAACAGAGTATGTGCGGAATTGTCGGATATACCGGGCGCAGACAGGCGGCCCCGATCCTGCTGGACGGGCTGGCCAGGCTGGAATACAGGGGATATGATTCCGCCGGGCTGGCGGTTCGGGACGGAACGGCCCCAGCCGAGGTGGTCAAGGCCCTGGGCAAGCTGTACCACCTGGCGGACAAGACGGATCAGGGGCGGGCGCTGCCCGGAACCTGCGGCATCGGCCATACCCGCTGGGCGACTCACGGGGATCCCAGCCTCATGAATGCCCATCCGCATGTGAGCGGGAACTGTTCCGGCTCCGGCAGCGGCCCGGTGGAATGCGATGTGGTCGGGGTTCATAACGGGATCATCGAGAACTTTACGGAGCTGAAGGAGAAGCTGCTCCGCCATAACTATGCCTTCTACAGCGAGACGGACACGGAGGTCGCGGTCAAGCTGGTGGATTACTATTATAAGAAGTACAAGATCGGGCCCGTGGACGCGATCACCCGGACCATGGTCCGGGTGCGGGGGAGCTACGCGCTGGCCCTGATGTTCAGGGATTATCCGGACGAGATCTTTGTGGCGAGAAAGGATTCGCCGCTGGTGATCGGCACAACGGACGAGGATTCCTTTCTGGCGTCCGACGTGCCGGCCATCCTGAAGTATACGCGGAACGTCTATTACATCGATAACCTGCAGGTGGGCCGGATCAGCCCCGGAGCCGTCAGATTCTACGACCTGAACGGGGATGAGGTGCAGCTGCCCCTGACGGAGATCACCTGGGATACGGCGGCCGCGGAGAAGGACGGCTACGAGCATTTCATGCTCAAGGAGATCCACGAGCAGCCGAAGGCCGTGCGGGATACCCTGAACAGCCTGGTGAAGGACGGAAGGATCAGCCTGGCGGAGACCGGGCTGACGGACGGGATGCTGCGCGGAATCGGGCGGATCGACATCGTGGCCTGCGGCTCCGCCTGGCATGTGGGCATGGCTTCCCAGTATGTGATTGAGGATCTCGCCGGGGTTCCGGTGCGGGTGGAGCTGGCCAGCGAATACCGCTACCGCAGCATTCCCTCGTCTTCGGATACGCTGGTGATCATCATCTCCCAGAGCGGGGAGACGGCGGACAGCCTGGCGGCGCTGCGCGTCGCGAAGGAGCGCGGCGCGGCCACCCTGGCGGTTGTGAACGTGATCGGATCCACCATCGCCCGGGAAGCGGACCATACCCTTTATACCCTGGCCGGGCCGGAGATCGCCGTGGCGACGACCAAGGCCTACAGCGCCCAGCTGATCGCCATGGACGCGCTGGCGGTCCGGCTGGCCGTCGTGCGCGGGGTGATCACGGAGGAGCAGGCCGCGGCGTATCTGCAGAAGCTGGCGGCCATTCCGGATCAGATTGAAAGGGTGCTGGAGGAAAAACAGCGGCTGCAGTGGTTTTCCTCCAAGATCGCCAATACCCATGACATCTTCTTTATCGGCCGGGGGCTGGATTACGCCATCAGCCTGGAGGGCAGCCTGAAGATGAAGGAGATCAGCTATATCCACTCCGAGGCCTACGCGGCCGGCGAGCTGAAGCACGGAACGATCAGCCTGATTGAGCAGAACACGCTGGTGATCGGGGTGCTGACGCAGAGCGGGCTGTTCGAAAAAACGGTGAGCAATATGCTGGAGTGCAAAAGCCGGGGCGCCTACCTGATGGGGCTGACGACCAACGGGAATTTCTCCGTGGAGGATTCGGTGAACTTCACTGTGTACGTGCCGAAGACGGACGAGCATTTCATCGCATCCCTGGCCATCGTACCGCTCCAGCTGCTGGCCTATTATACGAGCGTCAACCGGGGCCTGGATGTGGACAAGCCCAGGAACCTTGCCAAGAGCGTGACGGTGGAGTAAGGCCCGCGGAAGCGGAGGAAGACCGGGATGAAAGCAATCCGCCCGGGAAAGGGATACGGCCGGGAAGATTTGGACCAGGAAGGGCAGGGGGAGACAATGAAGGACAGGACAAAATACATCTTTGTCACCGGAGGCGTGGTTTCCGGGCTCGGCAAGGGGATAACCGCGGCTTCCCTGGGACGGCTGCTCAAGGCCCGGGGCCTGAAGGTCGCGGCCCAGAAGCTGGATCCCTACATCAACACGGATCCGGGAACCATGAGCCCCTATCAGCACGGGGAGGTCTACGTGACCGAGGACGGCGCGGAGACGGACCTGGACCTCGGCCACTATGAGCGGTTCATCGACGAGGACCTGAACAGGTATTCCAATCTGACCACGGGAAAGGTCTACGCCAACGTGATCCAGAAGGAGCGCCAGGGGGGATATCTGGGCTCCACGGTGCAGACGATTCCGCATATCACCGACGAAATCAAGCGCTTCATCTACAGGGTCGGGGAGAAGACCGACGCGGATGTGGTGATCACCGAGATCGGCGGCACCATCGGAGATATCGAAAGCCAGCCCTTCATCGAGGCGATCAGGCAGGTCGGCCTGGAAGCCGGGCGGGAGAATACCCTGTACATTCATGTGACGCTGGTGCCCTATCTGAAGGCGAGCGGCGAGCATAAATCCAAACCGACCCAGCACAGCGTCAAGGAACTGCAGGGCATGGGAATCAGCCCGAACATCATCGTGCTGCGGGCGGACGAGAAAATCACGGATGAGAGCATTTTCGCCAAGATCGCGAATTTCTGCAATGTGAAGGACGACTGCGTCATAGAAAACACCACGCTGCCGACGCTCTACGAGGCGCCCCTGATGCTTGAGAAGGCAGGCCTGGCGGCCGTGGTCTGCCGGGAACTGGGCCTGAAGAGCCCGGCGCCAGACCTGAAGGACTGGGAAACGCTGGTGGAACGGATCAGGCACCAGACGAAGCAGGTCCGGATCGGCCTGGTGGGAAAATACGTCCAGCTGCATGACGCCTATCTGTCGGTGGCAGAGGCGCTGCGGCACGCCGGCTATGCACAGGATGTGAAGGTGGAAATCGAATGGATTGACTCCGAACAGCTGACGGAGAAAACAGCGGAGGAAATCCTGAGCCCGCTGGACGGCATCATTGTGCCGGGCGGCTTCGGAGGCCGGGGCATCGAGGGAATGATTCTGGCGGCAAAATTTGCCCGGGAGCATCATCTGCCCTATTTCGGCATCTGCCTGGGCATGCAGACGGCGGTGATCGAGTATGCCCGGAACGCGGCCGGGCTGGCCGGAGCGAACTCCAGGGAGTTTGACGAAAACGCACCGTACATGGTCATCAGCTTTATGCCGGGCCAGAATGACGAGATCGACAAGGGCGGAACCCTTCGCCTGGGAAGGTATCCCTGCGTGCTGAAGGAGGATACCGTGATCGCGGGATGCTACGGACAGACCCGGATCAGCGAGAGGCACCGCCACCGCTACGAGTTTGCGAACGAATACCGGGAGATCCTGCAGAAAGCCGGGCTCTGCCTGTCGGGCCTTTCACCGGACGGCCTGCTGGTGGAGACCGTTGAGATTCCCGGAGAGCGCTTTTATGTGGGCGTCCAGTTCCATCCCGAATTCAAAAGCCGCCCCAACAAGCCTCATCCGCTGTTCCTCGGCTTTATCGGCGCGGCCCTTCAGTCCTGAAGGATATATGCTTATGCCTCCGGGACGGTTCCCTCGCGAATCTTCTGATCTTCGTTCCTGTTCCACCACAGGAAGAAGATGAGCGCCGCCCCCAGGGCCAGCACCTCTGCGGCCGGGGAGGTCATCCAGAGGCCGTCCGCCTCCAGAACCAGCGGAAGAAGAACAACCGCGACCAGCGGGCCGGCGAAGCCTTTGACCACAGCGATGACGAGCGAGGCGAAACCCTGGTTCAGCCCGGTGAAGAAGGAGGAGGCATAGGTCGTCATTCCGCCCAGGAGGAAGGACAGGGAAACCAGCCGCAGGGCATGCGCCGAAAGAACGGTCAGATCGCTGCTGTAGCCTACGAAGAAGCGGGAGATGGTTTCCGCCAGGAAAAAGCAGCCCGCGGTCATCAGGAGGCCGAGGAAGCCGTTCAGCAGAAGCCCGCTGCGCCGCAGGCTGTGCAGCTCCTCCCTGTTCTTCTTTCCCAGATGATAGCCCACCACCGGGACAATGCTCATACCGATGCCGTAAAACACCGCGGAGAAAAGGCCGCCGACATATTCGCTCACGGCATAGGCGGCGACGCCGCTCTCGCCGAGATATTTCAGCGCCTGCAGGTTGAAGACCAGCGCAACAACGGCATAGGCAACCGCGCTCACCATTTCGGACGCGCCGTTGTACACGGTCCTGCCCAGAACGCCGGGATTATACGCCGGACGGACGAAGCTCAGGGTATGCTTCCGATTCGTGAAATAGATGAAGGGAATGACGGCGCTGGCCAGCCAGGCCAGGCCGGTCGCAAACGCAGCACCGCGCATACCCCAGCCGAATCCGGCAACGAAGACGGCGTCCATGACGATATTGGCGGCCGCGTTGACGACGGTTGCCGCCAGGCCGAGCCCGGGGCGTTCCGCGGTGATCATCAGCGGATGGAAAGCCATGGAAAGCATCTGGAACGGCATGAAGAAAGCCAGAACCCTTCCGTATGTTACGCAGTCCGGGATAAGCTCCCGAGACGCGCCGACCCAGCGGGCGATATCGGGCAGCAGAAAGTACAGCGCGCCGGAAACCAGCACGCCCAGAACGGCCAGGGACAGCGTCACCAGGCTGAGAATCCGCTTCGCCTGCTCCTCCCTTCCTTCGCCGAGTTCCCTGGAGATCAGCGCGCTCGCGCCGGTGCCGAACATGAGCCCGATGTACATCAGGATGAGCAGCGGCGGGAAGATCAGGTTCTCAGCCTCAAAGGCGGCCTCCCCGATATAGTTGGAAATGAAGTATCCGTCCACAATCTGGTATGTATTGTCCACAAGCTCCATTCCGATGCTGGGCAGGGAAAACAGCAGGATGGTTGAGCATTTGAAATGGTCTGAAAGTTGAATACGTTTCATAGGAACAGCCTCTCCTTGCTAAACGGACATGCGTGGATGAATCCGCAGGATGCCCGCGGACATCTCCATAGTAATACCATGAAGCCCGGCGGGTTGCAACGGGAAGAAAAGCCAGGGGGAAAAACAGAAAAGAGCGCCATATCCGGGAATCAGGGAAATATGGATTTTCTACAGAAGGATCAGTCCCATGGCCGCTGAAAGAAGGATCAGGAGAACCGGGGAGACGGATTTTTTCCTGTATTTCGGGAACAAAACGGAAAAAGCGGCCAGGAAAGCCGTGATCAGAAGAATCCTCCAATCAAATAAGCCCTGCTCCTGAGGTGAAACAATCTGAATCAGCAGATGAATTCCCGTGGCCGAAATGACCCCGGCAAGGCACGGCATGATCCCCTGCATGGCCAGGAGGATGACCCGGTGTCCGGCCCATTTTTTCTGCAGGCGGGGGATGATCAGCATTATCAGAAAAGAAGGAAGGATTACCCCAAGCGTCGCGGCCAGAGAACCGGGAAAACCGGCCTGGTCAAACCCGGTCACGGTCGCTGCATTGACCATGATGGGCCCGGGTGTCGATTCGCTGATGCCGAGCAGATTTATCAGCTGGGCTTCATCCATCCATCCCCGGGAGAGAACGGTCTCCCGGATCAGCGGAATTGCCCCGTACGCGCCGCCAAAGGTAAACGCGCCGATTTTCAGAAACTGCAGAAATAATTCCAGTATCTTCATTTCGCGGCCCCCTTCCCAGAATACAGGGCGCAGCCCATGACTCCCGCGGCCAGAATCATCAGAATCGTGGGGATATGCCACGCCAGCAGCAGCGAGCAGAGCGTCAGGACCAGGAAAAAAACAAAGAAACCAACCGCGCCCTTTCTGTCAGAAGCCTTTTTCAGAAAGTTCCGGAACATCTGATAACCGGCCCGGATGATCAGCACCACAACAGCCGCACGGATTCCGCGAAGCGCTTTAGCCACCAGCGGTATGGCCAGGGCATTCTTCAGAAACGCGGCAAGGATCAGCAGCACGAAAAAGGACGGAAGCACCATCCCAAGCGTTGCGCAGGCGGCGCCTCTGATTCCCGCCAGCTTCAGGCCGGTGTACGTCGAGCAGTTAATCGCGACCGGTCCCGGCGTTGATTCGGCGATGACCGTGATCTCCGCCATTTCATCCTCTGTCAGCCATTTCTTCTTCTCCACGCACTCATGCTCCAGAAGCGACAGCATGGCATACCCGCCGCCAAAGGTGAAGGCGCCGATTCTGGCAAAGGAAAAAAACAAATCGGTCAGAATGTTCATCCGGTCAGCCTCTCTTCTCAAAAATGTTCAGCTCCGCCGCACGGCTGAAAAATGTCTTCCGGCGGTGGCTTTTCTGCTTTCCGATGGATGATACCGTATCTCAGTCCCCCGCGTCGGCAAGCACAGGATTCATTCCGACGGTGCCGCCGGTGCAGATGATCAGGATTCTTTTCTTCTTCACGGCTTGCTCCCCTTCGCCCGTTTCCATATTGTTTTTCAGGCGGGATTATACCGGAAGTATAACACAAAAAAAATACGGTGCAAGTATACCGGACTGAAATCTGAGGACAAGCCGCAGCAGATGTCTGTATGAATGCAGAAGGGCAGAGCGGCCAGCGTGAAATAACCGGATTTTACAAAGCGCATGAAGCTTTGAAATTCATAAAACCGTCTTGACGTTCAGCCGGTTCATGTGCACAATGGAATTGAATTACAGGACCGACAGAGATACCCGCGACGGAAACATGAACGCAATCTGTTTGCATCGCGAGGCCGTGGACGGGGAAAGGACCGGAAGCCGGCTGCAGGGAAATCGGAAAGGGAATGAAAGATGAAGAAGCTGAAGATCACGTTCAATTCGCCGCTGGTGCTCTGGTTTGTGCTGGCCTGTTCTGCGGCTACGCTGCTTGGCGGACTGACAGGCGGATCCAGCACCTCGCTGCTGTTTTCGACACGCAGCGCGCCACTGAGCGATCCGCTGATGTATCTGCGCCTGTTTACTCATGTGCTTGGGCACTCGGGGTTGGACCATCTGATGGGAAACATGGCCCTGATTCTTCTCCTGGGTCCTTCGCTTGAAGAAAAGTATGGCTGGAAGACACTTCTGACGCTCATTCTGGTGACAGCTCTGATAACAGGTATCGTCCACAACATCCTGTTTTCCGGCTCTGCACTTCTGGGAGCCAGCGGCGTGGCGTTTGCCTTTGTTCTGCTGACATCATTTACTGCTTTCAGGGAAGGGGAAATCCCGCTGACTTTCATCCTGGTGGCGCTGATCTATCTTGGACAGCAGATCTGGGACGCGGTGACTGTCCAGGACAATGTATCCAACCTGACTCATATTATCGGCGGGCTGATCGGCGGGGGAGCGGGATACCTTCTGAACATGAAAACCGGTTCAGCAGGGGGTTCCGGCAGGTGACGCTGCTTTTCCGGCGGCGAATCGGCCGAAGCTTCTCCGCTGCTTTGGATCTGTTTCCATCGATCCCGGAGACGCCGGCATGATTGAGTACAGAACCGGAGCCCGAAGAACATAAAAAAGAAGAGGAAAAACATGTACCTCATAGGTTCTTCCCACAAAGAGCGCAGCCAGGTCGCTGCTCTGCAGAAATGCGTTTGAACCGGTCAACCAGATGTCATATTTCTCCTTCGCGTGCAGGCTGTTGACGGCCTTTTCGAAGGAAGGACACATCTGCACTTCTTTAGGTCACGGTGAAATCCGTCCATTCGATATGGTTGTACTGCATTACATCGTCCGCTTTTCTCATACCGCACTTTTCGTAGAAGGACACGGCGTTTTCGTTGGCGATCAGATAGACTGCGATGTCCTTTTCACCGCCGGCCAAATGATGCGCGGTTTTCATCAGGCGCTTGCCGATTCCCTGGCGGGTATAATCCCTGTCCACCCCCAGATCGGTGACGTAGAGCCAATAGGCGTAATCCGTCAATCCGAACAGCACGCCCACCAGCAGGCCCTGTTCATTCCGCGCGGTCAGGCTGATGGAAACTGTATTCACCAGGCGGGCGATCCGCTCCTCGAAGCGTTCTTTGGGGTACTGGGAGCCAAGGTCTGTCCGTTTGAGGAAGTCAATGTATTCCTCCGCTGTGACCCGCTCTTCCCGGATCGTGACAGCGGGTTTATGGTCTCTTAGATATGCTTCAAACTCCGGCGTCCGGCTCCAGTATCGGATGCCCCAGTTTTCAAAGCTCCATTCATCCATATAATTGTTGCACTCGTAATCCACGTACCAGATCAGCCCGTCCCGTACCACGAAATTGGTGGGGAACCAGTCGATGTTCATGCAGGCTGCCTTCGCCTTGGACGCCATGTCCCGTACCTGGGCAAGATAGGACGTTGCGGACGTTCCGCTTTTAACCAGTTCAAAGATGGTTGGTCCTTCGATGTATTCCTTCACAATGCGCTCGGCGTCCATGTCGATGGCCAGCATACGCGGGATGCGGATACCCGCCGCCTGCAGGCGTTCGTGATCCCGCTGCTCCGCTTCGATCTTGTTGCCGAAAGCGTAGTAATCACAGGGCTCGTGGTGGATTTGCTTCACCACCACCTGCTGCCCGT
>CAMVFE010000059.1 GCA_947166705.1 uncultured Clostridia bacterium
AACAAGTAACGACAGATTCAGTTTGCAATAATGATATTCGAATGAGGAGTTGAAATTATGGCAATCGATGTCCTTCCGTACCCATTCCGTTAGCGTGGACACCGCCAATCATGAAGTGACTGTGGATGCGCGGCATATCAGCTATTCGTCCTGTAACTGTCGGGCGCCGCAACTGGTTGTTCTGTGATACTCCTGGAGGGGCCTACGCCAGCGCAACCGTCTACACTATGGTGGAAATGGCCAAGGCTCATGGCATGAACGTGGAAAAGTATTTGACTTTCCTTCTTGAGAAGAGGCCCCTCTCAGGAATGCCGGATGAAGATCTGGAGAATCTTACTTCCTGGAGTGATGAAGCACGAGCTTATTGTGGTTATGCGCAACAAATTGCTTGCATTTGATATCTGTTCACATACTTGGCGCTCGCATGTGAATGCGAGCGTTTTACTGCGCATGGGTAGTTGAGCTACCGTGCCTGGATGAAGCGCTTACGTTCGGACTGAAACCGAAGCTGCTTTCCTGTCTTGAAATCGAGGCCGCTTTATGCTATTTTGCTTCAGAACGACGGCCCGGATCCGGCCCCGCGCCGTCGAAGGCGCCCGGTACGCGGATCCGGAGGAAAAACCGGGCCAAAACCCGAGGAACCGGAGAGGATGAAAACCTGAGGAACCGGAGAGATTGCCCTGATGAAAAAAACCAAAGGATTCGGCTATGAAACCACCATCCGGGCCGCGTTTATGGGATACGTGGTGCAGGCGGTCGTCAACAATTTCCTGCCGCTGCTTTTTGTGCAGCTGCAGCATGAGCTTGGGATCCCGCTCGAGCGGATCACCCTGCTGATCACGATCAACTTTCTGGTGCAGCTGACCGTCGACCTGGCGTCGCCGCCGATCATCGCGCGGATCGGGTACCGCGCCGGGATGCTGATCTCGAATGCCTGCGCGATGGCCGGCTTTCTGCTGCTGACATGGCTGCCCGGGCTTTTCCGGGATCCCTTCGCGGGCGTTCTGATATCGGTTTGCGTTTACGCGGTCGGGGGCGGGCTGCAGGAGGTGCTGGTCAGCCCGATCGTCGAGGCCTGCCCGACGAAGAACAAGGAAGCGAAGATGAGCCTTCTGCATTCCTTCTACTGCTGGGGGCATATGGCGGTGGTCATCCTGAGCACGCTCTTCTTCCGCTTCGCGGGGATTGACAGCTGGCGCGTGCTCGCCGCGCTCTGGTGCATTGTTCCCGCGGCGGATTTCATCCTGTTCTGCTTCGTCCCGATCCGGAGCCTTGAGAGCGGCCCGGAGGGGCGGAAGGGCGGAATCGGATCGCTGCTTTCCAACCGGGTTTTCTGGCTGGTCATGCTGATGATGCTCTGTGCCGGCGCCTCCGAGCAGGCGGTCAGCCAGTGGGCTTCCGCCTTTGCGGAGAGCGGGCTGGGAATATCCAAGCAGCTAGGCGATCTGCTGGGACCGCTGCTGTTCGCGCTGTGCATGGGAACCTCCCGGGCGATCTACGGCGTCCGGGGAAACAGGCTCGACCTGAAGCGGTTCATGTCCGTGTCGGTCGCGCTTTGCATCGGAGCCTACGCGGTCATCCTGCTTTCCCCGAATCCGCTGATTTCGCTTTCAGCCTGCGGGCTCGCCGGGTTCGCGGTGGGAATCTTCTGGCCGGGAACCTTCAGCATCGCCGCGGCGGAGATCAGGGACGGCGGCACGCTGATGTTTGCCCTGCTCGCGCTGGCGGGCGATCTCGGCTGCGCGGGAGGTCCGGCCGCGGCGGGCGCCGTGATGTCCGCGGCATCGGGAAACATGCGCCTGGGCATCGGCGCGGCCATCTTTTTCCCGTGCCTGATGGGGCTGGGCCTGTATCTCCGCGGACGGCTCCGGAAAAAAGCATAAATTGACGGCCTTCCGGAGCGCGGAAGGCCGTTTCTGCAGGCAGTGCAGACAGCACAGGCTGAAAAATCCGTCATGAAAAGAGCCGAAAAAAGATTCTGCAACGGGACAAAGAAGCCCCGTTTATACCTGCATCAGCCTGCAGTTTTCGATTCCTGCGCTCCAGAACTGCGACAGCGGCAGGCCCCGGCGCTGGCAGATGATGCTTGAGTTCATCGCGCCGTGGCCGACGATCAGCACGTCCAGACCCTGGCGGAGCAGCGGGTCCACCTTTTCGCGCAGGAATTCTCCGGTCCGGTCAAACAGCTGCTGCAGGCTTTCCGCACCCTCCGGGGGATCCGTATACCGTTCCGGAGACAGGAAAAGGGGATTCACGGGGCAGTCCGGGATCTGAAAGCTGTTTTCCACCCCTTCGCAGACGCCGAAGCTCATCTCCACCAGCCGCGCGTCCGTAACGATGGGGATCCCTCTTCCCCGAAGCAGGATCTCCGCCGTTTCCCGGGCCCGGATCAGCGGGGAGCAGAAGCAGATATCAAAGTGAATATCCGCGTATTCGAGTCGGGCCTTCTCCGCCATGGCCCGGCCTTCCGCGTTCAGGGGAACATCCGTCCTTCCCTGTAGTTTGTGGAGGTCATTCCAGTCCGTCCGTCCGTGCCGGATGATATACAGCATGCGATTCGCTCTTTCCTTTTCCCGATTCCCCGGATTTCCCGGGGCGGAGCACTCCGGGAAAACTTATAGCGGATCCGGGCCTGTCTGTCAAGCCTTTCGCCGGACCGGACGGAACGGGGGACGCCGCTTGACCGGACGGACCGGGGAAGGATATAATCGGGACGAAAAAAGAGAGCAGAGCATACGGCGGAATCCTGCCGAAAAACCGCCGCCCGGGGCGCGGAGAGAAAGCGCGGCGCCGGAAAGACGGGAAAAACGGGGAGACGGAGAACGGAAATGGGAAAAAGAACCGGAAAGATCGGAAGGCTGGCAGTCATGATCCTCTGCGCGGCGCTGGCGCTGGGGCAGGGAACCCCTTCCGCCCTGGCGGAGAAAAAGGTCCGGGTGAAGACGATCCTGGAAACCTGGCTGGCGGCGGGGGAGAAGGCGCCGGTGACGGAAAGCCCGAAGGAGGGAAGCCCCGTTCTCTGGGAAATGGAGACGGACCGGTTTTACCGGACGGACCGGCATACGGACCAGTACTACCTGCTGACCGATGAGGACGGGCGGACGGGATATGTCAGCAAGGGCCTCGTCCGCATCGCGAACCCCGCGGAGCTGACGGGAGGAACGCTGTTCCGGCTCCCCCATGTGGCGAAAGGAAAGCCCCGGCTTCCCGCGGAAACTGTGCTGGCTCCGGCTGTGCTGACCGGGAATGAGATTACCTTCTACGACGCGGAAACCATGGAAGCTTCCGCCGCGGAAGCGGGTTCCAGGGTTTATGTCTACAGCGCCTACGGAGATTTCGCGGGGATCAGCCTCCGGGGCAGGCTGGGCTACGTCCGCCGGGATCAGGCGGCCCTCCTGCGGGGCGAAACCCTGGCGCGCTGCCTGGCGGAGATGAATACTGAGAACGGAAAGCTGGAGGCGGATGCGGTACTGGAACAGGCCTTCGCCATGCTGGAGGAGGGAAACCCCTTTCCCCAGAGGTACAGCCGGCTGACCGGATCCGGAACGGAAAACCTGTTTTCCGCGGGCGTGCCCTATTTCTGGGGCGGACAGGATGAAAAGGCCATCCTGGAACGCTATCCGGAATATACGACGCGGAAGGCCTGGTCCGAGGCACTGAAGTTTTATGAGAAGGGAACCATTTACGTCCTGGGGCTGGACTGCGTAGGCTTTGTCAAGGGCGTTTTTGAGAACGCTGGGCGCCCGATGAAGGAGACCGTCAACGAGCTGAATGACCGGAAGCACTGCCTGGCGGGGGAGCATCTGTACTGCAGCGAGCGCCATCCGATTCCGGAGGACTGGACGGAGCTTGCCCGCAGCCTGAGACCGGGGGACCTGCTGGCGATCCATCATCCGGGACGGCACGTGATGCTGTTCATCGGGACGCTGCGGGATTACGGCTACACGGCGGAACAGCTGCCGGCGCTGACGGAATATCTGGACTATCCCCTGATGATCCACTGCGGGGAGAATCCCTGCGCCTACTGGCGCTTTGAGACGCTGCTCGCCCGGACGGAGGATTCCCGGCTGAAAAAGGCAAGGGGAACCGTCGGCGGCGTGTCCGTCTGCATCCTGGGCGTGCCCCGGGAAAAGGCGGAAACCGTTATCCATACCAATGACCGGGACGCCTGGGCCTTCGATGTGGAAGGCGCATGCGTGACGATCATGAGCTTTCACAATGTGAAGGATTATTTTGTCTGGAGGCCGGAAGCCTCCGGAGAAGGGCAGCGCTGAGCGCCGCTGCGGTTATTCCTTCCGGAACTGCGTTTCGTACAGCTCCTGATAGGTGCCGCCGGCGTGCACCAGCTCCTGATGGGTTCCGCGTTCCACGATGGCGCCGTCCTGAACCACCAGGATCTCGTCCGCCGCCAGGATCGTCGAGAGCCGGTGCGCGATCAGGATGGAGGTCCGCTCCTCGATCAGCGGGTTGATGGCCGCCTGAATCGCCGCTTCCGAGATGGAATCCAGGGCGGAGGTCGCCTCGTCGAAAATCAGCAGCGCGGGATCCTTCAGCAGCACGCGCGCAATGGAAATCCGCTGCTTCTCGCCTCCGGACAGCTTGAGCCCGCGGTTTCCGACGACCGTGTCCAGCCCGTCCGGCTGGCGCTCGATAAAGTCATAGATATGCGCCTTCCGGCAGGCTTCCGCCATCTCCTCCTCCGTAGCGTCCGGCTTCGCGTAGAGCAGGTTCTCCCGGATCGTGCCGTTGAACAGATAGGTCTCCTGCGTCACGACGCCGATTTCATCCCGGAGGGAGGCCAGCGTCCAGTCCCGCACGTCCCGTCCGTCGAAGGTCACGCGCCCTTCGGATACATCCCAGAGCCGGGGAATCAGATTGACGATCGTGCTCTTTCCGCTGCCGCTGGGGCCGACGATGGCCACGCAGTCCCCGCTCTTCAGTTCAAAGCTGATGTCCTTCAGGATCTTCCGTTCCCCGTCATAGCTGAAGCCGACGTGCTCGAAGCGGACGTCGCCCCGGGCCGCGGTCAGCGTCAGGGCATCCGGACGGTCGCTGATTTCCGGATCCATATCATAATATTCAAAAATCCGGCTGAACATGGCCATGGAGCGGATCCAGTCCACCTGGATATTCAGGAGGCTGTTCACCGGGCCGTACATTCTCGACAACAGCGCGACCAGCACGGTGATATCGCCCACCGTGAGCGCGCTGTCGTATTTCATGATCAGAATGCCGCCCACAAGATACAGGAGCATCGGCCCGATGGTCGTCAGCGTGCTCAGCAGCATGAAGAACCACCGGCCTGCCATCCTTTCCCGGATATTCAGCCGCACCATCCGCGCGTTCGCGTCCCGGTAGCGAAGGTATTCCCGTTCCTCCCGCCCGAACAGCTTGACCAGCAGCTGGCCGCTGACGGACAGGGTTTCATTCAGAATGCCGTTGATTTCATCGTTGCAGGCCTGGGCTTCCCCGGCCAGCTTCCATCTTTTCTTTCCGGCCATCCGGGTCGGCAGCGTGAAGAGCGGAACGACGACGAGCCCGACCAGCGCCAGGATCCAGTTCTTCCGGAACATGGCGGAAACCGCCACGACCAGCGTGATCACGTTGGACAGGATACTTGTGAAGGTGCCCGAGACCACCGTTTCCACGCCGGAAATATCGCTGGTCATCCGGGTGATGATATCCCCCTGGCTGGCGGAGGTGAAGAAGCGCTGGGACATCCGCTGCAGGTGCCGGTACATCTGGTTCCGCATGTCGGAGGAGATGTGCTGGGCGATCCAGGTGTTCAGATAGCTTTCTCCCACGCCGATCAGATTCGAGAAGAAATGCAGGGCCAGCGACAGCAGGATCAGGCGGATCAGCGCGGAAAGGCCGCCGCCGAACCAGCCGCCCAGGTCCTTTCCGGTCAGCACATCCACGATGCTGCCCGTGAGGATCGAGGGAAACAGGCTGCAGACGGAGGAAACTGCGATGCAGCCCAGGACCAGCAGGAGCTGTTTCCTGTAGGGCTTCAGGTAGGAAAATACCCGAGTCAGCAGCTCCCGGGTCATTTTCGGCGTCTGCTGCTTTTCCTCTTCGGTCAGATAATGATTGCGGCCCATGCGTCCGCCGGGTCCGGCCATCGCCGCCACCTCCTTCCGGCCTGCGGCCCGCGAGACGGACCGGCCGGCAGGCCCGCGCAGTTCCGCGGGCGCAGCCGGCGCAACCATCATATCATATTTGCGGGCCTGCAGGAACGCGAAAGTATAAAAATACAATTCAAAACCATGAGAGGAAAAGCCGCGGCGCCTCTCTCTTCCTGCTTCTGCAGGAGAGCGCCGACCATTTCCATGCTTGCGGGCAGTGCACTTCCTTCGGCGGAGCACAGTTTCGCCCTGCGGTAAAACGCGCATTCGCTCCTGAACACAACGCGCATTCGCTCCTGAACACACATTTTATTGACACGGAAGGCGCAGGGACATTATAATTCATCTGTTACGAACCCATGGATGAAGACCGTGAAGGACGACACAGGACGCAGGCGAAGATGACTGACCTGCCGCCCCGAGAGGGAGAACAGAAAGATGAAAAAGACAATCGCAATCCTTGCTGCGCTGGTACTGGCCATCGCGGCGGCAGCCGCCCTGGCGGAAACGGCCGCCCCGGAATTCACCAACGGCGTTCAGTTCAACATGGACATGGATCAGGTCATCCAGCTCATCAACCAGCCCGGCTATGAGATCGACAGCGAAAAAACCCGCGGCACCGCGGAGTTCTGGGAACTGGAGTATGAGAATGTCAACGACCCGGCCGGCTTCAGGGCGGACGTCAAGTACCTGTTCGTCGGGAACGGCCTGGTGGCCATCCACTACGATATGGCTGATAACGTGACCTACGATCAGGTCAAAGCGGCCTTCACCCAGACCTACGGCGAAGCGGTTCCCTTCGACGCCGCGAAGATCGGCAACGGCAAGTACGCCGTGGACGATGACGGCATCCTGAACGACTGTAAGGAGATGATCGTCACTGACACCCTGGCGGTTGTCCTGGAGCAGGATCATGAAGGGGAAGCGGGCGCCACGATCCTGGACCTGACCGCGGCCTACATCAACAATTAAGGAACCGGAAACCGATTAAACTCAGCGAAGAGGGCCGGACGGCAGATCATGCCGTCCGGCCCTCTTGCTTTTTTTTCGTCTGCGCATCCGCCCGGGAAAATGGATAAACGAAACCCCTTGAGAATCTGTGATCTCAAGGGGTTTTGTGGAAGCAGGGCAAGAAGGACTCGAACCCTCAACAAAGGTTTTGGAGACCCACGTGTTAC
>CAMVFE010000060.1 GCA_947166705.1 uncultured Clostridia bacterium
AGAACTACATCCGGGAAAAGGAGCGGGACCTGGGATACCAGCATGTCCTGCCCCCCTGCGTCGGCACCGTGGACCTGTACAAGACCAGCGGGCACTGGGAGCACTACAAGGACAACATGTTCCCCGCCATGGAGGTGGAGGGCGAGTCCTTCGTGCTCCGTCCCATGAACTGCCCGCATCATATGCGGATCTATGCCAACGCGCTGCATTCCTACCGGGATCTGCCCATCCGCATCGGCGAAATCGCCCACGATTTCCGTTTCGAGGCCAGCGGCACCCTGAAGGGCATTGAGCGCGGCCGCCATTTCTGCCAGAACGACGCGCACCTCTTCGTCACGCCGGAGCAGATCAAGTCCGAGGTCGGCGCCGTGTGCGATCTGATCTTTGACACCTACCGTGATTTCAACATCACGAACTACCGTTGCGTCCTGAGCCTGCGGGATCCGGAGGATAAGGTCAAGTACCATCAGGACGACGCCATGTGGGAGACCGCAGAGACCGCTCTGCGCGAAGTGCTGACGGAGCTGGGCATTCATTTCACCGAGGAGATCGGCGAGGCCGCCTTCTACGGCCCGAAGCTGGACGTGAACGTCAAGCCCGCCGTCGGCGCGGAATACACCCTCAGCACCTGCCAGCTCGACTTCTGCCTCCCGGCGAAGTTCGATCTGAAGTACGTGGACCGGGACGGAACGGAGAAGACCCCCGTGGTCATTCACCGCGCCATCCTGGGCAGCCTGGACCGCTTCATGGCCTACATCATCGAGGAGACCAAGGGCGTGTTCCCCGTCTGGCTGTCCCCCGTGCAGGCCAATATCCTGCCGGTTTCCGACAAGAGCATGGAATACGCGGAGAAGGTTTACCGCCGGCTGCGCGCGGAGGGCATCCGCGTGGAGCTGGACGACCGGAATGAGAAGATCGGCTACAAGATCCGCTACGCCCGCCAGGTGGACAAGGTTCCCTACATGATCATCCTGGGCGAGAAGGAAATCGCGGAGGACAACATCTCCGTGCGCGACCGCGCCACCGATCAGACTTCTCCCTTCACCGTGGAGCAGTTCGCGGAGAAAATCCGCCGTGAAACCGCGGAGAAAAAGTAAACCGCCGGCTTTCTGTTCGGCCGCCTTCTTCGGCGGCCGAATTTTCATCCGGGAAAGGAGGAACCCATGTTCCGCAGAAGAAGACCGGCGCCGCCGGAGAGGCCGCGCCGCCGGGGCAGGATGCCCCGCAGTCCCCTGGTCTGGCTGCTGGCGCTGATCGGCCTGGCCGCCGTGCTGTTCCTGCTGTTCAGGTTTCTGCTGATCCCGCTGCTGGTCCTGGTTGGCGGAGGTGCCGGATGAGGCGGGAAAGGCGGGAGCCCCGGCGTCCGCTGCCCCGGCCGCTGCGCTTTCTGATCCGGATCGTTTCCACCGCGCTGATCCTGGCCCTGGCGCTCGCGCTGCTGCCGCGCATGACGCGGCTGGCCGGAAGCCTGTGGCCGGATCCGGCGCGCACCCGCCGGGCCAGCGAGCTGCTCCGCCACGAGCTGACGCAGACCGCCCGGCTGGAAACCCTGGCGGTGGATGACGAAGGCATCCTGACTTCCACGGTCCAGGCCGCCCTGATCGGGGAAGTGCAGCGGGTGGAAATCAGCTATGACTATCACGCCAGCATCGGCTTCGATCTGGAGAAGGTGCGGGTCTCCGCGGAAGGCGGCACCCTGACGCTGCTGCTTCCGCCGCTGGAGATTCTCAGCGACTCCCTGACGCCGACCCGGGTGGACCGGCAGGATTTCTGGTACCCCCTGACCGAAAGCCGCCGGAAACGGCTGCTGGAGGAGGAGCGCGCCGCGCGGGCGGAAGCTGTGCTTGCGGAAGCGCGCGGATCGGCCTCCCTTCGGGAGGAAACCCTTCAGCGTCTCCGGCGGCTGGTCTCCACGTGGCTGGGAACGGACAACTGGCTGATCACAACGAACCTCGTTTTTGCGGAGGAACCATGAAGGAAAAACTGACGCCCGCCCTGGACCAGCCCTGCATGGAAGCGCTGCAGCTGGCCGGGCGGATCATCATCGAAAACGGCGGGGAAACCTATCGCGCGGAGGAAACCATCGCCCACATGGGGATGGCTCTCGGCCTGACGGAGGTGGAAAGCTTCGCCGTCCCGAGCGGACTTTTCATCAGCTACCGCCGTCCGGACGGAGTGCTGGAAACCAGCGTGAAGCGCGTTCACCGGCAGGAGACCAACCTGACCCGCGTCGACTGGGTCAACCGTATTTCCCGGATGCTCTCCGCGGGAGAGCTGGATCTCATGCAGGCGCTGTCCCGCCTTCGCGGAATCCAGCGGCTCCCCGGACCCGTTTCCTCCGTATGGCGGCTTCCTGCCGCCCTGGTCTGCGCCGGCGGCTTTTCCCTGCTCTTCGGCGGAGGCTGGAAGGAAGTGTTGTGTTCCGGGCTGATCGCAGCCCTGGTCCAGCTCGCCGGAAACCTGTTCTCCCGTTTCCGGATGCACTGGTACGCCGCGTCCATCGCGGGCGGCTTCCTGACGGAGCTTCTTCCCCACCTGGCCGTCCTGCTGGTCCCGGAAATTTCCATGGCCGCGACCGTCGCAGGCGCGCTGATGCCGCTCGTTCCCGGCCTGGCGATGACCAACGCCGTTCAGGATACGCTGCGGGGCGATATGGTTTCCGGCATGTCCCACGGGACACAGGCGCTCCTGACCGCCTGCTGCATCGCGGGAGGCGCGCTGCTTTCCGCCGCCCTGCTCGGCTTTCTGCAAAGGAGGATGATCCTGTGAACATCAGCTTCTGGCAGGCTGCGCTGGGCTCCCTGGGCGGAAGTGTCGGTTTCGCGCTCCTGGCACATGCACCGCTCCGTTCCCTTCTCCCCGGCGGATGCATCGCCGTCCTTTCCTTTCTGATCTACTGGTTTCTCGCCTCCCTGGGGATCTCCGAATCCCTGTCGGTCTTCGCGGGTTCCCTTGCCGGAGCTCTGGCCGGCCATCTGGTCTCCCGGCGGATGAAAATGATCAGCACGATCTTCCTCGTCTCCGCCATCGTGCCGGTAGTGCCCGGGCTCGGCCTGTATCGCACGATGTCCCTCCTGGCCCAGGGCCTTACCGCAGAGGGTGCGGACCAGGGCATTCGCGCCATGATCACGATCGCGATGATCTCTCTTGGCCTGGGGGCCGGAAGCTTCATCGACCAGCGCTCCCATCTCCATCGGAACCGGAAGGATCCCGAGCCGCCCGGAAGCCGGCCGGCCTGAATCCGGATCGCTTTTCCGTCCATCCCGGGGCAGGTTTTCCTGCCTCTTTTTTTCTGCCCTTTTCCGAGCCGGACCGCACCGTCCGTCCGCCTTGAAAAGCAGGTTTCCGAACGGATCTCTGCGGGTGTCCTGCCTTTCCTCCGGCAGGTGTGGTCGCGATGTGGCCATGTGACCACAGACTTTCTGGTTGAAATTTTGCCAGATTAATGATAGCTTCATATCAGAAAGCAGCGGAACGGCCGGCAGCTTCTGCCGGATCCCGCTGTGAGGCGGAAAGACGGGGGGAGCAGATTGGTCACCCGAAAGGACATTGCGGATCGCCTGGGCGTTTCCGTTTCCGTGGTTTCCCGGGCGCTGAACAACAGCGGCTACGTGGAAGCCGGGAAGAAAGCGGAAATCCTTCATCTGGCCCGCGAGCTGGGGTACCAGCGTGAGCCGGCGGCTCTTCGGGACGCGGCGCGCGAATCCCGGCAGGTTCTGGTTTACACGGCCAACACCCGCAACCCCTTTTACGCGGAGATGCACATGGGCATCTGCGACGTCCTCCGGAGCCATGGGTACTCGATGCTGCTGGACTTTCGCCCCTCGGACGGGCTGCTCCGGCGCTACGAAGCGGACGGCTGCATCTTCATCAACGAGCTGATTGCCCAGAGCTACCTGTCCACCATCGGGCGCAACGACTACCGTCCCATGGTTTGCGCGGCCTTCGGCAGCTCACAGCGCCTTCCCTCCCACGTGGTCATGGTGGAGAGCGACCTGTGGGCCGGTGCCCGGAATATGCTGGACTATCTTCGCCGCCGGGGGCATACGCGGATCGCCATGGCCTCCCCTTATCCCCGGAATTCCCAGGACGCGCGGACCCTTTCCTGGGTGGCTTCCATGGCCCCGGTCCTGGGCCGTCGGATTCAGGATTATTATCTGGAGGTTTCCGAGGCTGAGCGGAACGAGAAGCACGAAGGCAGCCTCGTGGGCGGTGCGATCGGAATCGCCGGTCTGACGTCGGAGGATTTCTTTGAGAACGGCGGCATGGCAGCGGAAAAGTTCGTCCGCTCCGGCTGCGATGCCACAGCGGTTCTCTGCTTCAACGAGGAAATGGGCGTCGGCTTCCTCAAGGCTCTGCGCCTGATGGGTGTGAAGGTTCCGGATCAGCTGTCCGTTGCGGCGTACGATGGGACCTATCTCCGGCGATACTTCGATTCGCCGCTGACCGTGCTGGACCTGAAGCCCTACCTGATGGGCCGCCGATGCGCAGAATGCCTGGTGAAAATGATGCGCGGCGAAAAGGTACAGAACAGCCGCGTGGTTCCTTCCCAGATCCTGGAAGGCGCCACCGTGCGGAATCTCTGAGGTCATTCTTTTCCGCAAGGAAAATGATGATAAAAAGAATTCAGGAGGAATCATACCATGAGGAGAATCGTTGCTCTGATCCTGACGCTGGCGATGTGCCTGTCCGTCATGAGCCTGGCCCATGCGGAAGCGAACACGGACATTTCCGGCTACATCGAAGTCGGCGGCTGGCCGTCCGGAGACGTTGCCTTCAAGGCGATCCTGGACGGTTTCAATGAAAAGTATCCCAATGTGGAAGTGGAGCTTGTCTTCACCGACACCACCGCGCATCATCAGTCCCTGCAGACCTCTCTGGCTGCGGACCAGGGTGCGCCGGACGTGGCGATGGTGGAAGGTGCTTACATCGCCCAGTACAAGAACAGCCTGAAGCTGTGCGACCTGAACCAGTTCGGCGCCCAGGACTACAAGGATGACTTCGGCCCCTTCAAGTGGAACCAGGCCATCAGCGACGACGGCACCCGCATGGTCGCCATTCCGTGGGACCTTGGCCCCACCCTGCTGTACTATCGGTCCGACGTGTTTGAGGAAGTCGGCCTGCCCTCCGATCCGGAAGAAGTCACCAAGCTGATGAGCACCTGGGACGGGTTCCTGGATATCTGCGAGAAGGTTTCCATCCCCGGCCAGCGCTGGGCCCTGCCTTCCGCCGTCTATCCCTATGAGTGGATGTTCATCAACCGGGACTACTTTGACGAGAAGCTGAACCTGATCCTCGAGCGCGAGGGCGACATCGACTGCCTGAACGCCTGCCTGAAGATCCGTCAGAACGGCTGGGACATGAACGTGGATATGTGGTCCGGTGAAGCCTACGCGGCTTATCAGGCCGGCACCTGCGTCATGGTCGCCGCTGGTTCCTGGTTCTCCGGCTTCCTGAAGGATGACATCGATCCCGACGGCGCCGGCCACTGGCGCGCCGTGGCCCTGCCGGCCGGCATGCCTGCCACCAACTGGGGCGGCTCCTTCCTGGTCATTCCGGAGCAGAGCCAGAACAAGGAAGCTGCCTGGGCTTTCCTGACCTATGCGCTGTGCACCTCCGAAGGCCAGAACGCGATGTTCAAGGCTGTGGACTACTTCCCCGCCTATGAGCCCGCCTGGACGGCCGATCCTTCCCTGTATCAGGAGGGCGATCCCTATTTCGGCGGACAGGCGCCCAACGCCCTGGCTGCGGAAATTGCCGCGAACGTGCCTGCCGTGTACAACACCATCATGGACACCACCGCTGAAGGCTGCCTGTACAGCTCCTTCAACGCCGGTGCCGAAGCCGGGGAGACCGCGGAGCAGATCCGTGAGCGCCTGGGCAAGGACATCGAAACAGCCTGCGCGGAGCTGAAGCTCCAGCAGATCCAGACCCTGAAGGATGCGGGCGTCTGGACCGGTGACTGATCAATCTGAATCCTTTCTGGCAGGGGCCGGCCTCGGTCGGCCTCTGCCTCCTTTTTTGCAGGCCGCCGGCAAAGGCGGTTCCTGACCGAAAGCGAAAGGTGTGAAAACCGCTCATGGTTCAGTATAAGAAGAAAGGCTTCTGGGCCACCCTGTACGAAAACCGGGTTGCCTACGCCTATATTGCCCCCTTTTATATTCTGTTTCTGATTTTCGGTCTCTTCCCGATGGCCGCCGGCCTGGTGATCAGTTTTTTCCGCTGGGACGGCATGAGCGAGATGCGCTTTATCGGGTTCGAGAACTATGTGAATCTCTTTAATGATCCCCTCTTCTGGAAAGCGCTGGGCAACACGCTGTTCATCGGGATCATCGCGCATATCCCAATTCTGCTCGGCGGCCTGATTCTCGCGTATATCCTGAATTCCAAGCTGGTGAAATTCTCCAATGTCTTCAAGACGATCTATTTCATGCCCATGGTCACCAGCTCCGTCGCCATCACAATCATTTTCTCCAGCATGTTCGGCTATAACTACGGCGTGCTGAACTGGTTCCTGAGCCTCTTCGGAGAGGCGCCGATCAACTGGCTGGGCGGCGACGGGTCCCTGATCAAGGTCGCGGTCATCGTCATGTTCGCCTGGAAATGGATCGGCTGGAACATGGTCATCTACCTCGCGGGCATGCAGGGCATCAGCAACGACATCTACGAAGCGGCGGAGATCGACGGTGCCACGCATGTGGATGTTGTTTTCAAGATCATGATCCCGCTGCTCAAGCCCATTATTCTCTTCACGCTGATCCAGTCGACCATCGGTATGTTCAACCTCTTCACCGAGCCCTTCGTGCTCACCGGCAGCAGCTGGACCGGCGGCACCAACAACGGTGCTCTGACCCTGATGATCTACCTGCTGAACAAGGCGCCCCAGGGCGGAAACCTGTACGGCTATGCCTCCGCGGTGGCCTATGTGATCACTATCATGATTATCCTGATCTCAACCGTCCTGAACAAGGTCACGGAAGACCGCGAGCCCAGGAAGCTGAAAGGAGGGGCACTGAAAGCATGACTACGCTGATTCTGATCATTGCG
>CAMVFE010000061.1 GCA_947166705.1 uncultured Clostridia bacterium
TGCCTTGACCCTGCTACAGGGAAAATGTGTAACCTATGTTTGACAAACCAACACTTTTTTATCCTTGCGGCCGCTTTTTTTCATGGACAAACCTCCCGGATATCTGGTACAATTCAGGAAGAGTTCCTGAAAGCTTCATGAAAGAACTGTCCCTCTGTGCAAGGGCTGCCGTTTACGCATGCCCTGATTGTGACCTTCAGTCTGGAAAGGAGTATATCTCTATGGAAGAAGTTCTCTGCTTCCTGCAGGCCAACTGGCAGTGGTTCCTCATCGGCATCGTCGGGATCATCATTCTGGTCAAGTTCATGCCCCGGTATAAGATCGCCCCGCCGGATACGGCCCTGATCATCTCGGGCCTCCTGCGCCGGAACTACAAGGTCCGGAACGCCGACGGCACGGTATCCACCAAGAAATTCGGATACCGCATCGTGCGCGGCGGAGCCACCTTCTATATCCCGGCGGTCGAGCGGATTGACCAGCTGGACATGTGCCTGACGCAGGTGGATATCAAAACGGCCCAGCCGGTTCCGACGAAGGAATATATCTCCGTGCTGGTGGACGCGGTGGCCAATATCAAGATCGGCTCCGACGACCTGTCGATCGCCACGGCCGCGGAACAGCTCCTGCACTATGATTCGGATCAGATCAAGGCGCTGGCCAAGGATGTCCTGGAGGGCAACATGCGCGAGATCATCGGCCAGATGACCATCGCCGAGCTGGTGCAGAACCGGGACAAGTTTGCCCAGGAATCCATCAAGGCCGCCATGAGCGACATGAGCAACATGGGCCTGGAAATCATCAACCTGACGATCCAGAACTTCTCCGATAAGGACGGCAAGGTCATCGACACCATGGCGGCCCGCAACGTCGCGGAAAAGGAGCAGGACAAGCGCATCGCGAACGCGGCCGCGGAAAAGGAATCCCGGTTTGCCGAGATGCAGGCCGAGGCGGAGATCGCCCGGCAGAACCGCGACCTGGAGGTCCAGAAGGCGGCCTTCATGCAGGAGACAGAGGAAGCCCGCGCCAAGGCGGAGATGGCCTACAAAATCGAGCAGGAGCGCATCAACAAGACCTTCGCCACCGAGCACGCCGCCGCGGAGATGACGCGGCTGGAGAAGGAGACGGAGCTGAAGCGCCAGGCGGTTGAAATCGAGCGTGAAAAGCTGAACGTGGAAATCCGTGAAAAGGCCGCCGCGGAAAAGGACCGGGCCATCGCGGAAGCGGAAGCCGAAAAGTACCGCAGGCAGGCGGAGGCGGACGCGGCGCTCTATGCCGCACAGAAAGAGGCCGAAGCGATCCGGATGAAGGGCGAGGCGGAAGCCGAAGCCATGCGGATGAAGGCGGAAGCCATGCAGCTCTACGGCCAGGCCGCCATGATGGAGATGGTCACAGACAAGCTGCCCGACATCGCCCGCGCGGTATCCGAGCCCCTGAGCAGGACGGAGAAGATCATCCTCTTCGGCGAAGGCGGAGCGACCTCCATGGCCAGGGACACGGCCGGCACCATGCTGCAGACCTTCGAGGCCGTCAAGGACGCGGTCGGCCTGGACATTCCGAAAACCATCCGGGACGTCGCGACGGGCGGTCTGGTCGGCAAGGCTTCCGGCGAAGGAGAGGCCTGACCGGGCGTTTCCCCGCGTGCCGTGAAATTTTCAGCAGATATCATCTGCCCCGCAGCAGCCTGCTGCGGGGCATTCCAGTGACGGATTTCTTTCATTATAGGCAGTATAGAGGAGACGGATGAGAATATTAACCTCCCTCTTTCCGCCTTTCACAGAAGCCTTTTGAACGTTTCCAGCAGGGTCACCGTCTGGTACCGCAGAAGCCAGGCCGCTTCCCTGTATTCCGGGACGTCCCCGATCACATCCAGCAGAGGCAGAACATACTTCTCCGTCTCCACCACGTAGGAGGCCATCTTCTCTTCGGAAAAGCCGTCCGCCATGCAGGCCAGGTTGTTGCACCGGTCCATGCATTTCACCAGGGCCGCCAGCGGATTTTTCCGGATGCCCGCATAATAGGCCGGCTTGATGGCCTTCTTCCTCTCCCTGTCCGATTCCCCGCCGCTTTCCAGATAGGTGTTGTAGGAAAGCAGGCATACCGCTTCCCGGACGCGGCTGCCGACCGGGAGCTCTTCGGGGCTTGTGCCCGTGTCCTCCACCACATCGTGCAGGAGCGCCGCCGCCACGACGTCGTCGTCCGCGATCCCCATGGCCAGCGCATGGCAGGCCAGCGTCAGCGGATGGGCGGCGTAGGGTGTTTCCAGCGTCCTGGCCGCGCGCAGCTGGCCCCGGTGCTTTTCCATCATCAGGGGCAGCGCGGCAAGCGTCTGCGCCAGTCCCGCCTCCTCCGCCCGCGCCTTTACGCAGGCGTACATCCGATCCGTGTCAAAGGTGTGGGGCTTCAGCTCCCACCGGGGCGTACCGCCCCCTCCGCGCAGCCTGTCCGGAGAAACGCGGGAGTTGTCTGCCGTCTCCGGCCTTTCGCCTGCCGTCATTGCGTGCGTCTCCTTCTTCCCTGCTGATCGCAGCGGTTTTTTCTCCCGCTGAGCATAACAGATTTCATCTCATATTACCAGCGCGGGCATTCATGAGGAAGCCTCTTCCGGAAGCCGCGGGAGGCGGCCGGGCGGCCGGCATCTGCACACTAACCCATTATTCCGTTTCCTGTGTCACTGCGGCTTCTCAATTCTTTTTCAAAAATACCAGCCAGTTATGGGAAAAGGGCCAAGGGGTGCCGATAATATCTACGGCCTTCCCTTCCCCATTCCGATACCAGGAATAATTCCAGCCGCTTCCCATATCGCAGTAGAGCGCGTCCCGGATCCCCAGATCCTCCAGCGCACGAATAAATTCGCTGTAATGCATCTGGGTTCGGGAATCGATGATGCACGCTTTCCCGTTCAGGACCGCCACCACCCGGTAGCAGCGGAATTCGTCGCTCTGGTGGCCGCCCCGTTCCCCGTCCGCCAGCACAATAAACTGCTGATAGCCGCATCCACCCCGGTCTGCCGCCTCCCTGATGGCCTCCTCCGCTTCATCAATACCCCAGATCCGCGCGTTTCCGTCCACATACGTAAAAGCTCCCAGCCTGGCCTGGGGCTTTCCCCGTTCCAGCTGGCCGCCGGCGGTGTGCCATCCTACGATATTGCTGTGCTGAAAATCCAGCTGATACTTGTCCTGAAAGGCTGCCGCCACACACATCAGGATGCTTTCATCCTCCCGGGACGGCCTCTCGCCCGCCGCAAAGGAGATCTCATCATAATCCGTGCAGTAAATATACAGCTCATCTGTTTCCAGCAGCGCCACGCCCCGTCCCTTTTCCCCCATTGCCTGCTCCAGTTCCGCCGCGGATGCAATTCTCCGATCCGGTGTCTGGGGATTGTGATACTGGCTCGTCAGGATAAACAGGCTCAGTCCCAGCATCAGGAATACGGAAACGGAATTCAGAAGAAGGATCAGCCGGGCTGCCCGCATAAGCATGCGCTTCTTTGCGGTTTCATCCACGTGCATGTGAAAGATCAGACCGCCCAGGCAAAGTATCGCGTTCGCTGTCACCGCATAAAAGGGCCAGTTGTACCCGTCAAAAATACGGATGGTGCAGATATTGAATATACTCAGCAGCGTGGTAAACAGGTACCATGTCGCCCTGTGTCTGTTCCTGGTCATTTGTGTCACTCTCCCCCGAATTCCCTCTGATCGATCATCAGGACCAGTTCCGCGCACGCAATCAGAACAAAGATAAACAGCTCATCCAGATGCAGGGTCCAGACATACAGCACATAATCCTTTTCAAAGCTCAGCACCGGTGCGATGGCCAGCTGGATGATCACCAGGGCAAACAAAAAGAGAATGGAAATCTGATTAACGGACACCCGGATCGCTTCCTGCCTTCTGGCGGCATGGATGATAAAATGGCTGACGCACACAAAGGACTGAATAAACAGCACCATTCGTTCCCCCGCCAGAAAAATGAACCCCTGCAGTCCCATCCTGATATAGGTCTCAGAGTCCCTGCTGGCCAGATTTCCCAGCGCGTACTGGGACTGAGCGCACAGCATGCAGAACAGCAGTCCGACCGTGGTCGCCTGCATCAGAAACAGCTTGTGCTTTTTCAGCGAGTACAGCAGCGTCGCGATCAGCACCAGCCGCATCATCAGATCAAACCGGCCCGCCAGATCCAGCCCGCCGGACCGGTTTCCGAAATAATAGATGACCGGCAGAATCAGCAGGCTCAGCACGGCCGCAATCATGGAAGTCCTTTCGTTCAGGAAAAAGCGCTTATACCACCCGTTCAGGGAAAACTTTTTTCTGGCCATGGTGTTCCTCTTTTTCGGCAGCGGATTTCATTCCGCTGTCTTTTTTTTGAGATGCTGTCCATCAGCAGATTCTATTCTACCGCACAAGTTCAAAAAAGAAAAGGGGATGATCAATGCAAAAGTTTGTGGGGTTCATTCACTGGAGATTGATACACCGGACGGCTATGTTCTTCATGAACTGATCGAGATCAACCTGCCGGGACCGCGGCCCGCGCGGCGGGAAGGCGTCCTCCGGGCGATAAAATACAGCGGAAGAACCTTCCGGCTCTGAAAACGGGTTGATTCTCCTCCGGCTCATCTGATAAACTGTATACAGAATTCCCAAAGAAATAAAGGGGAATTGTATCCATGAGAAAGATCCTGTGTCTGATTCTCTGCGTGGCGCTGCTGGGATGCGCCCAGGCGTTTGCGGAGGAAACCGCGCCCGGCCTGCAGCGGGATCTGGTCATCCTTTTTACCAGCGACGTTCACTGCGGCGTGATCGGCGGGGAATACGAGAATCCCTACGGACAGGGCCGGATCGTTTCCGCGGGCCCGGCGGAGAAAGGCGCGGAATGAACAGAGAGGAACTGACCCACACCAGCCGGTGCCTGGGCAGGGAAATGCACATCATGGTCTACGGCCAGGGCGGGGTACCCTTCCTCGCCTTCCCGACCCAGGACTCCATGTGCCGCAACTACGAGGATTTCGGCATGATCCACCATCTGGCGGATTATCTGGAGGGAAACAGGATCCAGCTGTTCGTGGTGGATACCGTGGACAGGGACAGCTGGTCCGCCAGAGGCCGGGACAACGAATCCCGCGCAGCGCTTCAGGAACAGTATTTCCATTATATCGTGGATGAAGTGGTTCCCCTGATCCGCGCGCGAAATCCGCAGACCCCGGCCGTGACCGGTTTCTCCATGGGCGCGGATCATGCGGTGATCACCTTCATGCGCCGGCCGGACCTTTTCAGGGGCGTGATCGCCCTGTCGGGCGTGTACGACGCGGATTATTTCTTCGACGGATGGATGAACCCGACCCTGTACGACAACTCGCCCGAACGCTTTCTGGCCAACATGCCGGAGGATCATCCGTGGATCCGGATGTATAACGAAAGAAAAATCATCCTCTGCTGCGGCCGGGGCGCCTGGGAGGAGGACGGCGTCCGGACGCTGGAAAACCTGAACGGGATTTTCCGCCGCAAGGGCATCGAAGCCTGGTGCGATTTCTGGGGGCCCGATGTCTGTCACGACTGGCCCTGGTGGTTCAGGCAGATGCGGTATTTCCTGCCGTATATCATCAATGAATGAAGGGTCTGAGACGATGAATTACGTTTTTATTTCCCCGAATTTTCCGCATACCTACTGGCAGTTCTGCGACCGGCTGCACCGAAACGGAATCAATGTCCTGGGCATCGGGGACGCGTCCTACGACAGCCTGGAGGAGCCGCTGAAGGCGGCGCTGACGGAGTATTACCGGGTGGACAGCCTGGAGGACTATGACCAGGTGTACAGGGCCGTGGCTTTCCTGGCCTTCAGATACGGAAAAATCGACTGGATCGAATCCATGAACGAGTACTGGCTGGAGCAGGACGCCCGGCTGCGGACGGACTTCAATGTCACCACGGGAATCCGGTCCGACCGGATCAGCTTCATCAAGGAGAAAAGCCTGATGAAAAAGCTGTACCTGGACGCGGGGATCCCAACCGCCCGCCAGCATGCCGTGTCCGGCCTGGAGGCGGCCAGGGCTTTCGTCAGCCGGGTCGGTTTCCCGGTGATCGTCAAGCCGGATGTCGGCGTCGGGGCGACGAACACGTGGAAGCTGGAGAACGAGGCGGACCTGGAGGCCTTTTACGGCCGCCTGCCGGCGGTCCCCTATGTTATGGAGGAGTTCATCGAGGGGGAAATCTGCTCCTACGACGCCATCCTCGATTCCGCCTGCGAGCCGCTGTTTGAAAGCATGACCGTGTGGCCGCCGGTGATGGACATCGTAAACAGGGATCTGGACCTGATGTATTACACCTGCCCGGAGGTCCCGCCCGCCCTGCGGGAGCTTGGACGGAAGACGGTCAAAGCCTTCGGGGTGGACCGCCGCTTCGTGCATCTGGAATTCTTCCGGCTGACGAAGGCCCGCCCGGGTCTCGGGGAGGTCGGAGATTTCGCCGCGCTGGAGGTCAATATGCGTCCCGCGGGAGGCTACACGCCGGACATGATGGATTTTGCCCATTCCACGGACGTATACCGGATCTATGCCGACATGGTGGCCTGGGACTGCCGGAAGGTACCGGAAGCCCCGGAGCATTTCTACTGCGTGTATGCCAGCCGCAAGGACGGGCATACCTATGCCCGCACCCATGAGGAAATCATGGCCCGCTACGGCACTCAGATGGTCATGCAGGAGGAAATGCCCCCGATGAACTGGCCCCAGATGGGGCGGTACATGTACACGGCGCGTCTGAAGACCTTTGAGGAGGTCCGGGATTTCATCCGCTTCGTCCAGGATCCCTGATTCCGGACATCCTTCCGGAAACGGCGGTCCGCTATGCCGGAGGTCACTTGAAAAAGTAAGTGCCAGCAGGAAGCGGAACGAGTGAAAAGAGCGAC
>CAMVFE010000062.1 GCA_947166705.1 uncultured Clostridia bacterium
GTTCAAGATCCATCCCTTCATTTCCACCATGGCCAACATGCTGATCATGTTCGGCCTGATGACCTTCGCGACCCAGGGCGTCTCCTTCGGCGCCATTGAAAGCCCCATCAAGGACATGATCATGCCGAAGATCGGAGATTTCCCGACCATCATCCTCTGGGCGGTGGCGGTCATCATCCTCATGTACTTCATCTGGAACAAGACCACCCTCGGCAAGAATATGTACGCGGTGGGCGGGAACCCGGAGGCCGCGGCGGTTTCCGGCATCTCCGTGTTCAAGGTCACCCTGATCACCTTCATGATCGCCGGCGTGCTGTACGGCTTCGGCGCCTGGCTGGAATGCATCCGCATGGTGGGTTCCGGCTCCGCGGCCTACGGACAGGGCTGGGAGACCGACGCCATCGCGGCCTGCGTGGTCGGCGGCATCAGCTTCAAGGGCGGCATCGGAAAGATCCAGGGCATCGTCGTCGGCGTGCTGATCTTCACGGCGCTGACCTATTCCCTGACGATTCTGGGCGTGGACACCAACCTGCAGTTCGTCTTCTCCGGAATCATCATCCTTTCCGCGGTCACCATCGACTGCCTGAAATACGTGCAGAAGAAATAAGGCGCGCTTTTCCGGAAGGAAACGTTTCCCGCGGGCGGCTTTCCGCCCGCGGGAATTTTTTAATTGTCAAGGGCGGGAGATTGTGCTATACTATCTCCAATCTTGTGGGAAATTCATTCGGAACGGCGGCTTTTTCCGCTGTTTCACGATCGGATTATAACCGGGGGTGGCGTTATGAAACGGGATACGGGCTGGAGGAAAATCCTGATCCGGTGTGTTTCAGTCGCGCTGCTTTTTCTGCTGTCGGCGCTTTCCTTCGGCGAGGTGCTGATGCCGCAGAGCGGCTCCAAAACAAAGAAAAACGGCGGGCTGGTCATCGACTGCACCCATATGGACGACGGCTATGTGATGATCAAAAGCGCCAAGGGGAAAAAGAAGCTGAAGGTCCGGATGAAGATGGGGGATACGACCCTGACCTACGATCTGAACAACAACGGCGAATACGAGGTGTTCCCCCTCCAGTACGGAAACGGGAAATACACCTTCAGCCTGTATAAGAACGTGAGCGGCAAGAAGTACTCCGAGGAGGGGAAGGTTTCCCTGACGGTCAAGATGGACGACGAAAACAGGGCCTTCCTTTATCCGAATCAGTATGTCGATTATACGCCGTCCACCGCCGCGGTGGTGGAGGCGGGGAAGCTCTGCGGGGACATGAAGGATCAGACGGAGATCTACAAGGCGGTGTGCGCCTACATGAAAAGCCACTTCGCCTACGACTACGTCAAGGCCGTCAGCGTCAAGGCCGGCCAGCTTCCGCAGATCGACGACGCGTGGAACAAGCACATGGGCATCTGCCAGGACCTGAGCGCCATCATGGTCGCCATGCTGCGAAGCCAGGGCGTGCCGGCAAGGCTGATGATCGGCACGCTGAACGCGAGCACCTATCACGCCTGGGTCACGGCGGTGGTCAACGGACAGGAGGAATTCTTTGACCCGACGGCGGCACTGAACGCGGTGAGCAACGGGTCCTACACAGTGGAGCGCTATTACTGAGCGCGTCGTTTTTTTTGAAAACCACGGGGGGAGGAGCAAATGATGGCCAAGGAGAAAAGAAAGAACAGCGCCGTGCTGACTTCGGAGGAGCTGAGCGTTTTCTGCGATCAGATCGCGCTGATGCTGGAATCCGGCATGACGCTTCGGGACGGCATCGACATGCTGGCCGAGGATGAGGAGAAGGAAGGCGCCAAGGCCCGTCCCTATTCGAATATGCGCGAGACCGTGGAGGAAACCGGGTCCCTGTACATCGCCATGAAGGAGCGGGAGGAGGAGTGGCCCCACTACATGGTCGAGATGGTCGGCATCGGCGAGGAGACCGGCCGGCTGGAGGACATCATGCGGAACCTTTCCTCCTACTACACGCGGGAAGGAAAGATCAAGGACGCCGCCAGCAGCGCGGTGACCTATCCGCTGGTGCTGGGCGTGATGATGGTGGTCATCATCGCGGTGCTCCTCTGGCGCGTGATGCCCGTGTTCCGCCGGGTGCTGGGCTCCCTGGGCGTCGATCCGAACGGCGCCTCCGTCCGGCTGATGAACGTGGGCTCCATCGCGGGATGGATCGTGCTGTCCCTGATCGCGCTGATGATCCTCGCTGTGCTGGCGGTGGTCGCGCTGATGCGGACCCGGCACCGGGACAGGGTAATGCAGTTCCTGCGCAATCTGCTGCCTCCGGTCCGCCGGATCAGCCACAAGCTGTCCTCCTCCCGCATCGCGGGCATGCTGGGCATGATGCTCGGCGGCGGCTTCCCCATTGACAACGCCATCGACATGGCGGCCAACGCGCTGGAGGATGAGCAGTCCATCGCCAAGGTGAAGGAAATCAAGGAAGAGATGCAGAAGGGCGAGCCCTTCGCGGACGCGATTTCCTCCAGCGGGCTGTTCACCGATTTCTACAACAGAATTCTGAAGATCGGCGCCGCCTCCGGCCATGAGCCCCAGGTGATGACCAAGATCGCCGAAGTTTACGAGGAGCAGGTGGAGGACGACCTGAGCCGCCTGATCTCCCTGATCGAGCCTGTGCTGGTGGCGCTTTTGAGCATCGTGATCGGCGCGATCCTGCTGAGCATGATGCTGCCGATGGCCGGGGTCATGAGCAGCCTGTAACAAGGGACGCGAGACGGAACCTGAATCGAAATAACAGGAAAGGAGCGAGAAAATGCGCATTGGGAAAAAGGATATTGCCGCGGGCGTAGTTTTTATCGCTCTGATCGTCGGCTTTGTCCTCCTGCTGAATTCCCTGACGGCGACCTCCGGGGATCAGGAGGCCCGGCTGGTCCACGATGCGGTGAAGAACGCCGCGCTGACCTGCTACGCCGCCGAGGGAACCTATCCGGAAAACCTGGACTACCTGCGGGAGCACTACAAGCTGGCCTACAATACGGAGCGCTTCGTCGTTGAGTACGACGCGTTCGCTTCGAACCTGATGCCCACCATCACCGTACGGGAAAGGGGGGCGAAGGATCTGTGAGCGCGAGGAAACAACAGCAGCCGCCCATGCGGATACAGAATGTCTTTATCTTCCTGCTGCTGGCGGTCTTTGCGATTTCCGCCATCTTCCTGACGGCCCTGAGCGCCCAGGTTTACCGCGATACCGTGGAGACCTCCGGCCGGAACAATACGGCCAGGGTGGCCACGGCCATCATCCGCGGCGCGGCGCAGGGAGAGGACGCCGGGACCGCGTCCGTCCGCCTGGAGGGCGGGATTCCGGTGCTGGTCTTCACCAACGACTATGACGGGGAAATCTACTACCGCCGGCTGTTCTGCGCGGGAGGCTTTCTCCGGGAAAGCTTTACCTCCGCGGAATGGGAATTCGAGGAGGAGATGGGCGAACCCCTGATCGAGATGACATCCTTTGAACCGAAAATGGACGGAAACATGCTGACCGTCCGGATGGTCACGCCGGACGGCGGGGATCAGACGGTCTGGGCCTGGCTTCGTGCGGGAGGTGCGGCTGAATGAGAAAGAGGCATAGCACCGCCAATATTCTGCTGATCGAGCTGGTGCTGGTCATTCTGTTCTTCATGCTGTGCGTGTCCACCATCGTGGAGATGTTCGGGCTTGCGCGGGTGAAGAGCGCGTATGCCAGGGCCTCCTGCAGCGCCATGCTGGCCGTGGAAAACCTGGAGGAGCGGCTGGCCGGCGCGGAGAACGCCGGCGCGGAGCTCGAAGCCGCGGGCTTCACGGCCGCGGACGGCCGGTGGGTGCTGGAGCAGGACGGCTATACGATCACCGCGGCGGAGACGGAGGAAAAGACGGAAGCGGGAATTCTGCGGACCGTGGAATTCTCGGCGGAGCAGAAGACGGGGCGGAAGCTGTTTGACCTGCCCGTGGTCAATTATCTGCCCGGGGAGGTGAGCCCGTGAACAAACGGAAAGTAGCCGTCGGGCCAGGCGCGTCCTCCCTGATCCTGATCGCGGTCGTGCTGGCGCTGTGCGTCCTGACGGTGCTGACGATGATCTCCGCCCGGAACGACGAGGCGCTGGCTTTGCGGACTGCGGAGACCCGGCAGGAGGTCTACGGCCTCTTCGGCGCGGCGGAAAAATCCCTGGCGGGGCTGGACGCGGCGCTCGCATCCTGCCTGCGGGAGAACCCGGACAGCCCGGAGGCCTGCCTCGCGGCGCTGGCGGAAAAGCTTCCCCAGGGCATGCGGCTGGAGGAGGATCAGGTGTTCTGGACGGAAAGGGCGGAGGACCGGTCGCTGGACTGCGCCGTCCGCATCCTGGAGCCCGGAGCCGAAAGGCGCTTCGCGTGGACCCGGCATGTGCTCAATGCCGGGGAAATCTGGGAAGACGAAGGCCTGGGCGAAGATTTTGAAGACGCTGAGGGGGATGAATTCGAATGAAGACGTTGGACGAGCTGCTTCGGGACGCGATGCAGAGGGGCGGATCCGACGTCTTTATTATTCCTTTTTCTCCGGTTTCAACCAAGGTGAGCGGCCAGATGACGGCCATCTCGGAGGAAAAGGTCACGCTTCCGGAGGTTCAGGTGCTGATTGACCGCGCCTATGAGCTGGCCAACCGGAGCAAGCACAACCTGGAGCGGGACGGCGATGACGATTTTTCCTTCGCCATCCGCGATGTCAGCCGCTTCCGCTGCAACATCTACCGCCAGAGAGGCTCCCTGGCCGCCGTTTTCCGCGTCGTGGCGTTCGGCCTGCCGGATCCCGAGAAGTTCCATATTCCGGATCTGGTCATGAAGCTGGCGTCCCTGCGAAGCGGCATGATCCTGGTGACAGGACCCGCGGGAACCGGAAAGAGCACGACGCTGGCCTGTATCCTGGACAGGATCAACCAGACCCGGAGCGGCCATATCATCACGATCGAGGATCCGATTGAATACCTTCATCCGCACAAGCTCTGCCTGGTGAGCCAGCGCGAGGTGCCGGAGGACGCCTCCAGCTTCGCGAGAGCGGTCCGGGCGGCGCTGCGGGAAGCGCCGGATGTGATCATGCTGGGCGAGATGCGCGATGTGGAAACGATCTCCACCGCCATCACCGCCGCGGAGACGGGGCATCTGCTCATCTCCACATTGCATACCCTGGGCGCGGCCAAAACGATCGACCGCGTGATCGACGCCTTCGCGGCGGAGCAGCAGAACCAGGTGCGGACGCAGCTGAGCATGGTGCTGCGGGCGGTGGTTTCGCAGCGGCTGCTGCTGGGAACCGACGGCGTGCTGTACCCCGTGTTCGAGGTCATGACGGTGACCCCCGCCATCCAGAACCTGATCCGGGAAGGCAAGACCCACCAGATCGACAACGCCATTTCCGGCGCGGGCAGCGAGATGCTCTCCATGGACAGCGAGCTGGCGCGGCTGGCGCGGGAAAACAAGATCACCAAGGAGATGGCCCGGGCCTACGCCCTGCATCCGGAAACCATGGAGCGGCAGATGCGCTTCGGCACCATGGGCCGGTAAGGGCGCGGACGGATCCCGCGGAAGACCAGATTTCCCCTTTTTCCCCGCCGAAAAAGGGGAAATTCCATTGTAGGCGGAGAAAACGAGACGGAACGATCCGCCGCCGGGAGATTTCCCCGCGGAGCGGCGCGAAGAGAAGGAGAAGGAGCATGCAGTACGGTTATTTTGACGAAAAGGCCCGGGAATACGTGATCACCAATCCCGACACGCCGGCCCCCTGGGCCAACTATCTGGGGTCCCCGGAGTACGGGGCCATCATCACCGTGAACGCCGGAGGCTACAGCTTTGTCCGCAGCGGCGCCGCGGGGCGGATTCTGCGCTACATCTTCAACCAGTTCGACGAGCCGGGGCGGTATCTGTATCTGCGGGATGAGGAGACGGGGGATTTCTGGTCCGCCAGCTGGAAGCCCGTGAAGAAGCCCCTGGAAGCTTACAGGACGGAATGCCGCCACGGCACCGCCTATACGGAGTTCATCAGCGAGTACGCCGGGATCCGGAGCCGGGCGCTGTACTATGTTCCCCTGGGCGCGTCCCACGAGGTCTGGAGCCTGGAAATCGAGAACCTGTCCGGAAGGGACCGGAGGATCAGTGTGTTCGCCTACGCGGAATTCACGACGGAGAGCTTCTACACCCAGGACCTGGTGAACATGCAGTACACCCAGTTCATCACGCGCACGGAGTTCAAAGACGACTTCATCCTGGAGCGGATCAACGAGTTCTGCAACCGGGAGGCGGACGGCAGCAACCACATGGAGCGCTTCCTGGGCGTGGCCGGCGCGAAGGTGGCATCCTACACGGGGCGGCGGGAGCAGTTCCTGGGCCGCAGCCGCTTCGACGCGCCGGCGGCGGTCGCGGCGGGCCGGTGCGACAACAGCCTGAACTATAACGGGAACCCCTGCGGCGCGCTGCAGGTGAGCCTGAGCCTGGCGGCGGGGGAGAAGAAACAGGCGGCGTTCCTGCTGGGGCAGAAGACGGCATCCGAAGCCCGGGAGCTGCTGGACCGCTACGCGGATCCCGCCGGAACCGTGGCCGCCGAGAAGGAGGCCCTGATCCGCTACTGGCACGGCGAGCTGGAGAACCTGAAGGTCCGGACGCCCGATGCGCGCTTCAACGCCATGGTGAATACCTGGAACGCCTTCCAGTGCTTCATCACCTTCGTCTGGAGCCGGGCGGCCAGCCTGATCTACTGCGG
>CAMVFE010000063.1 GCA_947166705.1 uncultured Clostridia bacterium
GCTTTCCACGGAGGCGTCCTCGTAATCCACGTAGTTGAACTGGATCTGCACGATCTCGATTTCCGGATGCTCGGTCAGGATCATATCCAGTACTTCCGCCTTGTCGTGGAAGGAAATGCCGAAGTGGCGGATCTTCCCCTCTGCCTTCAGCTGCAGCGCTGTTTCATACGCCCGGCACCGCTTGAACTTCGGGTAATTGTTCCGGTCCTGGGCATGCATCAGGTAGAAGTCGAAATATTCCACGCCGCAGGCCTCCAGCTGGCTCTCGAAGAAGGGGCGGATGTCCTCCTCACGGCGGAAATAGGGCTCAGTCAGCTTGTCCGTCAGCAGGAATTCGTCCCGCGCATGGCGCTTCGCCACGCAGTCCCGGATGGCTGTCTCGCTCTGCCCGCCGATATAGCCGTGGGCGGTATCGAAGTAGTTGAGGCCGGAGGCGATAAACGCGTCGGCCATGCGGCGGAACTCGTCATAATCCACACGCCCGTCCTTCATGGGCAGGCGCATGCAGCCGAAGCCGAAGTTGCCGTGGATTTCAGGGAAAAAGGGATTCTGAATCATGTGTGCTTCCTCCTGAATAATCTCGTTGCCAGTATACCACAGCGTCCTGCCCGATTCCAGCCCGAATCTGAGGCGCGCCCGGATGAAAATCTGAGTCCCGCCCCGGTTGAAAAAAACCCGTTTATCTGTATAATATCCGTAGAATGACCCGCTGGGAGGCATGTGTCATGGTTTCACTTCTGATTTCATTCGCGGTCCTGATCATCGGATATCATATCTACAGCCGGGTGGTGGAGCGGGTTTTTGCGCCGGATAATCGGAAAACGCCGGCCGTCGCGATCAACGACGGCGTCGACTGCGTTCCGATGAAGAAATGGAAGGCGCTCCTGGTCCAGCTCCTGAACATCGCCGGCACGGGGCCGATTTTCGGGCCGCTGATGGGCGCGGTCTTCGGGCCGGTCGTGTTCCTGTGGATCGTCCTGGGTTCCCTGCTGGGGGGCGCGGTTCACGATTACTTCTCGGGGATGATCAGCTCGCGTCACGGCGGCGCCTCCATCGCCGAGCTTTCCGGCGACTATCTGGGCACCGCCGCCATGTGGGTCATGCGCGTCTTTTCGGTGATCCTGCTGGTGCTTTGCGGCGTGGTCTTTGTAACGAGCCCCGCCGGGCTCCTGGACAGGCTCACGCCGTCCTGGATGAACGGCACCTTCTGGGCGGTCGTGATCCTCGCCTACTATCTGCTGGCGACGCTGCTGCCGATCGACCGGATCATCGGCAGGCTTTACCCGGTCTTCGGCGTGTTACTGGTCGCCATGGCCGTCGCGGTCCTGGGCGGGGTCCTCTTCTCAGGGGGTAAATTCACCATTCCGGAGATTTCCCTCAGCAATCTTCACCCGGAGGGAACGCCCGTCTGGCCCTACATGTTCGTCACGGTGGCCTGCGGCGCGGTGTCGGGCTTTCACGCGACCCAGTCGCCCATGGTGGCGAAATGCATCACCTCCGAAAAGGAAGGGAGGCCGGTATTTTACGGCGCCATGATCTGCGAGGCGGCCATTGCGCTGGTGTGGGCCGCGGCCGGCGTCGCGTATTACGGAGCGACGCAGCTGCTGAACGAAGCTCTCCGGAGCGGCGCCTCCAACGTGGTCTATGAGATTTCGACCGGCGTGCTGGGCACGGCGGGCGGCATCCTGGCGGTTGTGGGCGTCATCGTCTGCCCCATCACCTCCGGGGATACGGCGTTCCGGAGCGCGAGGCTGATCCTTGCGGAAACCTTCGGGCTGGACCAGAAGCCGATCCGGAACCGACTGCTGATTACCGTGCCCCTGCTGGCCGTCGGCGGTCTGATGACCTGGCTTGCGGTCACGAACAGCGACGGCTTCCAGACCGTCTGGCGTTACTTCTCCTGGAGCAACCAGACGCTGGCCATGATCGCGCTGTGGGTCGCGGCCTCTTACCTGCTTCGGGAGGGTCCTTCCCGTTACGGTTCACTGGTCGCCGCCCTGCCGGCCGCCTTCATGACCGCCGTCAGCTCAACCTACCTCCTCGTCTCGGAGGAAGGCTTCGGCCTCCCCGATTCGGTGGCGCGCCCGGCCGGCGCCGTCTTCGGCGCGGTTCTGTTTGCGGTCTACCTGGTCCTCCTCGCGAGGCGGATCCGCGGGCAGGCCGGCCCGGGCGTTCCGGACGCCTGACGGAGAAGGAGGGTATTACGGCCTGAAACATGCATTCGCTGCTCAGGAAAGGAAACAACGCCGCGGCGCCGGGGAACACTCCCCGGCGCCGTGCCGCGTTTTGGCGGCAGTCCGGTTTCCAGCTGCGTCCGGCTCTGTTCCCGGTCCTTGTTCCCCGGCTGCGCCCGGCCGCGGGCAGGCCTTTCCGTTCAGGCCCGTCGGGCCGGGCGCCCGTTTCCGTTATTTCTTTTTGAAGCGGATCAGCCGGCTTGTGAAGTCGCCCCGCAGCCAGACGCTGTATCCCCTGTGTTCAAGCACGGCGCCGCTGAAAGTCCGGCCCTCCGGATCCGTGTATTCGGCATCCGCCTCCAGCCCGGCCATCTTCACGCGGATGGGCGGCGTCGCGGCGCAGGAAAGAATGCGGTACACGCACAGCAGCGCCTCGCTCCCGTCCTCGCTGACGATCTGCCACGCGGCGTATTTTCCGTCCTGCGGGGAAATCAGCCGCGTAAATTCGCCCGTCTGGGTCAGCCCGCGCAGCTCCTTGGTGCGCGCCACCAGTTTCGCGGCCAGCTCCTTCTCCTCGTCCGTCATCTTCGCCAGATCCAGCTCGAATCCGAAATTGCCGCACACGGCCACGTCCCCGCGCATCTGCAGGGAGGTCGTCCGTCCCACCTGATGGTTCGGCACGGCGCTGATGTGGGCGCCCATGGCGCTGAGCGGATGCACGAAGGACGTGCCGTACTGGATGGACAGCCGCGCGATGGCGTCGGTGTTGTCGCTGGTCCAGGTCTGCGGCATATAGTACAGCATGCCGCCGTCGAACCGTCCGCCGCCTCCGGAGCAGGATTCAAACAGTACCTGCGGGAAGGCGGAGGTGATCTCCTCCATCGCCCGGTACAGGCCCAGCATGTACCGGTGCTGGGTCTCCATGCGCCGCTCGGGCGGCAGCTCCATGGAGAAATATTCCGTCATGTTCCTGTTCATGTCCCATTTCACGTAGTCCACGTTCCCGGTCCTCAGCACATTGCAGATGGCGTCGATGACGTAGTCCTGCACCTCTTTCCGGCTCAGGTCCAGGATCAGCTGGTTCCGCTCCAGGGTGCGGGTCCGCCCGTCCACATGCAGGCACCAGTCCGGATGCGCGCGGTACAGGTCGCTGTCCGGAGAAATCATCTCCGGCTCCACCCAGATGCCGAACATCAGGCCCTCGGCATGAACCTTCGCGGAAAGGCCGGCAATGCCGTTGGGCAGCTTCCGCAGGTCGGGCGTCCAGTCGCCCAGCGAGCAGTTGTCGATATCCCGCCGGCCGAACCATCCGTCGTCCAGCACGAAAAGCTCGATACCAAGCTTCTTGGCTTCCCGGACGATGTCGAGAATCTTCTCCTCGTTGAAGTTGAAATACGTGGCCTCCCAGTTGTTGACCAGCACGGGCCGCGGCCGGTCGCGCCATACGCCCCGGGCCAGCCGGGTGCGGTACAGCCGGTGGTAAATCCGGCTCATGCCGCTGAACCCCTCCGCGGAGTACACCAGCACGGCCTCGGGCGCCTGGAATTCCTCCCCGGGGTTCAGAAGCCACTGGAACACCTGGGGATTCATGCCCATGCTCAGGCGGGAATTTCCCCCGTTGTTCACGTCGATTTTCGCGCAGAAGGATCCGCTGTACACGAAGCTGGCGGCCCAAACCTCGCCGGAAAGCTCGTCGGTGTTCCGGGCGCAGAGAGTCAGGAAGGGGCTGGATTCGTGGCCGGACGCGCCGCGCTGGCTGTACAGGCAGGTCTCCGTCCGCCCGATGGGCACGCGCACGACGGACCGTTCCCGGGCCCATCCGCCCTTGAGGTACACGGCGTCATAGTCGCTCCCCCACAGGGGCACGGACGCGGACATGACTCCGCGCAGGGTGATCGGCGCCGTCCCGCCGTTGCGGATGCGGATGCTTCGGGTCAGGGCGCCGGAGGCGGCGTACACGGTGTACAGCGCGGTCGCTTCCAGCCCGGTCAGCGGATCACGCAGGTCGATCTCCAGGGATTCCGCCTCCCCGTCCGCTTCGGTGTAGGTCGCGGGCAGGCCCGGAAGGGGCTTCTTCCCGCTCAGGATCCGGTGCCCGGCGTAGCGCAGGTCCGTCACGTGGTCGCCCTGGGCGTTCACGGCGTCCACGGCGGGCGTGCCGTACCATCCGGAGCCCAGCGTCGGCACCTCGGCCGGCTGCCAGTATTCCGGCAAGTCAAAGGAAGCGAAGCCGGGATAGTCGGAAAGGTCGCAGCAAACGGACCCGTCCGGCACCCGGGCTCCCCAGTAGAGATTCATCAGCCGCCCGTCGGGGGTCACGCCCAGCACGTAGCTGATCTTCCCTCCCGACAGCGTAAAGATATGGTCCTGCTCCCTGTAGTCAACGGGCATGGCACATCCTCCTTTAATTCAGTTCTTTCATGGTCATTCTGTCCGATTTGCGATCATTTAAGACATCCCGATTATAGCATCCCGCATCGGGAAGCACAAGACTAAAATCACGGATCAGTCTCTGAATAAAAAAGCGGAATGACGTCTGTCATTCCGCGGTGTGGTCTCCGGCCGCCCCATGTTCCGCTGCCCTCCATGTAACATTTTCGGCATCCGGCATCCGTATTCCGGCCGCCGCCAGCTCGAGGGCTCTCCTTCTGACGCCGGGGGTCAGCCTGAACCGAACCGGATCGAACTCCGGTTCCCTCTGCGTCATGCGGAAAATGCCGAACTTGATCGGCACTCCCTCGGCCATGTATTTCTGCTCGTGCTCGGAAATATAGTTCGGCGTGAATCCGCTTCCCGCAAGGTCCCATGTGATGTACGCGCAATCGAACCCGCACAGCTGGAAATACGCCCGGGAGTCTTCGAACAGCGTATCGTCGTCCGTCTTGAACCAGATTTCCCCGTCCGTCCGCAGCATTCTCCGGTACTGCACCAGCTGCCGGGGATGCGTCAGCCTCCGCTTCTCGTGCTTGGGCCGCTCGCTCCACGGGTTGCAGAAGGAGATGTAGATCCGCTCCGGGCCGTCGTCTTCGTCGAAGTACCTTTCAATCCCTGCGATATCGGCGCAAAGGATCCGGATGTTCCCGGGATTCTCCCCGCACACCCGCTCGATGTTCCGCCGCGCGTCCCCCAGCACGTCCTGGCTGATGTCCACGGCGACGTAGTTAATTTCGGGGTTGTCCGCGGCCATGGCGGCGGTGCTCACGCCCTTTCCGCACCCCATCTCCAGGTGCAGCGGCAGCCCGGGCCTGGTGAAGGCCTCCCGCCATTTTCCCTTCCGTTCCTCGGTTTCCTCGTCAAAGTAGGGACACGCGTGCAGCTCCGGCCGCGCCCATTTTTTCCTGCGAATGTGCAATGCTCCGTCTCCGTTCTCTCTGTTTCTGCTTCCGGTTTCCGTCCGGTCCTTCAGTTCCCGGCTTTCGGTCCCCCGATGAGCTCCTTCAGGAAGAGCATACCCTGCCGGTATCCCTCGAAGCCCATCCCCATGTAGGTTTTCACGCACGCCTCCCGGATGTAGGACACCTGCCGGAAGGCCTCCCGCTTCGTGACGTCGGAGATGTGCACCTCGACTGTTGGAATGTTCACGGACTTCACCGCGTCCAGCAGCGCGATGCTCGTGTGCGTATAGGCGCCGGGATTGATGACGATGCCGTCGAAGCGTCCCAGCGCTTCCTGGATTTTGTCCACCAGCGCGCCTTCATGGTTGCTCTGGTAGCATTCGGCCTCGATGCCCTCCGCGCGCGCCGCCTCCGCGATGAATTCCGTCAGGTCGCGGTATGTCTGCGCCCCGTAAATTCCAGGCTCACGCACGCCCAGCATGTTCAGGTTCGGCCCGTTGATCACCAGGATCCTCATGTTTTTCCTTCCTCCCCTCTCCGCGGCCCGGCGCCGCCGGCCTCCGCGCTTCCGTCCCGTCCGGCCATCTCGCCCACCAGCATCCTGTACACCGTCTCGACCCGGCTCTCGGGAATCTCCTTTCCCAGAAACAGCTCCGCGCTCTTCCAGGCCTGCCCGGTCAGCATGTACAGCCCGGTGCAGGCGGGGATGCCCAGCTCCCGGGCCCTGCGCGTCAGCATGGTCTCCGGCGGGTTGTAGATAATGTCCATCACGGCCCGGCACCCGGGAATCTCCGCGGGATCCATCGGCATCGCCTCCGTCTCCGGAAACATGCCGACGGGGGTGGTGTTGACGATGAATTCCGCGTCGGCGTGCCGGCGGATGTTGCCGTAGTTGTCCTCCCCGCTCCGGCTGATGGTGATGACGGATCCGGCGCCGAGCCGCTCCAGCGCGGCCCTGACCGCGGCGGAGGCGCCGCC
>CAMVFE010000064.1 GCA_947166705.1 uncultured Clostridia bacterium
TGGCGCCGTCGAAGGTTCCCAGGGTCACCGCGCCGTTCAGCATCAGCTTCATGTTGCCGGTGCCGGAGGCTTCGGTGCCGGCGGGGGAAATCTGCTCGGAGATATCCGCCGCGGGAATGATCTTCTCCGCCCAGGAGCAGTTGTAGTTCTGCACGAAGACCACCTTCAGCCTGCCGGAGGTCTCCGGGTCGGCGTTGACCATCTCCGCGATCCGGTTGATCCAGCAGATGATCGCCTTGGCCCGGGCATAGCCGGGAGCGGCCTTGGCGCCGAAGATGAACGCGACGGGCGGCAGGTCCCGCAGCCGGCCGGCCTTCAGCTCAAAATAGATGGCCAGAATCGACAGCGCGTTCATCAGCTGGCGCTTATACTCGTGCAGGCGCTTGACCTGCACGTCGAACACCATGTCGGGCGACAGGGAGACGCCCTCCTTCTTCAGGATTTCCGCGGCCAGCTGCTCCTTCTTCAGGCGCTTGACGGCCCGGAACTCCCGGCAGAGGGTGTCGTCGATCTGAGGAACCAGCGCTTTCAGCCGCTCCAGGTCCGTCTCAAAGCCGCCGCCGATCCGGCTTTCGATCAGCCCGCAGAGCTCCGGATTACACAGCCCCAGCCAGCGCCGCTGGGTGATGCCGTTGGTCTTGTTCTGGAAGCGGTCCGGATAGAGCGCGTACCACTTCGCGAAGACATCGTCCTTCAGGATTCGGGAATGCAGCTCCGCCACGCCGTTGGTCGCGTGGGTCGCGTAGACCGCCAGCTGCGCCATATGCACCCTGCGGCCCTCGATCACGCAGCGGTCGGGAAGCACCTCCAGACCCTGCGCCTTCATCTCCTGCCGGAAGCGGCGGTCGATTTTCCGAATGACCGCGACGATATCCGGGCAGACGGAGGAGAGCAGGCTGAGATCCCATTTCTCCAGCGCTTCCTGCATGACCGTATGGTTCGTGTAGGCAAAGGTGCGCTGCGCGAGGGCGAAGGCGGTTTCGAAATCCACGCCCCGGAGGCCCAGCAGCCGGATCAGCTCCGGAACCGCCATCACGGGGTGCGTGTCGTTCAGCTGCACCGCTGCGTAATCCGGGAAACGGGCATAGTCCGTCCCGTGCGCCCGCTCAAAGCGCCGGAGCAGATCCTGCATCGTGGCGGAGACCAGCACGTACTGCTGCCGGACGCGGAGCTGCTTGCCGGCCCGGCGGGTATCGTTGGGATAAAGGAACTTGACGATGTCCTCCGCCTGATTCTTGTCAGCGGCCGCCCGGGAATACTCCTGGGCGTTGAAGAGGGGGAAATCCACCTCGTGGAGGCTCTCCGTCTGCCAGAGGCGGAGGGTGCCCACGTTTTTCATCCCGTAGCCCACGACGGGCATGTCATAGGGAACGGCGAGCACGTCCCCGGTCTTCATCGGGACGACGACGGCCTCCTCGAGCCTGCGGATAGACCAGGGATCACCCCAGCGGGACCAGTCGTCCGGCTCCTCGGCCTGGCGCCCGTTCACGAATTTCTGCTTAAACAGGCCGTATCTGAACCGCAGCCCGTAGCCTGTGAGCGGCACATCGCAGGTGACCGCGCTGTCCAGGAAGCAGGCGGCCAGCCGGCCGAGCCCGCCGTTTCCGAAGGCGTCGTCCTCGATATCCTCCATCAGGGCGGGATCCACGCCCTTTTCCGCAAGAAGCTTCTTCACGTCCGCCAGCAGACCCATGCAGTACAGGTTGTTGTAGACCAGCCGGCCCACGAGGTATTCCATGGAAATATAGTATGCCTGGCGCTTCGGGAAGCGCTCGGCCTCCCTGGCCTGCCAGACGGGCGCCAGCGCCTCCATGGCCGCGGCGGACAGCGCGTTGTGCAGCTGCGCGGCGTCAGCCTCCCGCAGGGTGCAGTGGGACTGGGTCATCAGATTGGTTTCCGCTTTCCGGATCAGTTCCTGTGCGTTCATCAATGCCTCCTGATTCTGTTCGGTATGACCGGCCCGACGGCTCAGAGCCGGCCGCTTTCCTGATTCAGACCGCGCAGCCGCCGCGCGGTTTCCGTCCCGGCGGCCCCGGGCGCCATGCGCCAGAGCCAGTTGCCGCCCACGGTGCCGGGAAGGTTCATCCGCGCGTCCCCGCCGAGCCCCAGAACGTCCTGCATCGGGAAGACGGCGGTGTCCGCCACGGAGGCCGCCGACGCCCGGATAAAGGCTTCCGGCGCTTCCTCCGGCGAGGTGAACCCGAGGGTCCGGCGGGCGAAATCCAGCGCTTTGGAGCTGGCCTTCTCCGCCCAGCCGAGGACGGTATCGTTGTCATGCGTCCCGGTATACAGGACGATATTCCGGACATAGTTCGCGGGGAAATGGGGATTCGTTTCATCCCCGTCGAAGCCGAAGCACATCACCCGCATGCCGGGATACCCCGTCCACGCGATCAGGCTGCGCACCCGGTCCGAAACCTCGCCCAGGTCCTCCGCGATGATTTTCAGGTCCGGGACCGCCTGGCGGAGCCGCCTGAACAGCACCTTTCCGGGGCCAACGACCCATTTGCCGCCGCGGGCGTTCGGCGCGCCCCAGGGGATGGAGTAATAATTGGCAAAGCCGATAAAGTGATCCACGCGCACGAGGTCGTACAGCTCCGCCATGCCCCGCATCCGGTCCACCCACCAGGCGTAGCGGGTGAGCCTCATCCGCTTCCACCGGTACAGCGGGTTTCCCCAGAGCTGGCCGTCCTCGGAGAAATAATCCGGCGGCACGCCGGCCACCCGGACGGGAATCCGCTTCCGGTTCAGCTGAAAAATGCCGGGATGCGCCCAGACGTCCGCGGAGTCCGCGGCGACATAGATGGGCATGTCCCCGAAGAGGGATATTCCCCGGTCATTGCAGTATTTCTTCAGCGCCAGCCACTGTCGGCGGAAAAGCACCTGGCAGAAGAGATGAAAACCGATCTCCTCCCGGAGCTCTTCGCGGTACCTGCGCATGGCCCGGGAGCGGCGGAAACGGATGTCCTTCTCCGGCCAGTCAAGCAGGCCGGCGCCGCCGAAACGGTCCTTGAGCGCGGAAAACAGCGCGAAATCCTCCGCCCAGGGGTGGGATGCGCGGAAAGCGTCCGTCTCCGCCGCCAGCTTCGCGCCGGACTGCCGATAGGCCCGCCGGAGCAGCGGAAGGCGGACCCGCCGCGCCCCGTCATAGTCCGCCCGGACGGCTGGGGAGCCGGTTTCCAGCTCCCGGTCCTCAAAGTCGAGGAGCCCCTCCTGCCGAAGCAGAACGGGAGAGATGAGCAGCGGGCTGCCCGCGAAGGCGGAGGTGGACTGGTAGGGGCTCTCCCCGAAGCCCGTCGGCCCCACGGGCAGAACCTGCCAGATCTTCATCCCGGCCGCCTGCAGGAAGTCTGCGAAGGCGTAGGCCTCCGGCCCGAGATCGCCGACCCCGCCGGGACCCGGAAGGCTCGTAATATGCATCAGAATACCGCTTTGCCGCATGTCTGAACCTGCTTTCCTGCTGTGAAATGAGTCCGGTCGATGAAAACAAGGAAGCATCCGCCGCGGGGGCGGATGCGGTGGTTTTTTACTGGATGATCATGCGGCCGCAGGTTTCGCATTCCACCAGGGCCCCGTTCCTGATCTTGCTCAGGGTGGCAGAGGGAAGGCTGGTGTTGCAGCCGGAGCACTGCCCGTACTGCAGGCGGACGACAGGCGGGGTCGTATGCTTCTTGATGGCCAGATATTCAGCCATCAGGGACGGCTCCACCGTGGATTCCAGATTCCGGACCCGGGCGCGCTGCTGCTCCAGCTCCTCCTTGCGGACCTTGCTCTCGTTTTCGTAATCCGTCTTCAGCTGGTCAAAGGTCTGCTTCGCCTTGGCGGCGTCCAGACGCACGCTGCGGAGCTGCTTGTCGTAGGCGGCGGAGTCGGTGCTCATATGGCTCAGCTCCTTCTCCAGAGTGCGGATCTCGTCCCGGGAGCGGGCTACCTCGTCCCGCAGGGCGGCGACGGCGTCCCCGTCCTCGGGGTCGAGCGCTTCCATGCGCTGCTGCTGGGATTCGATCTGCGCGATCGTATTCTCCAGCGCGTGGATCAGCACGTCCTTCCGGTCCGCGATCGCGGCGATGCTGTCCTCAATCTGCTTATACTGCTTCTGGCGCTCCATGATGAAGTCTCTTGACTTTTCCAGCTTCACCCGGATGGGGGAACGCCGGATCTCCGTGGCGATGGCGTCCGCCTTCAGATCCTCCGTCTGGTATGCCCATAAAGATTCAAAATCCATGATAACGGCCCTCCTGTCTGGCAGGCTGGGGCATCAGACCGCCTGCTCCGGCCCGGAGGCGGAAGCATACGCATCCGCCTTCGACTTAAAAATGCCCAAATTGTATTGTACCTGATTCAGCGCGCTTTGTAAAGCATCGGCCAGGGCGAAGATACCCGGGCGCTCCGTCGCGAAATGGCCGCATTCGAAGCAGGGAATCCCCGCGTCCGCCATGGCCAGGGCCAGGTGATGCTTCACCTCGCCGGAAAGGAAGGCCTCCGCCCCGAGCCGGACGCAGGCTTCCCACTCGCTGCTGCCCGCGCCGGAGCACATGCCCAGCCGGGCGACGGGAAGCTCCGGATCCCCCATGAGACGCACGTCCGTATCCAGCGCGGCGGACAGGTATTCCTTCAGCTCGCCGGCCTTCATGGGCTCCGGAAGGGTTCCGACCCGGACGAAGCCATCGCCCCGCACATCCAGCAGGGCGCAGCATTCCGCCAGCGCGTCGTTGATACCCCCGGGCGCCTGGTCCAGGCAGGTGTGGCTGGCGATCAGGGAGATGCCCTCCCGGATCAGCCGCATGGCCATCCGGCCCTCGAAGGTCTCGTCCGTGACCCGTCTGACGGGATCGAACATCAGGGGATGATGCGTGATGATCAGATTGGCGCCGAGGGAAACGGCCTCCCGGATCACGGGCTCAGTCACGTCCAGGGCGAAGAGGATCCCCGTCACCTCCGCGGCGGGCGAACCCACCAGGAGACCGGAATTGTCGTAGGGTTCCTGGGTATCAAAGGGAACCACCGCGTCCAGCAGGTCATAAATATTCTGTACCGTCATGCTTCAGTCCTCCTGTCTTTTATCTCAGTTTTTTCTCCGCCGCGGCCAGCAGGGCGATATCCTCCTCCAGCTCCGCAAGCTGACGGGCGTCCGGTTCGGCGGCCCGGCGCAGTCCCGCCGCCTTCGCTTCCAGCACCTGCCTCCGGCGGGCCAGATAGGGAAGGAGGACCGGCGAATCCGAGCGGAAGAGCGCCTTTCCCAGCCTGAGCTCCCGCGGGGAAAGCGCCTCCTCCCCGGGCACCGCCTTCAGCAGCAGGTAATACCGCCCCGCGTCCAGCACCGGGGTTTCGGAAACGAGCCGGTACCCGATCTCCATTACGGCCCGGCGCACGAGGGGCAGGTCCGTATGGGCGGAGAGCAGCAGCGCCGCGCCCCGCAGCGGCGAAGGATCCCGGGTCAGCATCCGGAAGATCGTGCGGCCGCCCATCCCCAGGACGGAAACCATGCCGCAGGGCTCCCGCAGGGGCTCCAGGCCGTCCCCGAGCCGGAACTCCACCCGGTCCGTCAACCCCGCCCGGGCGATATTGTCCCGGGCGTTCTTCAGGGCATCCGGGCTGATATCCGTCAGGATCATCCGGCAGCACCGCCCGCTGCGCAGCAGGGCGGCGGGCAGATGCGCGTGGTCCGTGCCAATATCCGCCGCGAGAGAGCAGGGCTCGTAGAGCGCGAAAGCCTGGGAGAGCCGGGAATCCAGTTGCATGCCGTTTTCCTTTCAAAAAACCGGCGCGAACGGCGCCGGTGTATTTACGGGACAGCGGGAAAGGGGAGACGCGGGCCGCACGGCCTTCCGGCCGCCGCTCCGTCAGTCCAGATAATCCCGGAGCTTTTTACTGCGGGAGGGATGGCGGAGCTTGCGCAGGGCCTTGGCCTCGATCTGCCGGATACGCTCCCGGGTTACGTTGAACTCCTTGCCCACTTCCTCCAGCGTCCGCTGATGCCCGTCGTCCAGCCCGAAGCGGAGGCGGAGCACCTTCTCCTCCCGGGGCGTCAGGGTATCCAGCACCTCCATCAGTTGCTCCTTCATCAGGGCGAAGGACGCGGCTTCCGCGGGGGCGGGAGCGTCCTCAT
>CAMVFE010000065.1 GCA_947166705.1 uncultured Clostridia bacterium
CTGCGGGGCGGCATCGGCATCGTGCTGCAGGAGCCCTTCCTGTTCTCCCGGACGCTGCGGGAGAACCTGTTGATCGCCGCGCCGGAAATCGGCGACGAGGCGCTTTCCGAGGCATCCCGGACCGCCTGCCTGGAGGAGACGATCCAGAGCTTCACCCGCGGCTACGAAACCTTCGTGGGCGAGCGGGGCGTCACGCTCTCCGGCGGGCAGAAGCAGCGCGCGGCCATCGCCAGGATGCTGACGCAGCACACGCCCATCATGATTTTTGACGATTCCCTGTCCGCCGTGGATACGGAGACCGACGCGAAGATCCGCGCCGCCCTGGAGAAGAAATTCGGCCAGGCGACCATCATCCTGATCAGCCACCGCATGACCACCCTTTCCCGCGCGGATCAGGTGCTCGTGCTGGATCACGGCCGGGTCGCCCAGCTGGGCACGCCGGAGGAGCTGCGCAGCCAGCCCGGCCTCTTCCGGGAGATCGACAGGATTCAGAGCATGACCAGAGAGGAGGAGAGCGCCTGATGGAAAACGAGCAGTACAAGGCTTCCCTGCCCTTCTTCGGCATTCCCCGCCTGTTCCCGTATATCCGGAAGTACCGGAAAACCCTGTTCATCATGCTGGTCTGCGGCCTGGCGGGCACCGGGGTGGACCTCGTCCTGCCCCTGCTGCAACGCTACGCGCTGAACCACTACATCGCGGAGCGGACGCTGGATACCCTCCCCTTCTATGTCGTTCTGTACGTGGCGGTCATCCTCTTCGGCGCGGTGGTGAACTTCATCTCCACCCGGGGCGCGATGTCTACGGAGGTGTGGGTGAACCGGGACCTTCGCTCGAGTGCCTTTGACCACCTGCAGAAACTGTCCTTCAGCTACTTCAACCAGAACGCGGTGGGCTACATCCATTCCCGGGTCATGAGCGACACCGGCCGCATCGGGTCCCTGGTTTCCTGGACCATGATGGACTCCATCTGGCATACCAGCTACCTGATCGGCTCCGTCGTCATCATGCTGGTCATCAACGCCCGCCTGGCGCTGATGGTGATGGTGATCCTGCCCCTGATCGTGCTGCTGTTCTCCCTGTTCCAGGGCCGGCTGATCCGGGCGAACCGGCAGATCCGGGAGCTGAACAGCCGAATCACCGGCGATTTCAACGAGGGCATCACCGGCGCCAAGACCATCAAGACCCTGGTCATCGAGGACCGGATGGGCCGGGATTTCCTGGAGGATACGTCGGAAATGCGCCGGAAGGGCATCCATGCCGCCCGGCTCCGGGGCCTCTTCGCCCTGACGATGCACCTGGCGTCCTCGCTGGCGCTGGCCATCGTGCTGTGGAAGGGCGGCTACATCGCGGAGAGCGAGGTTGGCACCTTCTCCATGTTCATGACCTACGCCCAGGGAATGATGGAGCCCGTCCGCTGGATCGTGGACGCGATTTCGGACGTCATCACCACCCAGGTGAACATCGAGCGCCTGACCCGGCTGCTGGGAACGGAGCCGGATGTGAAGGATTCGGAGGCGGTCATCGCGAAATACGGCGACAGCTTCGATCCGAAGCGGGAAAACTGGGAGCCCATCCGCGGGGATATCGAGTTTCAGGATGTGTCCTTCCGCTATCCGGACGGCGACGAGTACGTGCTGGAGCATTTCAGCCTGAAGATTCCCTTCGGCTCCAACATCGCCATCGTGGGCGAGACCGGCGCGGGCAAGAGCACGCTGGTGAACCTGGTGTGCCGGTTCTTTGAGCCGACGGAGGGCCGGGTGCTGATCGACGGGAGGGACGCCCGGGAGCGCTCCCAGCTCTGGCTGCACAGCGCCATCGGCTACGTGCTTCAGACCCCGCACCTCTTCTCCGGAACGGTCCGGGAGAACCTCCTCTACGGCAATCCGAACGCTACGGAGGAGCAGATCTGGGAGGCGCTGAAGCTCGTCTCCGCGGACACGGTCGTCCGATGGATGAAAAACGGGCTGGATTCGGATGTCGGCGAGGGCGGAGACCTGCTGTCCACCGGCGAGAAGCAGCTGATTTCATTCGCCCGGGCGATCCTGGCGGATCCCCGCATCATTGTGCTGGACGAGGCGACCGCCTCCGTGGATACCCTGACGGAGCAGAAGATTCAGACCGCCATGGAGAAGGTGATCGCCGGGCGGACCTCCCTGGTCATCGCCCACAGGCTGTCCACGGTGAAGAACGCGGACCTGATCCTCGTGGTCCATGACGGAAAGATTGTGGAGCAGGGCACCCACGCGGATCTGCTGAAGGCGAAGGGATACTATTACCGCCTGTATACAAGGCAGTACGAGGACGAGGCGACCCACAGCGCGCTGGCCTGACGCGGCGGCGTCCCGGGGCCATGTCCCGCTGGGGCGGACGGCCCCGGAAAAACAGGAGACAGAGATGGAAGATCTTGAAATCACGCTGGAGGAGCTGGCGGATATCCCGGAGGGCTCCCGCCTGCTGGTGGACGTGCGGGACGAGACCTCCCGCGCCTACGGAACCATCCCCGGCGCGGAGGGAATGCCCGATCTGATGGAGCGCGCCCGCGCCGGCCTGCTGCCGAAGGACCGGAAGCTCATCCTCTTCTGCATGCACGGAACGCAGAGCCTTCCCCTGGCGGAGGAGCTGCGGGACCTGGGATATGAGGCGTTCAGCATGCAGGACGGCTACGGCGCCTGGCTGCGGAAAAACCTGCTGAAGGAGGACCGCGCGGCGGAGGCGGAGGAATCCCTGCGCCGGGTCCGCCGCTTCAGGGAGAACCTGATGACGCCCTTCACGAAGGCGATCCGGACCTATGACCTGCTGCAGCCCGGGGACCGGGTGGCCGTCTGCATCTCCGGCGGCAAGGATTCCATGCTGATGGCCAAGCTCTTCCAGGAGCTGCAGCGGCACCGGAAATTCCCCTTCGAGCTGAAGTTTCTGGTCATGGATCCTGGATACAACGAGCTGAACCGCCTGATCATCGAGACCAACGCAGCCGCGCTCGGGGTGCCGGTCACGATCTTTGAGTCGGATATTTTCGACATCGTGGACAGCGTCCCCAAATCCCCCTGCTATCTCTGCGCGCGCATGCGCCGGGGACACCTCTACAAGCAGGCGCAGCTGCTGGGCTGCAACAAGATCGCCCTGGGCCACCACTACGACGACGTGATCGAGACGATCCTGATGGGCATGCTCTGGAGCGGGCAGTTTCAGACCATGATGCCCAAGGTGCGCAGCAAGAACTTTCCGGGCATGGAGCTGATCCGGCCCATGACCCTGATCCGGGAGGCGGATATTCTGGCCTGGCGGGACTATCTGGGCCTGCATTTCATCCAGTGCGCCTGCCACTTTACGGACACCTGCTCCTCCTGCCGGGAGGACGGGACGCCGGTTTCCAAACGCATGGAAACCAAGCAGCTGATCCGGAAGCTGCATGAAACCAACCCGGACGTGGAGGCGCATCTGTACAACAGCGTCCGGTGCGTCAACCTGGATACCGTGCTGGGCTATAAGCTCCACGGGGAGGAGCACAGCTTTCTGGACGACTACTGATCCGGCCCTTCGTTTCCGCGCGTTTTGCGGCATCTCCCTTTTCGTATACCCGATCCGGGGATATAATAACGATGGCGGCCTGCCGCCGGAAGGATGTGAATGAAAATGAAGAAAATACTGGGAATCCTGATCTGCCTGGTCCTGGCCCTGATGAGCGCCTGCGCATTCGGCGAGGCGCAGGACCCGCTTCACGACCGCCTGTCCCGCCTGACTGAGCTGAACTACACGATCAGCGAGGTGGAGGAGGGCCCGATGGATCCCGCGGGCGTGGATGCCTCGCCCTTTGTGGAGCTGCTGAATGAGATGACCTTTGAAGCGGTGGACGCGGAGGAGCCGGAAGGCGAGTACGTGGTGCTGGCCTTCCCGGACGAGGGAATCCGTTTCGACTTCTTCCAGGCGAACCCGGAGGAAAACCTGTTCAGGCTGGTCAGGGCCGACGAGTCGGTGCAGATGTACAGGGCCGTGGTGCCGGAAGACCTGGGCAACATCGCCGACCTGATGGACGCGTGGTACTGCGCCCTGCTGGACGCGCACGGCATCACCCAGGACGTCCTTGCGGACATGCCCGGCGAGGGCTGGGTCCTGGACAGCGTGTCGGGCCAGGTCTGGATGGATGACCGGGCTTCCCTGGAGATCTTCCTGGAGGATGTGGATAACTACAAGGTGCTGATCAGCTGGGGCAGCAGTGCTTCCGAGACCACGGAGTGGGTCTATGGCTGCGCGTACAGCGAGGAGGATCAGACCCTGCGCGCCGTCCATCTGATCAAGGACGACGTCGTGACGAACGAAAACGGCGAAGAGACTCGCACCCCCGTGGAGGATAAGGACGTCAGCGCCGTGTTCTCCCTGGACGGGGAAGGCCGGGTCGTGATCCGGGACGCCGGGGACGAGCAGCTGGAAGGCAAGGCCTTCGTCCGGGTTCCGCTGGAGGAAACCGCGCAGTAAACCGGATCGGATAACGATCCTATTATGGACGGGGCTGTCTCACGAGGCAGCCCCGTTTTCAAGGTGCGCCCGGCGGCGCACGTTTCTGATATGTAATGACCTTTGTCAACCCCTAAATTGGGGAAAACAGGCCAAAACTAACTTTATTCAGTTTCGAGGAAGCACCCTGAGGGGGTTATGATATCAGATCCCGGCATTGGCCACTCTGATATACGTGGATTCGGATCGCTCCTTACCGACAGGTCAATGGTCCGCCGTGAGCGCCACCGTCTAAAGGCGTGGATCACAGTTGTCTGTGCCAACATAGAAACGTCGTGGATCGCTCGAACCTTGATAAGACCATAACCCCATCAGGATGCTCCCAGTAGTAATTGGCTGCCAAGTCAGCATAGGCTGATCTTGATCAGCCTTGACCACCCTTTACAACAAGGGCACGGCACTGTCAAGGATGCGAAGCACCGCCGAAGGCGGCTTTGTCCTTGACAGAGACGAAACATTGTTGTATTTACGCAACATTTCCCGTCATCATTCCCCAGATAAAGCAAGCAAGTTCTCTCGCAATAGCAACCTTGGCGACATTGGAGCGTTTATTTTGGGACAATACCATCCGATAATACCTGCGGCGCAAGCGTTCATTTGCTTTATCTGCGTATGCGATCACCTCCGGCGAGTTTCCTTCCTGGCGTTTCTTCAGTTCCTTGGATTTGTGGCCGATCTGGCCACGACCGTAGGATTGAGCAGCTTCGACTAACAACATCCTAAGGTGGCGGTTTCCAGCTTTTGTGATTTTCAGCCTGTTTTGATCGTCGCCGCTGGAATCCTCACCAGGAACCAAACCAACAATGGCAGGATTGATACAATCACACGATGCACCCCCTCGCCTGATTAGGGGGTGCAAGGGGGTGCATTTCCCGCGGAGGGGGGTGCAGAAAACTGGACAGGGGGCGCACGGATTCTGGACAAATTGAAGTGGTATGAAGTGGTAAGATAAAACTGGACACGGAGGGGGTAGAAATTGGACACCGACCT
>CAMVFE010000066.1 GCA_947166705.1 uncultured Clostridia bacterium
AAAAGAGCGCCGGCACTTAAACTTGCAAACCGGCACTCAGAAATTCAATCGACCCCGCTATGCCGGACCGCCGTTCTGGTCGGAAAAGGAACATATTTTATTTTCCATCTTGCCTTAAACGAGTCTTTACAGACAATTAAATATGTGCTATACTGGCCGCAACAGAAACTGATCCTGTTTTTGGGGAGGTGGGCATATGGCCCGGCAGCCTGACAGAAAAAATCCCGCCGCGCCCGCGGGGCGCCCCGTTGTTGACCCCGGGCGCAGGGTGCATGTCGGCCAGGTGATCCGCAGGTACCGGCTCGCGGCGGGGATGGATCAGTCCGCCCTGGCCCGCCTGCTCGGGTACACGAAGACGGCCGTCGGCAACTGGGAGCTCGGCCTGACGCGCCCGGACATCGACAATGTCCCGAAGCTCTGCCGTGCGCTGAACATCCCGGTGACCGAGCTGCTTGACCTGCCGGCCGAGGCTGCTCTTCCCGCGGAGGACGGGGACCTGCTTTCCGCCTATCATCGGCTGGACCGTTTCAACCGGCGCACCGTTCTGCAGCTGATGGACCGCCTCCTGTTCCAGCAGGACAGCCGGGAAAGGGCGCGCCTCCGCGCCTCCTACACCGCCCTGACCCGTTATGAGGACGCCGCTGCCGCCGGCATCGGCAGCCCCATGCTGGAGGACGGCGGCAGGGAGACCGTCTACGCGCTCAGCGCCCGTGTGCCCGGCGGGGCCGACAGCGTGATTCATGTGAACGGCCGCAGCATGGAGCCCACCTATCCGGACGGCAGCTATGTTTATGTGGATACCCGCGCGGAGGTCCGGCCCGGCCAGGTCGGCATCTTCATCCTCAACGGTGAATCCTATATCAAGGAATTCCGGCCGGACGGGCTTTATTCCCACAATCAGCGGTACAGGCCCGTTCCGTTCCGGGCCGACTCGGATCTCCGCTGCTGCGGCCGGGTCACCGGCCTCGTCGGGGAGGATGACATCGCCGGCGCCGCGCTGGCGGAGAAGATCGAAGCCGCCTTTGCGGAAGAAGATGAATGAGAGGTGTTCCCATGAGTGCGCAGCGCGCTTTGAAGGGGGCCCGGCCTCCCCGTCTGGAGCGGGTCTATGTCAAGGTCAACTCCGATTTTGACGCCACGGGCTATATCCAGCCCAAATCGATCACCTGGTCCGACGGCAGGACGTTCACGATCGACGCCGTCAGGGATTACCGCCCCGCGGCGGTCTACCGCCGGGGCGCGGAGGGCTCCTGCTACACGGTCGTGATCAGGGGCGAGGAGCGGCATCTGTTCTTCGAATGGACGGATTCCGCCTTTTCCAGCCGGGTCGCCCGCTGGTATGTGGAAGCGGCGGCGCCCGAAACCATCTGATCCGGACTTCTGAACGCCGGAATTCTGTAAATGGAAAGAAGGTCAGCGCCCATGGCGGAACGCGTACGTCAGTATGTCGGCATAGATGCCAAGAGCTTCTATGCCAGCGTGGAATGCGTCGAGCGCCATCTGAATCCGCTGACCACCCACCTCGTGGTGGCGGATGAGAGCCGGACGGAAAAGACCATCTGCCTGGCCGTCTCCCCCTCCCTGAAGGCGCAGGGCGTTTCCGGCAGGCCGCGGCTCTTCGAAGTGAAGCAGCGCATGAAGCAGGTCAACCGCGAGCGCCTGAAGGCAGGCATACGCTCCGGTGCCGTTCAGCGGGATCCGGAGACCGGGGAATACCGCTTTTCCTCCGCGTCGTTTGACGCGGAAGCCCTGGAAAGCGATCCCTCCCTGGAGCTTTCCTGCATCGTCGCGCCGCCGCGTATGCGGCTGTACGAGGAATACTCCAGCCGGATCTATGCCACCTATCTCCGCTATGTCTCCGCGGAGGACATCGTCGTTTATTCCATTGACGAGGTGTTCATCGACCTGACCCCCTACCTGGCCGCCTACGGCATGACGGCTCACGAGCTGACCATGACCATGGTGCGGGAGGTGCTCTACAACACCGGCATCACGGCGACCGCGGGAATCGGCACCAACCTGTATCTGGCCAAGGTGGCCATGGATATCGTCGCCAAGAAGGCGAAACCGGACCGGGACGGCGTCCGCATCGCGGAGCTGAATGAGCTGTCCTACCGGGAACAGCTGTGGGCGCACCGTCCGCTGACGGATTTCTGGAGAATCGGCCGGGGAATATCCGCAAAGCTCGAAGCCATGATGCTCTTCACGATGGGGGACGTGGCGCGGGCGTCCCTGGATCCGCTGACGGAGGACAGGCTGTACAAGGTGTTCGGCGTCAATGCCGAGCTGATCATCGATCACGCCTGGGGCTGGGAGCCGGTCACCATGGATGTGATCCGGCAGTACAGGCCCTCCGCGAAGAGTCTGTCCTCCGGGCAGGTGCTGCACGAGCCGTACGATTTTGAAAAGGCGCGGCTGATCGTGCGGGAAATGACGGAGCTGCTGGTGCTGGACCTGGTCAGGCAGCATCTGGTCACGAAGCAGATGGTTCTGTATATCAACTACGACCGGGAAAGCCTCGCCGGGGCCCGCGGCCGGAACTACCGTGGGCCCGTCGCCGTCGATTACTACGGCCGCCGGGTTCCGAAACACGCGAACGGCACCGCCGTCCTGGATCATTATACCAGCTCCACCCGCGCCGTCATGAAGGCCATGATGGACCTGTACGACCGGGTGGTGGACAGGGATCTCCTGGTCCGCCGGGTAAACATCGCCGCGTGCAATCTGATCCCCGAGGATGAAATTCCCGGCGGGCAGCCCGTGCAGCTGGATTTCTTCACGGATTACGACGCGCTGGAGCGGCAGAAGCAGAAAAGCGCGGCGGAGGAGGAAGCCGAGCGCAGGCTCCAGCGGGCGGCGCTCTCCATCCAGGAACGGTTCGGGAAAAACGCGCTGCTCAAGGGCATGAATTTTCTGGAGGGCGGCACGACGATCGAACGGAACGGCCAGATCGGCGGCCACAGGGCAGGTGATGAAGATGGCTGACGAACGGAATCCCTACGCGGACATGCTCCGCCTCCCCCATCATCAGTCGGCCAGGCATCCCCGGATGAGCCTGCTGAACCGCGCCGCCCAGTTCAGCCCCTATGCGGCGCTGGTGGGTTTTGACGGCGTCATCGCGGAAACGGGACGGCTGACGGAGGCGAAAGCAGAGCTTTCCGAAACGGAGCAGGAGCGGCTCGGCCGGAAGCTGGCGCTGATCGACGAGGCGCTGCGCGGCGGCCTGAGCCCGGAGATCACGGTCCGGTTCTTTGTGCCAGACGCGCTGAAGGACGGCGGCGCCTATAAGGAATATACCGGGAAGGTCCGGAACATCGATCCTGTGGAAGGGGCGGTCGTGTTCCTGGCGGATAACGGGCGTTCCAGAGGCAGGGCCGTCCGGATCGGCATGATCGCAGAAATCCGCGGCGAGGCTGTGGATGAAACGGATGAGGCCGATCCCTGATCTTTCACGGCGCGCCCCGTCCCCGTGCTGTCGAAGCCGCTTTTCCTTTTATGTTATGATCGGGAAAACCTTTTATGTTATGATCGGGAAAACGGGATTGACAGGGAAATAAAACGTGCTATAATCCATTTATCTGCCGGATGACGGGAGACACGCCGCGTTTGCGCAACGCATCAGAGAGCGGGGGTCCGGGGCTGAAAGCCCCCGCAGCGAAGCCTTCGACGGTACCACTCCTCCGACGGCGGCGGCCCATGCCCGATAACGCATGATTCAGAGTGGTTGTATCAACAAGCGGGGTGGAACCGCGGATGCGTGAAGATGGCATCCGTCCCAGCAAAAGCGGGACGGATGTTTTTTATTCCCGGCCGCCCGGATCAGAAAAGGAGAGAGTCGCATGAAGATCATCTACAACGACGGTCACGTGGCCGAGTGTCCCGAGGAGCTGGAGCTGGAGGTCCTCCGCCATTCCGCCGCCCACATCATGGCCCAGGCCGTGAAGCGCCTGTATCCGGACGCGCATTTTGCCTACGGTCCCGCCACGGAAAAGGGTTTCCATTATGACATTGATCTGGGGGACGTAAAGCTGACGGACGACGATCTGCCCGCCATCGAAAAGGAAATGCAGAAGATCGTGAAGGAAAACCTTCCCTTCAAGGTCTATCCCCTGCCCCGGGAGGAAGCCGTGCAGCTGATGCGGGACCGTGGGGAGATCTACAAGGTTGAGCATATCGCCGACCTGCCGGAGGACGCCGTCATCACCTTCTACCAGCAGGGGGATTATATCGACATGTGCGTCGGCCCGCACCTGACCTACACGAAGGCGCTGAAGGCTTTCAAGCTGACAGCGCTGTCCGGCGCCTACTGGAAGAACGATCAGAAGAACAAAATGCTGACCCGGCTCAACGGCGTCGCCTTCCGCAACGCAGAGGAGCTCGCCGCCTATGAGAAGGAAGTGGAGGAAGCCCGGGCCCGCGACCACCGCCGCATCGGCAAGGACATGGCCCTGTTCATGCAGGACGACCTGATCGGCAAGGGCCTGCCCATGTTCCTGCCCAAGGGCTACACCCTCTGGCAGC
>CAMVFE010000067.1 GCA_947166705.1 uncultured Clostridia bacterium
ACGTCGATATCCGGCATGGTCACCCGCTCCGGGTTCAGGAAGCGTTCAAAGAGCAGCTGGTACTTCAGCGGATCGAGCATCGTGATGCCCAGGCTGTAGGCAACGATGGAGCCCGCGCCGCTCCCGCGTCCGGGCCCGACCATGATGCCCTGGCTCTTGGCGTAGTGGATGAAATCCCAGACGATCAGGAAGTAGTCCACAAAGCCCATCTGGATGATGGTGTTCAGCTCGTATTCCAGCCGTTTCCAGGGCTCGTCCTCCGGCCCCGCGCCGGGGTACAGACGCTCAATGCCCTCCCGGCACAGCCGTCTCAGCATGCCCTCTGCGGTCTCGCCCTCCGGTACGGGGTACCTGGGCAGCCGGGTTTTCCCGAACTCGAAGCTCACGCTGCACCGCTCGGCAATCGCCCGGGTGTTCTCGATGGCGTCGGGCACGCTTTTGAAAAGCTCCCGCATCTCCGCCTCGCTTTTGACGTACAGCTCCCGGGTTTCCTGCCGCATCCGCTGGTCGTCCTCCAGGTTTTTCCCGGTCTGGATGCACATCAGCACCTCCTGGGCGTCAGCGTCCTTCCGCTCCAGGTAGTGGCAGTCGTTCGTGGCCACCAGCGGCACGTCCATCTCGCGCCCCAGCGCGATCAGCCGCGGCAGGACGGTTTTCTCGTCCCGCAGCCCGTGATCCATCAGCTCGATGTAGAAATTCTCTTTCCCAAAGATCTCCTGCATCTCCCGGACATACGCCCGGGCGCTCTCCATCTGGCCGTTCAGCAGCATTTTCGGCAGGTCGCCGCTCAGGCAGGCGCTCAGGCAGATCAGTCCCTCGTGATACTCCCGGATCAGGTTGTAGTCCATGCGCGGCCGGTAGTAATAGCCGGTGATGAAGGCTTCGCTGGACAGCTTCATCAGGTTCTGGTATCCGGTATTGTTCTCGCACAGCAGGATCAGATGGCTCATTTCCCGGCCCGCGGGGCTGCGGTCGGTCCGGTCCCTGCATACGTAGCCCTCCATCCCGATGATGGGCTTGATGCCCGCGTCCGTCATCGCGGTATAGAAGTCGATCGCGCCGTACATGACGCCGTGATCGGTCACGGCGCAGGCGTCCATGCCCAGGGCCTTCAGCCTTTCCACCAGCGCCGGAATCCGGCACGCGCCGTCCAGCAGGCTGTATTCTGTGTGCAAATGCAGATGGGTGAAACTCATTGGAAGCTCTCCATAATGTCCCGGGTCAGGTCCATGGCCGCCTGACTGGCGTAGAAGAAGGAGATCTCGACCATCATCTCCCCGCTGATGTAGCTGTACCCGACGCAGGGCGCCTCGTCCGCCTCGTCCCTGTCCTGGAACACGAGAAACTCCGTTCCCGCGATCTCGCGCACCTCCGCGGTTCGCCCGGCGTCCGCCAGCGCCTCCGCTGCGCCCTGGACGGTCAGTCCCTGCGCGTCATAGGCGTAAATCAGCATCTCCAGCTCCGGAGGCATCAGCAGGATGCCCTTCAGGTCCGTTTCATCCCCGGCGGGCTCCTGCCATTCCATTTCCGCAGGCACCGTCAGCCGGTGCGCGCCGTCCGGCAGCAGGATCTCCCTGCCCTCCGCCGCGGCGGAGGCCAGCGTCAGCGCGGCCAGCAGGCCAGCCAGTATTCCCGCGATTCTTCTCATTGCTCCGTTCGTCCTCTCTTCCTCTTTTCCGGCTCTGCGCCCTTGCCCCTTTCCGGCCGGTATCCGCGCGCCTGTCCGTCTTCGGATCCCGTGCCTCCCTCAGGGTGTCTGCTCGGTCACGTAGTCCTTCCGGACCCACAACCGCACGCCCCGTCCTTCCGCGAGCCAGTACTCATTCTCCTCGCGGATCAGGGTCACGGGGGTTCCGGTCTTCCAGTTCGCGGCGATCCTTTCCTTCTCGGAGGGGCCGAAGCGCATCTTCACCGTCGCCCTTCCGCTGGTGTTACCGTTCACGCTGATCGCGCCGGTCCGGATCTCGCCCTCCAGCGGATCGGTCAGCTCCAGCTCCTCCAGGCTGACGAAGCCCCGCTGATCCCCGTAGATGACGCAGGCGTTTTCCCCGTCCTCGGAAATCACGGGCAGCAGCGTTCCCGCGGGGATGGAGGCGATCCGTTTCCCCGCTGCGTTCTTCATCCGGATGTTCTTCCGGGTGTTCACGATGCCCAGCCGGTTTCCGTCCTCCTCGCCCCAGCTCAGCTCGCGGGTGGGAACGGTCATCGCCTTTTTGTTCACGGTGATTTCGCTCTGCCCGCTTCCCAGCGAAACGAGCACGGCGCCGGTCTTTCCCGTCCCGTCGTGGTGGAAAAGCCACGCCGGGCGGATCAGCCTGCCGCCCCGCCGGGCGCAGTATTCCAGATCCATGTAGTATTCAAGACCGCCATAGTACCGGGTCTCCATGTAGTACCGCGCGCCGGGGATTTCTCCCGGGTCTTTGGCCTCGATGTATTCCCCGTCCCGCAGGCAGTAGATTTTCCCCTTCTTGATCCGCTCGAAGGTCGCACTGGGTGCGCTGTCCACGACGCGCACCTTGCTGCCTTCTCCGTCGATTCCGGTCATCAGGGCGATGTGCCCCAGCACAATGGCGAAAGAGTAGTAATCCCCGTTTTTCAGTCCCTCCCGCAGCGCGGCCTTATCCTTGACGAGGGCGTTCTTCGTCGCGTATCCGTATTCCTGGCTGGCGTTGTAGATCAGTCGGGCCACAGCCGTACCGTTCTTCGTGTAGCAGTTGCGGTAGGTCCTGGCCAGCTCCTCCGGCGCGGTTTCCCCGCCGGTCCATCCCATCCGCTGCAGCGCGTGGCTCAGTGTGAAGATGGCGCATCCGGCATTGTCCAGCTCGGATTTTCCGTATTCCCGGCTTTTCCACCACCCGTCCTTCTGGCTGTAAATGGTTTCGGGGCCCATCTCCTCCTCCGCGGCTCCCGAAACCGAAACCGATGCCTGTCCGCTCTCCGTGCGGCCGTCTGCGTAGAGGACTTCCGCGCTCACGGTGTATCCGCCTTCCTGTCTCGGGCGGAAGGAAGCCGAGAAGTGGGAGTCCTCCTTCCCGCTGAAGACCGTCTCCCCGTCGGCTTCAAGCGTATAGATGACGCTCACCGCGTCCTCCCCGGCCAGCACGTTCACGTCCACGATGCCGCCGACCGAGGTCTGGGCCGGCTCGGCGACAACCTCGGTCTCCCCGAGGGCCGCTGCGGACAGCAGGCAGGCCAGCGCCGCCGTCAGGATCATCCATCTCATTCTCATGGAAAGGTTCTTCCGCTCCTCTCGCCAAAAATCCATGATAAATTATACTCCTCAGGGAAAAAGAAGACAAGGGAAAACCGCACTGCGCATGCAGTGCGGTTCAGGTTGTTGCTTCCGTTTTGCGTTCCCCGTTTCCGCCTTCTGGCGGCGGGCTCCGCTGTTTTCCTTCCCGGGTTCGCTTATTCCGCGGCCGGTTCGGTCGCTTCGGCAGCTTCCTCAGCCTTGGCTTCCGCGGCTTCCTCGGTAGCCTTCACGGCTTCCGCCAGCTCTTCCGCGGTGCTCTCGTCCGTCGCGACAACCTCGTACTCTGCCTCAGGCTCGACGGCGGCTTCCTCAACGGGCTCGGTCTCCTCGAGCGCCTGGCGGATGCTCAGGCTGATGCGCTTCTTTTCCGTGTCCACGCTCAGCACCTTGACGTTGACAGTCTGGCCGACCTGCACGGCGTCCTCAACCTTGGCGATCCGGGTCCGGGCACACTGGCTGATGTGAACCAGGCCGTCCAGGCCGGGTTCCAGCTCGACGAAGGCGCCGAAGTCCGTAATCCGGACCACCTTGCCCACGACGATGCTGCCTTCCGGATACTTCTCGGCGGCATTGTCCCAGGGCCGGGGCTGCAGCTGCTTGTACCCCAGCTGAATGCGGTCGCGCTCCCGGTCCAGGCTCAGGATCTTCACGTCCACTTCCTGGTTGGGCTTCACGACGTCGCTGGGATGCTTGACGCGGCCCCAGCTCAGGTCGGTGATGTGGATCAGGCCGTCCACGCCGCC
>CAMVFE010000068.1 GCA_947166705.1 uncultured Clostridia bacterium
GAAACCGCGACGCCGCTGCGCGGTGCGAAGCCCGGCCGGCCGTCCAGCAGCACCCGCAGGAAGGCGCCCTCCTCCCCCAGCGCCGGGACGCCGGCTTCCGGGGTGATCTCCCCCAGTTTTTCCGAGGCCCGGTCCGCCGCGGCATAGACGGGAACAGCCTCCCGCTTCGCGCGGGCGGTCAGCAGAAAGCTGCGGGGCGCGGGCTCCTCCGCCGCGGCGCCGGCGGGCGGGAGCGGCGGAAGGGAAAGCAGCGGGAGGAGCAGGAAAAGCGTGAGGAGGCGGATCAGCGGGAGCCGGGCCCGCGCGGGCCGGCTCATTCCGCCGCTCCTTCCGGCGCGCCCGCGCCGGCGGAGAGCGCCAAGGGATCCTCCATCGTGCCGGAGCCGCCCAGAACCGTCACGGCGTCCAGCGCCAGGTACGCGGCGGGACGGACGCCCTCGTTGTCCCGGCCGACCTCAATGTGCCCGATGCTGCCGTTGCCCTTGACGCAGTTGGCGTGGCGGGCGTCCTTCGTGGACTGGGTGCGGCTCCAGTAGGGGCTGGTGGAGCCGTCCCGCGCGGCATAGACGAAGAGGCGCATCTCCCCCTGGCTGATTTTCGCCCCCGCGCGGCCGACGACCCGGGCCTTCGGATCCGGATACTCGTCCGGCGGGAAGCCGTTGTTCTTCACGGCCCATTCGGTTCCCCAGGCGCGGACCCCGGGATCCTCGGTGATCTTCTTCATGCTGGTGGTGCCCTGGTTCGTGACGCCGAGGCCGTAAGCCCGGTTCTTCATCTCGTCCCGGGACAGGATGAAGACGCGCCCGAAATTCCCGAAGGGCTGAAGGGCGGAAAGCTCCGCCTCCGTGAAGGCCTGCTCCGCGAATCCGCCGTTCAGGTAGGCGCACAGCTCCGTGCCGGCAAAATCCCCCCGCAGCACGTCCCGGTACTCCTTCAGGCTGGTGTGCAGCGAGCGGGCGAAAAGGATGTATTCGCTCAGCAGGAAGGCCCGCCCGTCCTCCGCGGACAGCACCCGCCAGAGGATGGGCCGGACGCCGCCGTCCGCCGTCTGCGGATAGGAGCCGAAGGTGACGTAGACATAGCCGGCGTCCGGGTCGTAGCCGCGGATGGGGCTGCCCTCCGCCGGGGCGGAGGCGCACAGGAGCGTCAGCAGGGCGGAAAGCAGCGCGGCGGCCCGGCGGAAACGCGACATATTCCTCATTTGAGTTCACTCCCTGTCGGAAGAATTACAGGAACTATCTTATCAGCCGGGCGGGCGTTTGGCAAGGGCGGCTGTCCGCCTGGCGTATGCTGCGAACAGTAACCGGCGGGGGACGGAAATCTGGCCGGAAAGATTGATTTTATCCCGGAATTCGGCTATATTTGTTATTTGCCCGGTATTCCCGGAGGCGGAAATACGCGCCGGGATCCGGAACAGAAGGGGGAACGCGCATGAGAACTGGAAGGGCAGCCGCCCGGGCGGCCGGCCTGCTGGCGGGGCTGGCGTTGCTGGCCGGGAGCTTCGCGGAGGACGCCGCGGCGCCGGCTTTGGAGCTGCCCCCGCTGACGGAGGGGCGGATCGCGGAGATCGCCGTGGACCGCGACGACCTGGCGGAGAGCATTCCCCCGAAGGAGGACGCCTATCTGTACCCGGAGGGGGCGGATAACCCGACGGGATACGCGGATCCCTCGATCACCGTGAACTTCGGCGCGGGACGGATGTTTGAGACGGATTACCAGTACGCCCGGGTTCGCATCGCCGGGCCCTCGCAGCTGCGGACCCTGCTGGCCTCGCCGCCGACGCATCCGGGCGTGACCTTCGGGCACGACCTGGCGAAGCGGGTCCAGTCGGTGATCGCCATTAACGGCGACTGGTGCGGCGGGGAGGATTATGTCCGGGGCGTGCTGATGCGCCAGGGCGAGCTGCTGCGCATGAAGGCGGACGGCCGGATGGATGTGCTGGTCATCGACCGGGCGGGGGACCTGCATATCGTCGAGGAGGCGGAGGACCAGGACGTGGAGCCGCTGCTGGCGGACGCGGTGAACATCTTCACCTTCGGCCCGGCCCTGGTGGTGGACGGAAAGCCGAAGTACGGCGTGAACCTGGGGAAAATCGGCAGCGGCAAGCCGGCCCAGCGCATGGCCATCTGCCAGACGGGCCCGCTGGAGTACCTGCTGCTGACCTGCGAGGGACCGGAGAACGCCGGATCGGTCGGGATGACCATCGATCAGTTCGCGGAGCTGGCGGCCTCCTTCCCGGATGTGAAGAACGCCTACAACCTGGACGGAGGATCCTCGGCGACGGTGGTCTTCCGGCGGGACGGAAAGAACTGGCAGAAGGTCAACGCCCTGAGCAGCGGCAAGCGCCGCCCCCTGAAGGATATCATCTACTTCGTCTCCGCCTGGGAGACGGAGGAGCAGCCCTGATCACGGAAGCGGGGACGGGCGTCCCTGCGGAAAAGGGCATTTACCTCCGGGCCTGCGGGCCCGGAGGTTTTCGCATCATCAGGAAAGATCCGCAGAATCCGGACGTTTCCGCAAATAATTCTTGACAAATTCGTAATATCCTATTAGGATAAGTTGATCGGCTGAAGCGGGGTTTTTCCCGCCTGCTGTTTTCGATAGATCTGGTTCGCTATTTCGCCCGGCGGGCGGGGGCCCGCAGGCAGTTTTTGCGTAATGTTTGGAAGCAGCGCTCAGCCGCGGATTTTTCTTCGCGGCTTTTTGTCGTGCCGTGCCCGCCGATGGGCGGGGAGGCGCGGCGGTCGGTCAACCGGAAATGGATCTGAGAATAAAACGAAAGGGAGGGAATGGATTACTTGAGCCCGATCATCTGTATTCTGATCGCGCTGGCGGCCGCCGCCTGCGGCGGATTTGCCGGCTTTACCTATCGGAAGAATTTCGTGGAAAAGAAGATCGGCCGGACGGAGGACATGGCCAAGCGCCTGTACGACGACGCCGTCAAGAAGGCCGAGGACTACAAGAAGGAAAAGATTCTGGAAGCCAAGGAGGAGATCCTGAAGGCCCGGGCGGATAGCGACCGGGAGAAGGCTGAGAACGAGAAGGAAATGCGCGAGCGCCGCAACGAGGTGCAGCGCGCGGAGCGCCATCTGGATCAGCGGGAGGAAGCCCTGGACAAGCGGGAGGAATCCCTGAACCGGAAGACCACCGCCCTGGAGACCCGGGAGGACGGCCTGAACGAGCGGGCGGCGGACCTGACCCGGCAGAAGGCGGAGCTGGACGAGCTGAAGGGCCGGCAGATTACCGAGCTGGAGCGCGTCGCCGCCATGACCCGGGACGAGGCGAAGCAGATCATCATCGACAAGGTGCAGCGCGACGCCTACCACGACGCCGCCGCCATGGTCCGGGATATCGAGACCAAAGCCCGCGAGGACGGGGAGAAGAAGGCCCGCAACATCGTGGCCCTCGCCATCCAGAAATGCGCCGCGGATCACGTGGCGGAGACGACGGTCAGCGTCATCAACCTGCCCAACGACGACATGAAGGGCCGCATCATCGGCCGCGAGGGCCGGAACATCCGGGCGCTCGAGACGGCGACGGGCGTGGATCTCATCATCGACGATACGCCCGAGGCGGTCATCGTTTCCGCCTTCGACCCGGTCCGCCGCGAGGTCGCGCGCCTGGCGGTGGAGAAGCTGATCATGGACGGGCGCATTCATCCCGCCCGCATCGAGGAGACCGTGGAGAAGGCCCGCCGCGAGGTGGAAAACCAGATCCGCGAGGCCGGCGAGAACGCGGTGTTCGAGACCGGTCAGCACGGCATCCATCACGAGCTGGTCAAGATCCTGGGCCGCCTGAAGTACCGGACCAGCTACGGCC
>CAMVFE010000069.1 GCA_947166705.1 uncultured Clostridia bacterium
CGCCACGTGCTGATCCAGAAGCGCTATCCGCACCACGGCGCGGTGGCCTTCGGCCATCACGGCAAGACCCTGTTCGAGGTCATGAAGTTCCTGGGCGTGAAGGATATCGCGTACAATCAGCCCAAGTCCCTGCCCTATCCCACGGAGAATCCCTGGGCGTAAGGCACAGAAAACCAACGCAGCCGGCGGAATCGTTCCGCCGGCTTTTTTCTGTGCGCCGGGGCGGGCCCGGCGGGAGCGCGGAAGCAGCCCCCCACCGCTGTCTCTTCGCCCGCGCCGGGGGCATCCTTTTATCAAATCTGGCAGAAAAACGTGGACATTCGTCCATGTTTTCTTTACAGCGGACCGTGTTGCCCGTATAATCGGAACCGGCGGAGGAAAACCGGAGGAAAACCGCCGCGCGCCCCGGATTTCCGGGGGAGAACGAATGCCTGAAGGAGGACCGAACATGCTGAGGGAAAGCTTCAACAGAGGATGGATAACCGGCCCGGCCCCGGGGATGGGGGCGATGATGGGCGGCGCGCCCGCGGACCGGAAGGAGATCACCCTGCCCTATGATCTGATGCTGGACGAGGAGCGCAGCGCGGACAGCCCCAACGGCGGCGCAAACGCTTTTTATCCCGCAGTCGCCCGGACCGTGGAAAAGGAATTCGACGTCCCCGCGGAATGGGAGGACCGGCTGGTGATCTTCGAATTCGAAGGCGTGTACATGAACGCCTCGGTGTTCATCAACGGGGATTACGCGGGCGGATTTCCCCACGGGTACACCAATTTCTACGTGAAAGCGAACCGCTTTCTCCGCTATGGGGAGAAGAACAGGATCAGCGTATCCTTCCATACGTCGCAGGACTCCCGCTGGTATTCCGGCGCGGGCGTCTACCGGGATGTGAAAATCCTGGTTTCGGAGCTGGTGCATATCGTGCCGGACAGCTTCCGGGTTTCCGCTCCGGAAATTGACGGGGAAGGCGCGGTGGCGGAGATCAGCCTGGCCGTGGGGAACGCGGGTCACAGGACGGCCCCGCTGCTGCTGAAGACCGCGGTGCTGGACGCGGAGGGGAAGGAGGTCATAAGCGGGGAGACCGCGGTGACCGCCTGGCCGGGTGAAAGGATCACCGCCCGGCAGCGGCTGTATCTGGAGAACGCGCACCTCTGGAGCGTGGAGGATCCTTATCTGTATACGGTGAAGGCCTGCCTGGTCCGGGACGGGCGGGTGCTGGACGAGGACTGCTGCCGCCTGGGCGTGCGGAGGCTGCAGCTGGATCCGAAGCACGGCCTGCGGATCAACGGGAAGACGGTCAAGCTGCGCGGCGCGTGCGTGCACCATGACAACGGGCTGATCGGCTCCGCGGCGATCGACCGGGCGGAGGAGCGCCGGGTGGAGATCCTGAAGGAAGCCGGCTTCAACGCGGTCCGCAGCGCGCACAACCCCATCAGCAAGGCTTTCCTGGACGCCTGCGACCGGAAGGGCATGCTGGTGATGGATGAGATCAGCGACATGTGGACGCGGAACAAGACCGCAACGGACTACGCCTCGTCCTTCCCCTTCTTCTGGGAGGAGCAGGTGGAGCGGTTCATCGGCAAGGATTTCAACCATCCCTCCGTGATCCTCTATTCCATCGGAAACGAAATTCCGGAAACCGGCACGCCCAACGGCGCGGACTGGGGCCGGAAGCTGGCGGAGAAGATCCGCTCCCTGGACGGCACCCGGTATGTGATGAACTCCATCAACACCATGTTGGCGGTGATGGACCGGCTGGCGGCCATGATGGGAGGAAGCCAGGGCGCCGAGATCAACGAGGCCATGACGAACCTGGGCGAAGCGATGGCCCGGCTGAACGATTCCGAGCTGGTGACCGCGGCCACGCGGGAGAGCTTCGACCTGCTGGACGTCTGCGGATACAATTACGCGACCTCCCGGTATGAGCTGGACAAAAAGCTCTTCCCGAACCGGGTGCTGGTGGGCAGCGAAACCATTCCCCTGCAGATCGCGGAGAACTGGGCGGTCATTCAGGCCAGCCCCCACGCGATCGGCGATTTCACCTGGACGGGATGGGACTATATCGGCGAGGCGGGCATCGGCAAGATGGAATACGAGGAGGACGGCGGCCCGGCCGGCTTCATGGGCGCCTATCCCTGGTACATCGCCTACTGCTCCGACATGGACATCACCGGCTTCCGCCGGCCGATGAGCTACTACCGGCAGATCGTTTTCGGTGAGCGCAGGGATCCCTATATCGCGGTGGATTATCCCTGGAACTGCGGAAAGACCCTGATCCACGGCATGTGGGAAACCTTCAGCGCCTGCTCCGGATGGAGCTGGGACGGCTGGGAAGGAAAGCCGGTCCGCGTGAACGTGTTCGGCGCGGGCGACAGCTTCCGGCTGCTGCTGAACGGCAGGGAGGCCGGAAGCGGTGAACTGAAGGAATTCAAGGGGTACGCGGATATTCCCTATGAGCCCGGCGAGCTGACCGCGGTCACCCTGGCGGACGGAAAGGAGACCGGCCGCTTTACGATCCGCAGCGCGGAGGGCCCGGTCCACCTGGAGCTGAAGCCGGACCGGACGGAAATCCGCGCGGACGATACGGACCTGTGCTATGTGGAAATCCTGCTGAAGGCGGAAAACGGCGAGGTCAGCCATATGACGGAAAAGCTGATCAGGGCGGCCGTCACCGGATGCGGCGAGCTGCTGGCGCTGGGAACGGGCAACCCGAAGAGCACGGAAAAATTCAGCGCCGGACAGTTTGCCTCCTTTGAAGGACGGGCCATGGCCGTGATCAGGCCGCGCGGCGCCGGGGAGATCACCCTGAAGGTCGAGGCGGAGGGGCTCGAACCTGTCTGCGCGACCGTCCGGGCGGAATAAGGGCCCGGACGCGAAACCTCCGGATTCCGACTCCGGAACCCGGGGAATCCTGCCCTGTCGGTATCCGGAAAAATATCTCCCATTCTTGACAGGAAGGGCGGAGCGTGATAAGATAAACGGGCTGAAAGAAAACAGAGGATACCCGGACTGCGGGATTTGCTTTTGGCGTCCGGATTTTCCGCCGTTTTTCCGCGGCGTAAAAAGAATAAAGGAGGACAAGGAAAATGAAGAAAGTGCTTGCGATGGTTCTTTCCCTGGCGATGCTGCTGAGCTGCTGCGCCGCCCTGGCGGAAGAGAAGGTCGGCGCGCCGGCGGATCTGGTCGCCGCTGCAAAGGAGGAAGGCGAGCTGGTGGTCTACGGCTCCTGCGAGGAGGAGTACCTGGCCGCGGCCGTCACCCATTTCCAGGAAATCTACGGGATCAAGACCCAGTATCAGCGCCTGTCCACGGGCGAAGTGCCCACCAAGATCGAGGAGGAGAACGGCAATCCCTCCGCGGACGTCTGGTTCGGCGGCACCAACAACCCCTACGATGAAGCGGCGGCCAAGGGCCTGCTGGACAACAGCTATGTGCCCGTCAACGCGGCGAACATCAGCAAGGATATGTACAAGAATCCGGATGGTTACTGGTACGGCATCTACACCGGCATCCTGGGCTTCATGGTCAACAAGGACGAGCTGGCCCGCCTGAACCTGGAAGCCCCGAAGACCTGGGACGATCTGCTCAAGCCCGAATACAAGGGCCTGATCTGGCTGTCCAACTACAACACCGCCGGCACGGCCAAGCTGGTTGTCAACACCATGCTGCAGATGAAGGGCCATGACGAGGGCATCAAGTACCTGGTCGACCTGGACAAGAACATCCAGGTCTACACCAAGTCCGGCTCCGGCCCCTCCAAGAACGTGGGCACCGGCGAGTGCGTCATCGGCATCGGCTTCCTGCATGACG
>CAMVFE010000070.1 GCA_947166705.1 uncultured Clostridia bacterium
TTTGCGCTCCTTTCTCCCGCAAACTCAATTCTCCCGTAAATACTTTACACTAACCCCTTGCGGGAGGGGGATGAATTGCGGTAATCCGGGATTCCGGGAAATTACTCCTCGTCGTCGTCCTCGATCTTCGCGTTGGCGATGATCTTCTGGGCCTCGTTTGCGGGCACTTCCTCGTAGCGCTCGAACCGCATGGAGAAGGAACCCCTGGCCTGCGTCATGGAGCGCAGGTCCGTCGCGTACTTGAACATCTCCGCCTGCGGCGCCTCAGCCTCAAGCAGCTGCATGTTGCCCTTCTGGTTCATGCCCATAATGCGGCCGCGGCGCTTGTTCATGTCGCCCATGATGTCGCCCATGTACTCGTTGGGAACCAGCACCTCGACGTGCATGATCGGCTCCAGCAGCACCGGGCTCGCGTCCATGCAGCCCTTCTTGTAGGCGATGCGGGCTGCGGTCTTGAAGGCCATTTCGGAGGAGTCAACCGGGTGATAGGATCCGTCGTACAGCTTGGCCCGGATATGCACCATGGGATATCCGGCCAGAACGCCCTTGACCAGGTTTTCCCGCAGGCCCTTCTCGACGCTGGGGATGAAGTTGCGCGGAACCACGCCGCCCACGACGGCATCCACGAACTCGAAATCCGTGTCGCTGTCCGTGATGGGGCTGAATTCGATCCATACATCGCCGAACTGGCCGTGGCCGCCGGTCTGCTTCTTGTGCCGGCCCTGGACCTTCACGGTCTTCCGGATGGTCTCGCGGTAGGGGATCTTCGGATCCTGCAGCACGGCGTTGGCGCCGAACTTGGAGGCCAGCTTGTTCCGGATCACATCCAGATGCATCTCGCCCGCGCCGGAGAGCTCGGTCTCGGTCGTCTCGGCGTTCTTGGTGATGCGGATGGAGGGATCCTCCTCGGCCAGGCGGTTCAGGCCGCTGAATACCTTGTCTTCCTCACCCTGCTTGGCGGCGTACACGGCCTTGGTGAAGCAGGGTTCCGGGAACACGATCTGCGGATAGACCACGGGATTGGCGGGATCGCACAGCGTATCGCCGGTGGAGGTGAACTGCAGCTTCGCCAGCGCGCCCAGGTCTCCGGCGTGAAGCTTCTCGACGCCCGTCTGCTTGTTGCCGCGCAGGCTGAAGAGGCCGCCGGCCTTCTCGGTCTTTTCCTTGTTGGCATTGTACAGCGTAGTGGATCCGGTGATCATGCCGCTGAACACCCGGAACAGGCTCAGCTTGCCGACGAACGGGTCGGCGATGGTCTTGAACACCAGCGCGCTGAAGGGCTCCTCGTCCCTGCATTCGCGAACCACTTCCTCGCCCGTCTTGGGGTTGGTGCCGGTCTGGTGCAGGCCTTCGTGCGCCGGGGACGGCAGGTACTTGGCCATCAGGTCCATCGTCCGGGCAATGCCGACGCCGGTCAGCGCGCTGCAAGCCACGACGGGAACGATGGATCCGTCCTTCATGCCCTTGCGGAAGCCTTCCATGATCTCGTCATGGGTCAGCTCTTCGCCCTCGAGGTATTTCATCATCAGCTCGTCGTCCGCGGACGCGGCCTGCTCCGTCAGGTATTCGAAGGCTTCGTTGATCTCGGACTCCAGCGCCGCGGGAACGGGCACCTCGGTGCTCTTCTTGTAGGCGCCCTCGTAGGCCTTGCGCTCCAGCACATTCACCACGCCTTTGAAGCCCGCGCCCTCGCCCAGGGGCAGCAGGATCGGAACCACGCTGCTGCCGTATTTTTCGCGCAGCTGCGCCACAATCTTCTCAAAATTCGCGTGCTCGCGGTCCATCTGGTTGACCACGAACATCCGGCCCAGCTTATGCTCCCCGGCATAGTCCCAGGCCTTCTCCGCGCCGACGCTCAGCCCGTTGACGCCGCCGATGACGATCACAGCCGTCTCGACCACGCGCAGGGGCCCCATCAGCTCGCCGACAAAATCGAAATATCCGGGAACGTCAATCGTGTTGATCACTTTTCCCGCCCAGGGAATCGGAGCATAGCTGGCGCTGATGGAAAAACCGCGCTTTTTCTCCTCCGGATCAAAGTCGGAAACGGTGGTGCCGTCCTCGACCTTGCCCTGGCGATCCGTTACTCCGGCAGCGAAGAGCATCGCTTCGGTCAGCGTCGTCTTGCCCTCGCTGCCATGACCCATGAGGGCGATGTTCCGGATGTTGGTCGTTGTGAATTCAGCCATAATGATGTTCCTCCTGTTTTCAATTGTCATTCGAGGCTTCCGTTCTGCCGGCCGCCCCGGGGATCATCTGTTCGTGCCAAAAATGATCATATCATATTTCCGGCCAAAAGAAAAGGAAAACTTGTGCCTTCTGGCATCTTTTCCCCCACTTTGTTTTCAGTTCATGCCTTTCGCGCGGATCGGGTCCTGCCTTATCCGGCTGTGCTCAGGCCTGCCTCCGCCTTTTGCGGCCTTTGTTTTCCTTTTGTATTCGCTTTCGTCCTTCACGTTCCGGTCCCGGCTCGCTGTCCCTCCGGGTTCGCCGCGATCTCCGCCGCCCGGCGCAGCAGGCGTTCCATCACGGGCCTCAGCTTCCGCTCATCCCCGCTGGTCCGCAGCTCCGTGCTGCCTTCCCCGTCGGTCCGCAGGATTCCCCGGCCCGCCAGCACCCGGCGCAGCTGCCGGGCCGTGCCGGCGTTCCCGTCCGTGATCAGGATCCGCTCCGGCAGCATGTCCCGGATCATGGGGCGCAGGAAGACGTAATGCGTGCATCCGAGCACCACCGCGTCCACCTGCTCCGCCGGCCAGCGGCTGAACAGCTCCTCCAGGTATTTCCGGGCTCCCTCCCCGTCCTCGCGTTCGACCAGCTCCATCAGTCCCGGGCAGGGAAGCGGTACCGCGTGGGCGCCGAACCGTTCCATCAGGGAGAGAAACTTGTCCTGTTTCAGCGTAAGCGGGGTGGCCATGACCAGAATCTTTCCGCCCTTCCAGGCCTCCTCCGCGGGCTTCAGCGCCGGCTCCATGCCGATCACCGGGTATTCCTTCTCCGCCCGCAGCATGGCGGCCGCGGCGCCCGTCGCCGTATTGCATGCAATCACCAGTGCCTTGATCCCGTCCTTTTCCAGCTCGTCCACCACGCGGCTCACCAGCTCCCGGACCTCTCCGGTCGTGCGGGTTCCGTAGGGCGCGTGGAGCATATCCCCGTAGTAGATGAAGCGCTCCCGCGGCAGCTCGCGGATCAGGGCGGCCAGCGTGCCGATTCCGCCTACGCCGCTGTCAAATACCCCGATGGGGCAGTCCCTGGTCTCCATGTCCGGCTCCTTTCCGTCCGCTGCCGTCCTGCGGCGGCCGCGCGGCCCGATAAACTGATGGCCGGCCTGATTTTATCAGCCCGGTCGTCTCCTGTCAAAGCGATCCTGTTCCCGGACCGTGTCAAGTTGTTACGGAGTTTTTGTCAGGAGACCATATCCATCAGAG
>CAMVFE010000071.1 GCA_947166705.1 uncultured Clostridia bacterium
CCTATTCCGACGGCCCCCGGGCCAAGGTCAACTGCTACGGCGCGGACGACGTGCGTGAAGGCGTCGCCATCATGTGGCATGAGGGCGCGGACGTTTCCATCACCGGAAACTCCACCAACCCGACCCGCTTCCAGCATCCCGTCGCCGGCACGTACAAGAAGGAACGCTGGGAAGCCGGCAAGAAGTACTTCTCCGTCGCTTCCGGCGGCGGCACCGGCCGCACCCTGCATCCCGACAACATGGCCGCCGGCCCCGCCTCCTACGGCATGACCGACACCATGGGCCGCATGCATTCCGACGCGCAGTTCGCCGGTTCCTCCTCCGTGCCCGCGCACGTGGAGATGATGGGTTTCCTGGGCGCCGGCAACAACCCCATGGTCGGCATGACCGTGGCGGTCGCCGTGGCTGTCCAGCAGGCGATGAGCAAATAAGACGGATTTCCGCTTCGCTCCCGGGGACTTTCCCCGGGAGTTTTTATTTCCGCCGCGCCTAACCGCGAGCTTCGGTGCCGCATGCTGCTGATGGAATTCATGCTGACGCTGGACCGGCATCGGGAGGAATTCGCGTCTGAAATAAAGAAAGACAATCCTTACAGCTATACCGATACCGCCACGCACCGCATGATCATGGTCACGGATTATATCAAAAACAACCTGACGGCTTGAGTTTCCACTCAAAACCGTTTTCCTCAGCTGCTATCCATGCTTTCCTTCTTTTTCACCGGTATGGCAGGCCGGCCTCAGTGAATCAGCGGTTCTCAGTCTTCTGCCAAAAATCGGGGAAGCCGGGCCTTTCGGCCCGGCTTCCCTTCATGGCGGAGTCCCTGCGGGAGGATCCGCCGGAATGGATACGGTTTGTTTCAGATATGCTCGAAGAACGGTTCGCCGTCCTCGTTTTTCAGGATCCCATCCTCAAAGTGGAGCGGGGTCGGCCGGCTCAGCATGTATTTCAGGATCTCGTCCATCCGGACGCTCTCCCGGAAGGTCACCAGCGAAAAGCTGACGCCGTGCTTGTGCGCCCGGCCCGTCCTGCCGATCCGGTGCAGGTAGTACTCGTTCTCGTTGGGCAGATCGTAGTTGATCACCGCCTCCACGTCGTCCACGTCGATGCCCCGGGCGGCCACGTCCGTGGAGACGAGAATCGGGAACTTTCCCCGTTTGAAATCGTTCATCACCACGTTCCGCTTGGCCTGGGGGATATCGCCGTGCAGGCACCTGGCGTCATATCCCTCGCGGCAGAGCCGGCTGGTCAGCTTGTCCGTCATGAATTTGGTGTTGCAGAAGATCATGACCCGTCCGTATACGTCCGCATCCAGCAGGTACATCAGATGATCCGTCTTCTCGTTAGGCTCGGTGGCGATGACATACTGGGTAATCTGGGGCCGGTCCGCCTTCGTGGCCTCGACGGTCACCTCGACGGGATCATGCTGGTATTTCCACGCGATGGTCAGCACATCCTGGTTCGTTGTGGCGGAAAACAGCACCAGCTGCCGGTCGCCGGGGGTTGCCTCGATGATCTTCGTCACATCCTTGACGAAGCCCATGTTCAGCATTTCGTCCGCCTCGTCCAGCACCATGGTGTGCACCGCGTCCAGCGAGATATTCCGCCGCTGCATGTGGTCCAGCAGCCGCCCGGGCGTCGCGATGATGATCTGCGGCCGGCGCTTCAGCAGCGTAATCTGCTTCGAGATGCTCTGTCCGCCGTACAGCACGGCGATCCGCACCCCCTGGATGAACTTCGCCAGCTGCGTCAGCTCCTCGCCGATCTGCAGCGCCAGCTCCCGCGTCGGCGCCAGCACGACCTCCTGGACACGGCTGTCCTTCAGCTGCACATACTCCAGCATGGGAATGCCGAAGGCGCAGGTCTTGCCGGTCCCCGTCGGCGCGATGGCGTTGATGTCCGCGCCCTCCATCATCAGCGGAATGGTCCGCGCCTGGACGGTGGACGGCTCGGTGAAGCCCATGGCCTCCACCGCCTTCAGGATCTCGGCGGACAGGTCCATGTCCTCAAACCTGGTAGGTATCTGTTCTGTCAAATGGCTGCTCCTTTCCTTCCGCTCAGACCGGGTAGGAGCGGATGGCCTTGGCCAGCTGATCGGGGCAGGAGGTGTTTCCCCTGCAGGGAATTCCTTCCAGCTTCGCGGCTACCTCTTCCGCCTTCTGTCCGATCACCATCCGGGCGAGGCCCGCGGTGTTTCCCTTGCAGCCGTTGATGATCCTGCAGTGGGTGATGATCCCGTCCCGGATTTCCAGCTCCATCGCGGTGGAGCAGGTTCCCTTGGTCTGATAAACGTACATTTTCCATCCTTCCCGCGGAATGACTCCGCACACAAAAGGAACGCTCCCGCTGCGGGGAGCGTTCCGGGAGAATACCGAATTATTCGATGACCTTGGCCACAACGCCGGAGCCCACGGTACGGCCGCCCTCGCGGATAGCGAAGCGCAGTCCCTGCTCCATGGCGATGGGGGTGATCAGGGTGATTTCCATGTCGATGTTGTCGCCCGGCATCACCATCTCAACGCCTTCCGGCAGCTTGATGTTCCCGGTCACGTCCGTCGTCCGGAAATAGAACTGCGGACGGTATCCGTTGAAGAACGGCGTATGGCGGCCGCCTTCTTCCTTCGTCAGCACGTACACCTGTCCGATGCAGTGCGTATGCGGATGAATGCTGTTCGGCTTCGCCAGCACCTGGCCGCGCTCGATCTCATTCCGCTGCACGCCGCGCAGCAGCGCGCCGATGTTGTCGCCCGCTTCCGCCTGGTCCAGCAGCTTGTGGAACATCTCCACGCCCGTCACGACCGTCGTCCGCTTCTCATCCGTCAGTCCGACGATTTCCACCTGGTCGGACACCTTCACCGTTCCGCGCTCCACACGGCCCGTCGCCACGGTGCCGCG
>CAMVFE010000072.1 GCA_947166705.1 uncultured Clostridia bacterium
AGGTGACCGCGCTGGTGACCATGTTCAAGAAGATCCGGTTCGATACCCACGAAACCCTGGGCTTCGGCCACGTGCGCCTGCCGGAGACGGACATGCACACGACGGCCGCCTGGTGGACGCTGCCGCCGGACCTGACGGAAAAGATTCCCGGCGACACGCTGCGCAACGGGATGCTGGGCGTGGCGAACCTGCTGCGCATCGTTTGTCCGCTGTACCTGATGTGCTCCCCGCAGGACATCGCCGTGGTCTATCAGGTGAAGAGCCCCATCACCGGGGAGCCCACGATGATCCTGTATGACAACTGCCCGGGCGGCATCGGCCTGAGCCAGAAGGCCTACGGGATGCGGGAGATGCTGATGGAGAAGGCTCTGCAGGTGGCGCAGGACTGCGGATGCAGGAACGGATGCCCCTCCTGCACGGGGCCGGTGGGCGAGATCGGACAGGACGGAAAGGCGACGGCCATCCATCTGCTGAAGGAGCTGACAAAATGAATCTCCGGGACAAGCTGCGTGCGGTCGGCGGCAGCCGGGGCGGCGAACGCGCCGAAGCCGGGGAACGGCCTGAGCGGGACTGCAGGCATATCGGCACCGTACGGCCGATCGACGAATTTCCGGGCGCGCTGGAGGTGCGCCGGGAAACGCTTGCCCGCATGAGCACGGCGGAGCTGCCGGAGGATTTCGATCCCAGGCGGATTCTGTACCTGGACACGGAGACCACCGGGCTGGGCGGCAGCGGAACGGTGGCGTTCCTGGTCGGGATGGGATACCTGACGGACCGGGGGTTCGAGGTGCACCAGTTCCTGATGCGGGACTACGACGAGGAGCCGTACCTGCTGCGCCACGTGGAGGCGGGCCTGAACCGGTTTGACATGATCTGCACCTTCAACGGAGCGTCATTCGACGTTCCGCTGCTGGAGGGGCGGCTGCTGATGAACCGCATGAAGCGGGACTGCCTGGACAAGCCCCACCTGGACCTTCTGCACACGGCCCGCAGGCTCTGGAAGATGCGGCTGGGGCGGTGCAATCTGGGGCGGCTGGAGGCCCTGATCCTGGGGAAGCCCCGGGAGGACGACCTGCCGGGGAGCGAGGTTCCCCAGCGGTATTTTGACTATCTGAAGACAAGACGGGAGGAGCTGCTGCAGGATATCCTGGACCACAACGCCCAGGATATCGCTTCCCTCTGCGTGCTGCTGACGCACATGGCGGGGATGTACGAGCATCCGGAGAGGATCCGCTACAGCGAGGATCTTTACTCCATGGGCCGGGCGCTGGAACGCCTCAGCCGCCCGGAGGAGGCGCGGAGGTGCTACCGGCTGGCGACTCCCGGCCGGATGGGCGCCCAGGCTTCCGCGGCGCTGGCGCACAGCTACCGGCGCGCCGGGGAGCGGGAGCAGGCGGCGGCGGTCTGGCGGGAGATGATCGAAGCCCGCCGGGGCGGCGCGGCGCCCTACATCGAGCTGGCGAAATACGAGGAGCACGTCCGGAAGAATCCGCGGGGAGCGCTGGAGCTGACGGAGCGGGCCATCATCCTGCTGCAGGAGGAGCGGCTGCGGCCGGATGCATCTGTACAAGAGATACAAAATGAGTTACAATACCGGCGCCGGCGGCTGAAGAGGCGGCTGGAGAGCCGGGAGGGCGCGGAGCGCCCGCCGGAAAAGGAACAGGGCAGGGAAGGCGCCGGGGAGACCCGGAAGGAGCCCCGCCGGGATTCATGAAACAGGAGGCGCCCGGAAATGGGACTGGGAACGATGCTGAAGGCCAACAAGGCCTATCGGGCACAGAGAAACGGCAATAAGGAAGAGGCGATCCGCCTCTATGAAGAGTGCTTTGCGGACGGGCTGAACGACGCGCGGTTCATCCTGTCCTACGCGGTGCTGATCATCCGCGACGGGCAGTACCAGAAGGCGAAGGATTTTCTGGTCGCGCATCAGAAGGCGCCGGGCATGACGCCGGACCAGCGGGTGACGCTGATCGTGGACTACGCCGCGTGCTGCTTCCGGCTGGGCGAAATGGACAAGGCGGTCCGGAAGATGGAGGAGCTGCACCGGAAGGGGCCGAGCGGCCTGGTTTATCAGACGCTGGGATACCTCTACGTCGAGCAGTTTGACGCGGGAAAGAAGGCAGCCTTCCTGGCCCGGGAGACGGAGAGACAGGAACAGGAGGATCCCGTGCCCGTGAGGACGGAGGACGGGGACGCGGAGACCCCGGCGCCCATGACGGCCGAGGACAAATGGGAAGCGGGGCGGCAGAAGGCGCTCAGCTTCAACCGGGAGGCGGTCGAATACGACGACGAGGACCCCATCTGCCTGGATAACCTGGGGCAGGTCTGGTACCGCGTGATGGAGAATCCGGCGGAGGCGAGGCCCTGGTTCGAGAAGGCCCACCGGATCAAGCCGGAACAGATTGATACCCTGTTCTTCCTGAGCCGCTACGACCTGGAGGCGGGGGACAGGGCTGCCGCGATTCAGAAGCTGGAGAAGGCGGCGGAATCGAAAGCGGAGAACGATCGTAGGGTGGCGGCCATCGACAAGGCGGCGGAGAACGCCGAAGTGGATATTCCCGAGGTCATGGTCGAGGACCGTATCGACCAGATGCTGCATGAGTTTGCTATGCGACTGGAGCAGCAGGGAATGA
>CAMVFE010000073.1 GCA_947166705.1 uncultured Clostridia bacterium
GACGAAGTACAGGCCGATGCCGGCGGCCAGGATGATGGCAGATATGACGAGGTCCGTTCCGGTATGGACCGATTTGAATTGGATTTCCATGATTACAAGTTGATAAAAAGATAGTAATAATATGCTCCGAAAAGCAGGAGCATCAGCGCCCCTTCCCAGCGGTCGATCCGCTCCCTCCGGCCGGTATAAGCCCAGAGGAGCAGCAGAAGCATGCTGCACAGAAGGACAGCAGCGTCCACCAGCGTTACGGAAGCGAGGGAAAGCGGCGTGATCAGGGCGGATGCGCCCAGGATCAGGAGTATGTTGAACACGTTCGAGCCCAGGATATTGCCAAGCGCCAGCTGATCACGGCCCTTGAGGGCCGCAACCAGGCTGGTGGCCAGCTCGGGGAGCGACGTGCCGCCGGCCAGCACGGTCACGGCGATGAATTTGTCGCTCACCCCCAGGTCCCTTGCCAGCACGGTCGCCTTGTCGACGAACAGATTGCCGCCGAAGATCAGGCCGGCCAGTCCGGACAAGACAAGCAAGACAGCCAGCCAGACCGGCCGCGGCTTCCCTGCCGCTTCTTCCGACGCGGACGGCTTTCCACTTTGAAAAGAATGTATGATATAGCCTGCGAACAGGAGCAGGAAAAGCGCCCCTTCCCAGCGGCTCAGGCCGTTTCCGGCCCCGATCCCCAGCAAAGACCGGTTCAGGCCGAAAGCCAGGAACAGCACCGTCACGCCGAGGGTCAGGGGGATATCGGATTTCCGGTTTTCCCGTGTCATCGACACCGGGCGCAGCAGCGCCGTGAGTCCCAGGATGAACAGGACATTGAATATGTTGGAGCCGATCACATTGCCCACGGCAATATCGGCATTCCCTTCGAGCGCGCCTGTCAGGCTCACCACCAGTTCCGGGCAGGATGTCCCGAATCCCACGATGGTCAGGCCGATGACGAATTCGCTCACGCCGGCCTTCCTCGCTATGGAGGAGGCACCTTCAACAAGCCAGTCTGCGCCCAGGACGATGAGTCCCAGGCCGACCAGCAGCAAAACAATTGTCATGATTGATTTCTGATTGGGTAAAAGGATTCTTCATTAAGGGCAGGCCGCTACGGCCTGCGAAGAACCTCTCCGCTATAACCGGAGCCGGCAGATGGAGAACAGATACCTTTCAGAAATATGCATTCCCGACAGCGGCACGAATACCGGGGTCAGGAAAGGATGTGTACGGTTATTGTCGATTACCTTGCCGCCCTTGACCACGCGGTCCGTAGAGCGGGGCTGCGGCGAAGTCCTGCGCCCGGTATGGGTGTTCCGGAGCGAGACGGAATTGGAGCCGCGCTCACCGGAGAAAACCTGCCCCTGCGCTGCCGTGATGCAGATATCTCGGTTCAGTGAGAGATTGTCCTTCGCATCGGAAGAAGCTTCTGCCACGCAGTACGTCCCTTCCTCGGAAGAAACGACCGCCTCCGCCTGATGCCTGCCGCCCCCCAAAAGAGACAGCAGAAACGACAATATGAGCAAAAGCGTTTTCACGGGCGGCAAATTTACGAAAAAATTGCTTCAAAACCGCCGTTCCCGCCTTCCGTCAGAAGAATTTCATCAGCCGTTTCACGTGCATCCTGAAAAACAGCCGGTGCAGGAAGGAAGCCGGCACGTAGGCGGACCTGACGACGATGTCCACGGCGCCGAAGCGCGCGGCCTCGCGGTCGAAGGCGGCATGATCTTCCCGGCCGGTATAGGCCTTGGCGAAATGGTCCCAGAAAAGCTTGAGCTGCTGCTCGTTCATATGGAAAATGGCCTGCGCCTGCCTCTGGGAGGCATACACCACGCAGGAAAGATACAGATGGCCGATATCGAACATGGGATCTCCCCAGGCGAAACGGCCCAGGTCGATCCAGTAGTGCCGATCTCCCGACAGGATGACATTGCCGGGCTGGAAGTCTCCGTGCACGCAGCCGCCGCTTTCCGGGATCGACTCGATGAAACGGCGCAAGGTTCCGCAGGCTTCCCTGCCCAGCCAGGAGGAGCGCTCCAGGCCCTCCAGCGCCATATCTTTGCGACTGGGGAAAGCCGATCTGTCACAAGGCGTGGCGGCAAGCTCCTTTCCCAACCGGCAGAACAGCCGGGCCATTTCTTCCAGCCGCTCCGGCTGGTCGTGGCAAATGCGGAAAATGGATTTCTTGTCCCGGATCCGTTCCATCAGCATGGCGTAGGCGTCCCCCACGCGGACGATCTCCAGCATACCCGGCGTAGGGACGCCCAGTTTTGCAACGGAAGCGGACAGGTCAAACTCTCTTTTCACCGTTTCCAGGCCGTTCTGCCCGGGTATGTTCAGTTTCAGAAGCACGTCCGGACGCGAAGGGTTCTCGTACGTGGCGCCGTTTCCCCCCTTCTCCGACTTTGGTCCAGGCGGACAGATCCATATGCGTATAATTCTCCATATCGCTCAAAGATAGCGTTTTTTTGTAATAAACGGATACCGCTGAAAACGGCGGCGGGCATCCCCGTCTTTCCGAATTGCCATTTTTTTTACTATCT